>JAGNSQ010000168.1 GCA_017987975.1 Saprospiraceae bacterium
CAGCCATTTTCGTCTGTTACCGTCAATGAATAGGTGCCAGGGGGTACATCTGTAAGATTGGACGTTGTTTGGCCCGAAGACCAGAGATAGGTATAGTTGCCCGCAGGACTTACATTTGAATTGATGTTGCCAAAGGGATTGGCACAAATGGCAGGGAGCGGATTTAAGGTCAATATGGGAGGCATTATATCATTCAGTATGTTATTCCCGGAACTAGCCGTACATCCTGCAGGATCTGTTGCTGTTACTGTATAAAGGCCGGCTGGCAAATTGGTGATGGTTTGGGTAGTGGCACCATTGGACCATAAAAAACTGTAAGTTCCCGGACTAGCCATGATGGCTTCCAGGCTACCGTTGGGAGTGCCACAAGAGGTGTTGTTTTGAGCAATTACGTTGGTGACTCCAATGGCTTGGGAGATTGCAATTACATTTATTTGAAGAGAATTGGTGCACCCTACTGCGTCAGTTACAGTGACAGAATAAGTTCCTTCTGCTAGATTACTCAGATTTTGGGTTGTTGCACCATTAGACCAATTATAGGCATAACTTCCTGGTGGATCCACCATAAGGGTGATGCTCCCTATGCTAAGTGTGCATACGGTTGCAACCGTAGAGGCTGATAGTGTGGGCAATTGAATATTGGCGTCCACCACAAAACTTGATTCCGCCGAGCAACCAGTTGCATCAGAAACAGTGACACTATAAGTGCCCTGTGACAAACCGTTGATGTCTTCTGTAGTGGCGCCATTGCTCCAGTTGAAAGTGTAGCTTCCGGGTGTTAAAACTGTAAGATCTATGCTGCCATTGGCAGGAGAGCAGGAGGTAACCGAAAATGCGGTGCCTGTAATGTCAAGAATACCGCTAAATACTTCTCCATACCCCTCCGCCATACATCCATTAGGATCCGTAACCGTTACTACATACGTGCCGGGAGCACTGACAATGGTGGTTGGGGTATTGTCGCCTGTCGACCACTGTATATCCACAAATTCAGCCGCATTGAGTAGGATTAGTGTACCATTTTGTCCATTGCAAAGATTGAGAGGGCCATTGACCTGGGGCAATACCCCACTTGATATTACAATTACGGTATCGTGGTCAACACAAGAGTTGTCACTAATGACAGTAACGTCATAAGAACCAGGTGTCGTCACATCTATGCTTTCGGTGGTTTCTCCTCCGGGTGCCCATGAGATACCATTAAACGGACCGCCAGAAGCTGTTAAAGTGATGGTCTCTCCGGTACAGATGGTCAAAGGTCCGGTAATTTCTACATCAGGACCCGGTAATTGCACCACATTGGTGCTTAGTACTTGAGAGCAGCCGGTTGCCGGGTCGGTCACTGTTACTTCATAAAAGCCGGGATTTGGTGTGGTAATAAATGTGGTTGTTTCTCCTGTAGACCATTCATATTGGGCATTGGTGGGCTCTTCATAGCCATTCCATTCTACAATGAGGTTGATATCTTCGCCTGGGCAAAGATTGTAAGCTTGAATGTAATAAGTGTAATTGGCAATGTCAATGTTGACTAAATGCTCTGCCATGCAGCCTACACCATCGGTAAGTGTTACAGAGTAGGTACCATTGGCATTAGGGACGGATATTGTAGGAGTGGTTTCACCAGTCGACCAGGCATAGCTATAGGGTGGGGTGGCATTGCCAAAAACAACTGTTTCTAAAGTGATTTGTCCGGGGTCACACAAGTCGGGAAAAAGGAAGATAAGGATTTTACAATGGGGTTGGGCATATGCCTTGGTGGAGGCCATAAACAGGAAAATTAAAATCCATCCAAAGATTTTGATATTTTTCAAAATTTTGACCGATTGTTTTATCACAGTTGGGTTTTTGCCAGTTTAGCAACTAAATTACAATGGAAAAAGAAGTAAACAAGCCTTTTGTGACTGAAAATGCACAAAATATAGCTGTAGCAGCAAAGCAAGGCTCAAAAATAAAATTCTGTAATGTTGTTAAATATAAACAATATGTTATATATTAATAACACATTATCAAAATAATACATATATGTATTATGAAAAATATTTATGTATAAAATATTGATATTATTTTACAATAATGATCATTTTTTTGATGCTCTCTTTTTTATCTGTTTTGAGTTGTATGGCATAAATGCCAGGCAAAAGATGGTCTACAGCTATGCCATCATTTTCAATCTGATCACCCCTGGTCATGATTTTTCCGTCCATTTGAAAAATAGTAAACGCGATTATACTTTGGACTTTACCACCAAGGTAAATTTTATCAGATGCGGGATTTGGGTACATAAATATTTCATCCCTTTGTTGCTCATCCTGGGTGGACAACCAGATATAAATGTTTCTTTCTGATCGGCATAGCTGGGGTAGGCTGGAAAACTGCCAATTGTAGAAATAAGGATAAAAATTGACATTTCCCGAACAGGAATCAATGCTGCCGAGATTAGCTAGCGGGTAAGGATAATTATAATCTCCGGCATTCATAGTCTGATCACTTCGGTCGCAGTTCAATTGGTATTGACCTTTGGGCAATGTCACCTTTATTTCTACTTTGTTTTTTCCTTCTTTTAAATCTGGAGTAAATTCAGCAAACAAGGCTCCATCCCCTTTTGTGATTGTAATTCTGCGGCTACCTTCATCCTCCTTTTTTAATACATACATATCTACACTGTGAAGGATCAGATCTTCCTTGATGCTAAAAAACAGGCTTTTATTAGGAAATGTTGCAGATGCACCATCAGCATTTATCCTGCCACCTCGTTCAACAGGGTAGGGCAATGATTGAAAAGCTTCCAGAAATACTTTATTGAATAAAAATGGGATTGAGCCGGTATACGAAGGCCCATAGGCCAGTGGTTGGTTGGTTTGATCATCCTGATACCATATCGTGTTGGGATCGGAGCTAAAAAAAGTTACTGAGTCCTGTGTCCAATGGGTAGAATCTACCGTGGGTTTGTTTGGTTTTAAAAATGAAATATAAATACTATCAGCAAGTATCTGACCTGGTACACAACTCAGTGATTTTTCGATGGTGTATCTGCCCTCTTGATCTGCGTACAAATATTTTTTACCATCCCAGTTTTGAGAGGATAGGATGTCGCTTTCGGTATAATAGGGTAGCCTGACTTCACTTCCGAAACATTGAGTTGTTAGGATAGAATCCCGCAAAAACACAGGAGGATTATGATTTTCTAATTGAATCCGATATCGGATCAGTGCTTTCCAGCAGCTACCGATTTCCTGGTGATAGGCAGTGTAATTCCCAGCTGTATTTATAGTTGTCATAGCGGTGGTATCGCCATTAGACCATAGCCACTTTCCGGGTAAATTAGGAGCGCTTAGGGTCAGGCTCGATTGGCAAATTAGGCTGTCTCTTACTTCAGGGTTGGAGGCTGCAGACAAGCCCTCACATTCAGTTATTTCGTAGCTTGCATCTGCCAAAAGATTCGATACTGTGGTAGTGATGCCGGATGGCCAAAAAACTTTTGCGCTGTCAATTTTGGTTTCGCTGCCGAGTCCGAAATGGATGTTCAGACTCGACATAGCCGCATAACCTTGTCCCGACCTGAGCTCTCTGGTTTGGGTGTTTCCGGCTTTATAGACCCTGATGCTGGCCCCAATACCCTGCTTATTGCTTTGTATGCCGTTTAACCAAAATCGGATCCAGTGATTGTTGTTTTTTGTGTTTTCAAACAGGGTCCTTCCTTTAAACACATCCAAAAACCCATCATTGTTGAGATCACCTACGGCTCCAGCTTTGGCGGGTCCCGGTGCTGCTGCAAAGGTAAGGTCTCCGTTACCTAAAAATAAGGCTTGCTGCTGATCGGTCAATACATCGCAAAAACCGTCGTTGTTGAAGTCGCCGGTAACAACTTCAAAGGCAGTGTAGTCAAGAGCATTTAAACCGGAAGTAGCAATCACATCTGTAAAACTACCATCACCATTGTTGCGGTACAGCCTGCAGGCCTGGTCGTGATTGAGTACATAGAGGTCCATGTCGCCATCATTGTCAAAATCTTCTACGGCACTTGTCCAGCTTTGGGCGGTATCGTCAACGCCACTCTGTTGTCCGAGCTCTTCAAAATGGTCATTGCCTTTGTTGATGTAAAGTAGATTTTTCCTGCGATCATCGGAGGGTGGCACATTGCCAAAACATTTGCTGATGTAAAGATCCAACAATCGGTCACCATTGACATCGGTCCAGATAGAAGAATAATTACCGGCAAGGACAGTCAGGTCTGACAAGGCAGTGCTTTTGGTGAAATGGCCGGTACCATCATTTTCATAATAAAAATTTTCTCCTTCATCATTACACACAAATAGATCCAGATCGCCATCCCCATCTCCATCTACCAGATTCGACCTTTGACTCACAAGGTTGCCGGTCAAAGGATATTCAATGTATCCACGGGCATTTTGTTGTAATACCACCGCCTTTTGATCGCTGCCAAAAACAAAATCTATCAGTCCGTTATTATCTACATCACCGCCACAAACACTCCATTTGGGAGGGTGCTGGATGTTAAGAGGAAGGTGGCGTGTATATCGCCCCCCGCTAAGAGGAAAAAAATCGATAAATACACCACCATTATTAAACCTTACCAGCTCTTCTCTGCCATCGCCGTCAACATCTGCAATGGTAGAGGGATATTGTTGGGTGTCGTAAATAAAATCAAGCGGTAGGGCATTAAAATCAACTTGTTGGGCATTCATTGAAATGGGAAGGGCTAAAACAAGTAGCCAGATGTAAAATGCTGGACTCCCAATAGAGCCTTTTATTAACTTCCTCGTGTTGAGCATCCCTGCTTCTATTTTTTTGATATGGGCCATCATGTTTTCTTTTCCTTTGCGTGACGAAAAAATTCTGTTTGTTATTGAAACCGAACATTTGAATCCAAGCTTCAGGCTATTTTTTCTGCTTTTATACGCGATTTTTTAATGTCTTTCATGTGTTCGTCAGCCCACAAAACCAGGCCATGTAGATGGGGGATTAAACTTTGGCCGCGGCTGGTCAATGAGTAATCTACTCTGGGTGGTACCTGGGGGTAGAGTTTTCTTTTTACAAGACCATCATTTTCCAGACTTTTTAAGGTAGTAGCCAGCATCTTTTGGCTAATGGTACCAATGCATCGCTGGATCTCATTAAACCGCAAAGTATCATATTCTGCCAGGAGAAGCAAGACCAACATCGACCATTTGTCGCCAAAACGATCTAAGACGTTGCGAACCGGACATTGATCAGGGCTGCCATATTTTTTTAATTTATTTTCCATTCTAAGATTATGGTTGTCAACAATACTTACCTGCAGGTAACCGAGTGTACATCTTGTAAGCTCTTGTGTAAAAGTCAAAATCACTGCACCTTTGGTTACCAAAAGTAACTAAAATACTAAAATATACTTAATTTCATAAATATTTATAGATGTCACAAAAATTTTTAATTACCGGTGCTACCGGACATTATGGAGGCGGTCTTGCCCAAAGCCTGTCAGCAGCTGGATTTACCCAAGAGGTCGCCGTTCTGGTCAGAGATAAAGAGAGTGAAAAAGCAAAAAACTTGACAAAGCTGGGTTTTGAAATCAGGCAGGGAAGTTATACAGATGCCACTACGTTGGAGCATGCCTTTCAGGGTGTCAATGTTCTCTTTTTTGTTTCTGCAAGTGATATCGAAGGTCGCCAGGCACAACATTTAAATGTACTGGAAGCTGCCAGGAAAGCCGGAGTAGGCCACATCATATATACCAGTGCGGGTCATAAAAATACTGCTGCTGATGGTCCGCTATATCCGGTCATGTCTGCACACATCGAAACTGAAAAGTGGTTGCAAAGTAGTGGCCTTCAGTACACCATTCTTCGCCACAATTTATATGC
>JAGNSQ010000055.1 GCA_017987975.1 Saprospiraceae bacterium
GAGGTCATTAATAGAATTAGAATTCTGCAAAGCATACCCTTATGGTTTAGTACCCAAAGGTAAGCAATATGGCTTATCTTTGTTCCAAAAAAAGATGGCTTTTGTATTACCCGTTTCGGGTGTTTATCCACAATTTGGTAAAGAAAACAAGCTGGCACCCAATGCCACTATTACCGGCCAGGTTACCACTGGCATGTCTTGCAGCTTCTGGTTCAACTGCGTTGTCAGAGGGGATGTTAATTCTATTATTTTAGGCGACTTCGTAAATGTTCAGGATGGAGCTACCATTCATTGCACCTATCAAAAGCATGCTACTACGATTGGCAACCACGTTTCAATAGGGCACAATGCCATAGTTCATGGTTGTACCATTCATGACAATGTATTGATCGGCATGGGAGCCATTATTATGGATGGGGTTGTAATAGGCAGTAATACCATCATTGCAGCGGGAGCTGTTGTTTTGGAAAATACAATCGTAGAAAGTGGTGTCATTTATGGTGGGGTACCGGCAAAAAAAATCAAAGATATATCTGAAGAACTGATAAAGGGAGAGATCATGAGAATAGCGGGTAATTACAATATGTATGCATCCTGGTATGGAGATGATTTTGAAGTTTTTGGATAGAAAATTGAAATTTTATTTGTTTTTTCTCTTTTTACATTCTTTTTATTTTGATTTTCACCAAAATATTGGCAACCAAATATTATTTTAATACTTTTAACTTTTCTAACAATCAAAGAATGTAGTTCAAAATGAAAAGATTCGTTTTAATAATTTTATTGCCAGTCATTGCGGCTTGTGGGGGTAAAAAAGAAGATACAGCAACGTCACCGCCTGTTTCGATGGTAGAAAGTGAGCCTGGTGTTGATGGCGCTAAAGTTTTTAAAATCAGCTGTGCTGTTTGTCATGGACCCGATGGTAAGTTGGGCCTAAATGGAAGTAAAGATCTTTCTGTCAGTATATTAACGCTCGAAGAAAGAATTGCCTTAATCACAAAAGGAAAAGGGCTCATGCCCGCGCAGGAAAACATACTTTCTGCGCATGAAATAAAAGCAGCAGCTGAATACAGCATGACCTTAAAGAAATAAACAATATTGGAAAAAAACAACTGGCAATGCCTGCTTTTTACGGGCAATAGTAAATCGAATTGTGAAGCAGAAATGGCAGCTTCACTATCAGATTTGGGTAGAGTAACCAAAATTAAACTGCAGCCTCAGCTCTCTGACAAAGAGGGGATACTTACTACTTTAGATGTCACGGAATTGCAGGAACTGCTTTTAAAAAAGGATGCCGTTGTTTTTATACCTGATGCTCCGGATTGGAAGTCATCTCTTGAAAGTCTGGTCGAAAATCAATTGAAGGAACTCACGTATGTTTTAAACGCAGCACAAACCGAAGGTATACCTACCTTTATTTTTGTTTCTGATATTGAAGGCATGGGGGCTGCTCCCAGGCCCTTAGCTATTGATGAAACCAGCTTGTGGTCTGGACAGACAAATGCCAATGATGTTCAAAAATATTGGTATTTGTGCGAACAGGAATGCAGAAGGGCTGCCGAAGAAGGCCTCAATGTTTTAATCATAGCTGCAGCCCGGATGGATAATGATCCAACTCATCTGCGTACACATGTTTATTCAACCTCATGCGCCTTTTTAGCCAGTTCCATAAAAACAGTTTTAACTAAAAAGACAGACTTGCAAAAAATATTTGTAATACAGCCTTCTAAGCTGCCCAATTTTATTGTGACCCAAGAAGTCAAGTTTCCCAAGTGGATGTTTTGGAAAAAAGCTGCGCCTGTTAATTGTGTATATTTCGACTACACCTCGTCAAAATTATTTCTCAGTCAAGATTAAAATTAAGTTTTTGATATGGTACACCGTCTAATTTTATTCCTCCTTTTGTGTTTTCAGTTTTTATTGAATCCAAGTTCACTTAGCGGACAAAACTACATTACCCTCGAAGATATCTATGTGAAGGGTACTTTTCAAAGCCGATCGGTACCAGGATTTAAATTTCTCAATGATGGCAGGCATTATACCAGATTGGAGGGAAATGCCATCTACATCTATGATGTAGAAACGGGTGCCAGAGTTGACACCGTTTTAGAAGGTAGAGCTATCAAAGAAGAAGCGGGCTTTGACGGACAGCTGGGTAGCTACAGCTTTTCAAACGATGAAAATCTGGTTTTGTTGGAACAGGATGGTGAAAGCATTTATAGGCATTCATCAAAATCTGACGTATTTGTGTATGACAGAAAAACTCAAAAATTGAGAAGGGTTTTTGAAAAAGGAAAAATAACAAATTCTCTTTTTTCACCCGATGGAAATAATCTTGCCTTTGTTTTCGAAAACAATTTATACATAAAATCATTGACTACTGATCAATTGACGCAAGTAAGTTTTGATGGAAAATGGAACCATGTAATCAATGGAATGTGTGATTGGGTGTATGAAGAAGAATTTAGTTTCACCAGGGCCTTTGAATGGTCGCCCGACGGAAAAAAACTGGCATTTATAAGATTTGACGAAAGCAAGGTGCCTGAATTTATTATGCCTATATACGAAGATGGAAGTCATCCTAGGTATGAAACCTTTAAATATCCGAAGGTTGGTGATGTTAATTCCTCTGTTGCTTTGAAAATTTATGATGTTCAAAAAAACAAAACAAAGGATGCAAAACTGGGTGATCTCCGTGACAACTACCTACCAAGAATTGGCTGGACACCTAATAGTCAGCATGTGACGGTGATGAAGCTCAATCGCCACCAGAATCACTTGCAATTATTGGCAGTAAATGCAAATTCAGGTGAATCCAAACTGTTGTTGGAGGAGACCAATAAATATTACGTTGACATCCATGATAATCTTCAATTTTTGGAAGATGGAAAGAAGTTTTTATGGACATCTGAAAAAAATGGGTACAATTCAATTTACGTTTATAATGTGGATGGCAAAGATGAGGTCCAGCTCACTGCAAGCAGCTACGATGTGCTAAAAGTTTATGGAATTGATGCTCGAAATGGTCATGTCTATTTTAAGGCGGCTATCAATTCACCAATGGATCAGCAAGTATATAAAGTGCCGGTCGCGGGTGGAGAAGTGACTAGTATTACGCCGAAGATGGGCGAAAACGAGGTTCGGTTTTCCCCCACGTTTGATTATTATACCTGGATTCACAGCACCATCAATACACCTCCGGTCTATGAATTGTATAAGCAGGGAGGCGTAAAGATTAAGACTTTACAAGACAATGAAAATGCAAGAAAAAAGATGGCCGAATACAATGTACAGCCAGTAACTTTTTTCACTTTCACAACCAGTGAAGATGTTGTGTTGTATGGTTATCAAATATTACCTGCCGGTTTTGACGCCAATAAAAAATACCCGGTTATCATAACCCAATATAGCGGTCCGGGCAGTCAGAGTGTTACAGACAGTTGGAAAGGGTCCTCTTTTTGGTGGTATCAAATGTTTGCCCAAAAAGGATTTATGGTGGTTTGTGTTGATCCCAGAGGGACTGGAGCAAGAGGAGAGGAGTTTAAAAAGATGACCTACCTGCAACTGGGGAAATATGAGACAATGGATATGATAGAGACTGCCCGATTTTTAGGAACAATGTCACATGTAGACTCAGAAAGAATTGGCATCTACGGATGGTCTTATGGCGGATACATGAGTTTGTTAGCTCTGTTAAAAGGCAATGATGTTTTTAAAGCTGCAGTATCTGTAGCCCCTGTAACCAATTGGAAGTGGTACGACAGTGTCTATACTGAAAGATACATGAGAACGTTAGCCGAAAATGAAAGTGGTTATAAGGACAATTCTCCTGTTTATTTTGCCGACCGTTTGAAAGGACATCTCTTTTTAGCCCATGGTACAGCGGATGATAATGTCCATTTTCAAAATACAATGGAAATGCAGAATGCGCTAATCAGTGCCAACAAAGACTTTGAATCCATGATTTATCCCAACCGAAACCATGGAATATATGGAAACAATGCAACCATTCATTTATTTACAAAAATGACCAACTTCTTTCTCAGTAAGCTGTAGTTTAATTGTTTAGTCTACTACAACAAATGGCAGGGTAATTTGATTTTTTCCTGTTGAGGAGATCTGGATTAAAAAGGTTCCGGCACCCAGCATCTCTGTATTAAATGAAAATTCGTTTCTCCCCGCCTTGATGTCTTTATGCATCAGGGTTTTAATAAAGGCACCATTTACACTATAAATGTCAAATTTGAGTCTTTCTGCTTTTTGTAAATCAAATTGTAAGTAAAATCGATCTGTCACAACCGGATTCGGAAAGAAGCGGGCCGTATTGATCCAATTGGCCTGATGGGTAGACGCACTTCCTACCAAGATGTAACCTTCTTCTTTTTTTACATTTTCTCCGGCTTGATTCGATACTTTTAGTGTGACATCGTAGCTGCCTTCTTCTAAAAACGTGACGATAGGATTTTGATCAATAAAAGTGTCTTGCGTTGGGCCATCAATCAGCCAGTGCCAGCTAATGGGACCATTGCTAGAAAGGTCTGTAAACCTTACAGTGTCACCTATGATCAATTCTCTTTTATCAGCATTAAAATTGGCAAGAGGTGCTATGGCTTTCGCTTCTACTTTAACATACTTTTGTTTTACCTCTACATCTTCTCCGGCACTGTTTTTTACATTCAATATAATGTTGTATTGTCCCTTTTTAGCATACACCACTTTTGGATTTGATTCGATTGAAGTACTTGGGGAACCTCCTGTAAGGGTCCATTTCCATTTAGTGGGTTCGTTGGTTGATCTGTCAAAAAGTTGAATAGTATCTCCCTCAAAAGCCATGATTTTATCAGCTTCAAATTGGGCGGTAGGTGCAAAAACTCTTGGCACTACATGGATGAAATGATCCTTAATCAAACGTATCGTATCCCCTTTTTGGTTAAGGGCAGTGAGGGACAACGGATAGTTCCCCAAACTGTCATAACTGGCATTAGTATTGGTTATGAAACTTCCGCCCGGTGCAGACCACAGAACATTGCTTAAGGTATCTGAACCAACAAATTTAAACTCAATAGTATCCCCCGGATTGATTACCGTACGGGATGCATAAATATCTCTAAAATCAGCATCAGTTGAGATAAATTGTCCAATCCAGGTGCCAAATCTTGCCCTGCCGAAGCAGCCACCGACCCAGGTTTCTGCCAGGTTATTATAAAATCTTCTGGCTACGCACGAATAATCTCCCCAACGCTCATTATTGGTGTCAAGTGCATTGACAAAAGAATCACCATCTCTAATAACAATAGGATCGGAATAAGTAAAATTACTCCCGGTACCTTCCACTACCATGCCAACCTGCTCGGGAAAAATATCACCGGAACTTCTCAAAAATTGAATCATCATGCGGCTTTCTCCAGGATCATTTCCCATCGGTGCTATGGAGGGATAGCTCACGTGGTTATTGGGCTCTGCATAAACCGCAGTATGAAGGGTGAGGTCGTTGAGATTGTATCTGCCATAATACAAGCCAGCCTTGTTGTTGACCTTGGCCTTCAAAACAAAATGGATGACACCATTCAATTCAACAGCATACTGAATCCTGCAGTCACCGGTTTGTAAAACATTGGTTGTTCCCTTTTGAGGCACCGTTGGCGAAACTTCGTAGTTGTCACCTGTCTTAATATCAACAATTTCAAATTTAGGGTTTTGATCCAGAGTACCTGTTGTTTCGCAGAGTACAGTAATATTACTTCCTCCCCTGGGGTCATTGGTTAAAAATTGGATTCCCCCTGGTCTGTTGCTGGTCCAGCCCATGGATACTGGGGTTATGTTAAAGAAGGTTTGTCCTGTATTGGGTTCCTTCATTTTTGTATAATGTTTGTAAGTCAGCGACTTTCCGGAATAACCATCTTCCTTGCTTATTTGGTAAATTGATGAGTATCTGAATTGATTTTGGTCGGTAAACATGTTGCCGGTGATATAAAGTTCTTTTTCAGTCACAGCAATGTTGGGGTAATCAAACCACATATCTTCATTCAGAATGTCGCCGGGTAATTTATAGAAATTCCATCCAAGACCTGGATCTTCGCTTTCAGAGAAGGCAATGCAAACGTTTGACATATCTGATTGAGAGCCGCTAAGAGCCACTATAATAAATCTTTGGGATGGAATGTCATAAATGATTCGAGGATCAAAATAACCGCCACCCAGATTTAAATCTGTAAAAAAATCTGACAGAGCCTGGGTGTATAAAACGGTACCGTCCGCTCTTGAAAAAAACAAATTAGAATTGATGCCTGAAATCACAAAACCATTGGTTGATACGGCCAGGGTATTATCTGGAGGTACCGATCCAGTGCCTTTGTTTCCTTCATAATTTACGTTGAGTTTTACAGGACTATTTCTCATCCTGCTGATCTGAGGTTCTTTGTGTGAATCAGGTCGTTGTCTCAATAATTCCATTTCTTCTTCTGAAACGCTGCTTTTATTGACAGAGGCTGCAAATGATTTCACCTGCGGATCCCATTGATTTTTGTTTTCAGTAAGCAGGCTGCGATGGGCAGAAATGGGAGCAATCAGCAGTGAGGAGCCGTTGACAGTACCTTTATCTTGTGCTAAAGTGGACGTTGCAACCCAGATAAAAGCGGTAAACAGAGCAAAGTATTTCATTAAAAAAGAATTAAGTCTTCAAAGATAAGTTTATCCTCTCTTTTGTAGGGTATTACGGCGACAATTCAGGTTAATATTTTAATATTCGAGCTATTTGGTATCTTTGTTTGACAAACCTGAAATTTGAGGGAGCAGCAGTTTATAATGGAAAATGAAAAGCGCTGGAAGGAGCTGGAGGCCCATTTGAATGGTCTCAACAATCTTTCGGGAGACAAGCTGGCAGATGCATATATTGCTGTTACAGATGATCTGGCCTTTGCCCGGTCAACCTATCCCCAAAGCACCATAGTAGTTTATCTCAATGATCTTTCTTCCCGGTTTCATACCGCCTTATATCGTCATAAAGAACAAGATGGCAGCTGGAAACGTTTCTGGGTAACAGACTTGCCTTTGATTCTGTATGAGGCATTCCCAGCCTTTAGAATCAGCTTTCTGGTTTTTTTGGTCAGCATTTTTATAGGAGCCTTTAGCACTTACCAGAACCCTGAATTTGCCCGTCAGATCATGGGAGATGAATATATGGATGTGACCGAAAAGAACATAAAAAAGGGAGACCCAATGGCCATTTATAAAGCGGAGCAACAGGTTTCGATGTTTGCAATGATTGGCATCAATAATGTTAGGGTTGCACTTTT
Source organism: Saprospiraceae bacterium (assembly GCA_017987975.1). Classification (GTDB taxonomy): domain Bacteria; phylum Bacteroidota; class Bacteroidia; order Chitinophagales; family Saprospiraceae; genus JADKBO01. The sequence goes on from JAGNSQ010000055.1 coordinate 7,296, forward strand.
TGCCTTTGCGGCCGGCTTACTTACTTCATTTTTTACTGCCTTTATCCTCATATCTAATGGTATAATGGTAGGTTGTTTTCAGTACTATTTTATTTCCAAAGGACTGGGTTGGCTATCCTTTTCTACCATATTTTTACATGGGGCCCTTGAATTATCATGCATAGTAATTTGTGGTGGCGCTGGTATTGTATTGGGTAACTCATGGCTATTCCCCGGTACTTACAGCAGGATGACGGCTCTGGTTGAGCAATCTAAAAAAGGAATAAAAATCATGATGGGAGCTACTCCTGTTATCATTATAGCTGCTATGCTGGAAAGTTTTGTTACGAGGCATTATTTGGAATTATCGAGCTTTGCACGATTATTTCTTATCATAGCTTCATTTTTATTTATTTTGGGGTATTTTGTAATTTATCCCAGAATGGTTTATTCGATGAAAAATAATTTGAATGCGAGCATTTAATGAACATTGGCAATTAGAACAGCCACGAGATTTTGGCACCATACTGGCGGATGCTGCAATGCTCATCTATCGCAACTGGCAGTCTCTGCTGACCGCTTTAGCCTTTGTTACACTGCCCGTTATCGGCTTGAGTTTTGTTATCTATTTTGCCTATTTCGCCAATTTATCGCAAGAAGCACTACTTGATATTGCCAATGAGCATATAGTAGCCATAGGGGCGCTCATGTTGATTTTTGTGGTAGCTGCAATAACTGCCCAATTAGTGGCTATTGCCTTTGTCTATACTTCAAAAAGAATGGGGATGTTAAAATTTGAGGCCATTGAACTTTGGTATACTCTTCGACCGAAATTAGCGAAACTGATGGTAATATATGCGCTCACCTGGATTTTGCCATTGGCTGTAATTGGCTTGTGTGGGTTATTGATAATATTTTCAAAAGTAGTCGGCATTGTTTTACTCATTGCTGTAATGATTGCATTTATTTGGTTTGCCATCGGAGCCATGTTTGCCGCCTATATGGGAATGGAATCTGACCTCAGTGCAGTGGATTGTATCAAAAATACACTTGAAATGATAAATGTTCAATGGTGGGATGCTTTTGGATATGTTGTTTTGCTGAGTATTGTCATTAATGCGGTTCATGGCGTCATTTTTATGCCTTTCACTGTTCTTGAATTGATTAGAAGTTTTTCAGCCATTTCTTCAGGTAATGCAGAAGGTTTTCAACAGACATCATTGAGCCTTTTGTCTATGTTTCAAAGTGCCTTGTTTATTCTGTTTATGTGTTTTACAGCAGTTTGTTATAATTTAAAGTTCTATGATTTAAGTGAAAACAAGCATGGATACAATATTCTTAAAAAAATCGAAAGTATTGGAAGCCATTTAGCAAAAGATGAGGAACTCTAAGATTGCCGTAATTTTTAGTTTATTTTTTGGGTTGAGCGTAACCGCTCAGAAAGACTTGTCTCTAGCTACAAAAGCCAAAGTGGTAATATCTGACTCCCTCTTGCAGAAATACAGTACTAATCCAGATTTTCAATATATAGTACCCAAACAATTTTCAGCTAATAAATCGTGGTGGGAAAAGCTGAGAAGCTGGAAGAATGAATTGATCCGGAAATTCCGGCAGATGCAGGACTCAAGAACATTTAACATCGTAATTATGGTGTTGGGCTTTGTGACCCTTGCCTATTTTTTTACCAATTTGGGATTTAAGAAGAAAAAAAATAAACTACTTGAAAACGATTTAACAGAGTGGGAACATCTCTATCAAAAAGTGACAGTAGAAGATACCTTCCAACAAGAGCTGCTATTAATGGAAGAAAAGCAGGCATATAGAGAAGCCATAAGATGGATATTTCTTCGCTATCTCTCTGTTTTAGAAAGCAATGGCTATATCAATTGGCAGCCTGGAAAGACCAATATGGATTATTTCAGAGAAATTAAAAACACTGAGCTGGAATCTGATTTTTATGCATTTATGAAAATTTATAATTTATCTTGGTTTGGTTATCATGAGTTGAATCAGGAAGGATATAGCATTCATAAAAACCGCATTATGATGGTTTTGCATGCGATTGTGCCAAAAAATACCAAGGCATGAGGTGGGACAAGTTATCGGTATATTTAATTTATTTAGCCCTTGGTTTTACAGTGTGGTTCTTTTATCCGGTATCAGAAAACTGGCTGCCCAGCTTCCATCCGGAAGATAAAATTCCATACGGGACTCAGATCCTAAAACACGCTATGTCGGAACGAGGAAAGTTAACCATTGTAAACATTGATATAGATTCTCTCATAGCGAAAGCAGATTCTTTTGATGCCAATCTTTTATTTATCAACGACAGGTTTGAACCCAACATTGACGAAATGTCCAGTTTGGTGCAATTTGTTGAAAAAGGGGGAGTCATCCTTTTGTCAACTACATCAATAAGTTACTCAGTATCAGATTTTCTTCAAATTCAATGGGATTATCAAACTTCCAGGTTAGACTCTTCTGCCAGAACTTGTTTTGTTTCATTAAAAAATAGCTCCAATTCTCAGCTTTGTTTTCCTTGTGTATCGCCTGAGCTGCCAAATAGTTTTATGGTGGAAAAAACCAATGAGGAAGGAGAACCTGATTCAATTATTTACCCCAGAGACACGCTGATGGTATTTAACGAAACCGGTAACACTACAGCATTGCGTATATTGATGGGTAAGGGAGAGTGGATTGTTCACAGCCAGCCCTATGCTTTTTCTAATTTTGGCTTGCTCAATGGCCATAAAGACCATGCCAATATTTTACTTGCTATGATACAGGACAAACCTGTCATTTGGGATGTCCATTTTATCAAACGATCATTTAGCGAACAACCCAATCTCAATTATTCGGGATCGGTGTTGGCAGAGGAGCAAAAGAGTCCGATCGTAGAAATTTTGAAGCACGATTTATTGAGGTGGGCTTATTGGTTGCTTTTTTCAGGCATATTGTTGTATTTTATTCTATTGATTAAAAGAAAAATGCGGGCAATACCCGTTTGGAGAGCTCCCGGCAATGAGTCAGTTAATTTTATTAGATTGATTGCTTCTGTTTATTTATCAGGTAATGACAATAAGGCCATTCTTGATAAAAAACTCAGAATGTTTTTGATTCATGTGCACCAAAGTTATGGTATCAGAGATTTTGATTGGAGCAATGAAGCGAGGCAATTATTGTGTAGTGTTTCTGGCTATGATGCTATGAAATTGGAAAAACTTGCCCACATTGCATTAAATTATGAAAAAGGAAGACAGGTTTCTTTTGGTTATTTGTCTGCCGCCAACCAATTGGTAAATGAATTTGTTTATAATTCCAAATTGAAATAATGAAACTATCCATTGGCATATCACCCTGCCCAAACGACACATTTATATTTGATGCCATCCATAATCAAAGGTTGGATCTGGGCGAGCTGCAATTTGATTTCCATATGTTAGATGTTGAACAACTCAATCGCGCGGCCCTGGAAGGTAAGTTTGATGTAACAAAGTTGAGTTATTTTGCTTTTACACAAATGTCTGACAACTATCAAATGTTGAGAAGTGGGGGAGCACTTGGTCATAATTGTGGCCCATTGCTGGTGAGCCATGACCCAAACTTAAAATTAAATGAGCAAAGTAAAATTGCCATACCAGGCGTCCATACTACTGCCAATTTTTTACTCACAAAAGCCTATCCCTTTCTGACACAAAAAACAGAAACTTTGTTTTCTGAAATAGAATCAGCCGTTTCATCCAAAAAATTTGATGCTGGCCTCATCATCCATGAAAGTCGATTCACTTACATGGACAAAGGACTTCATCTTGTCAAAGATCTGGGCCAATATTGGGAAGAGCAAACGCAAACACCTATCCCCCTGGGCGGAATTGTAATTAAAAGAAATTTGCCCGAAGATGTAAAAGTTAAGGTCAATCAACTCATCGCAGACAGCGTATCTTTTGCGTTTAGTAATCCTGCAGCAAGCAAAACTTTTGTACAACAACATGCTCAAGAAATGGAAGAAGAGGTTGTAAATGCGCATATTGCTTTGTACGTCAACTCGTTGTCTGTGGATTTAGGTGAACAGGGCAGAAAGGGAGTTGATCTTATGTTCCGGCAACTACCCTCAATTGGTATCACAACCAAAATAACCCAGCCTTTATTTGTTGAAGGCTAAAATCATCATTTCCATCTTGTTTTTGGCTTGAATCATCGATATTTTGTGTGCTACCTCTTTGTATTTGTTATTTTTATCTTATCAAAACGGTTTTAAATCGGTTTAACTGCATTTTTTACAAACAACTTTAACTATGGAAGTTCTTCAAACGAGTCACTTACACAAGAGTTATGGCAAGATAAAGGCTGTCAATGATCTAAACCTCAACATTCACCAGGGCATGGTCTTTGGGCTTTTGGGGCCCAATGGGAGTGGTAAAACCACAACTCTTGGTATCATTTTGGGCATCCTTCAGTTCGATGCCGGTAACTTCACGTGGTTTGAAAACCAATACGGGGAAAAACATCGTACACGAATTGGAGCTATTTTAGAGACGCCCAACTTTTATCCCTACCTCAATGCTATTGATAATCTTAAAATTGTTGCTTTGATCAAAGGAGTTGAAGGTACCAATTACGATGACTTGTTAAAATTAGTGGATCTGCACCATAGAAAGGACAGTAAATTCTCCACGTATTCTCTGGGTATGAAACAGCGATTGGCCATAGCTGCTACTCAAATTGGAAATCCGGACGTTTTGATTTTTGATGAACCCACCAATGGCTTGGACCCACAAGGAATTGCTGAAGTACGGCAAATTCTTAGAAGAATTGCCGATACCGGTAAAACGGTGATCATGGCAAGTCACATCCTGGACGAGGTAGAAAAAATTTGTTCCCATGTTGGTATCATGAAAAATGGAGTTTTGCTTGCTTCAGGACCGGTAGGCGCCATGCTCAACGACAATTTATTGGGAGAGATTGGTAGTGATGATTTGATAGCCTTAACAGCAGCCTTAAATGACATTCAAGGGGTTACAATTGGTGCTGCCAGACCTAAATTTATTGAGTGCACGGTTGATGCCTCAATTTCAGCCTCCAAAATAAACAGAATGTTGGCGGAAAAAAATATTTATGTCAATCACCTGGTGCTTAGGAAACAAAGGCTGGAAGAAGAATTTCTTGAAATTACTCGAAAACAAAATTCTGTAAAATGATGAAGGAATTGATTACCCTGGAATGGTTAAAATTCAGAAAAAATAGTGTTGTCATTGTGCTTAGCGCACTTTTTGTTGGATTATTTCCTTTTATTATTTTAACTGGAAAAAAAGTTTTTAGCAATGTTCCGCCTCCCTTGCCAAGTAGTATTGTATTTTATGAGTTTCCAACTGTTTGGGACTATCAAGGCTATGCAGGTAACTGGCTCGTGAGTTTTTGTCTCGGTTTTATGATGGTATATATGGTTACCTCTGAAGTGTCAAATCGTACCCAAAGGCAAGCCATCATCAATGGTATGACCCGCAAAGAATATTGGTTTTCTAAATTGAGTGTATTGATTTTAATGGCTCTTGTAGCAACAGCAATGTATGTGGTTTCATCCATTGTATTGGGGGTGACACACACTGATGGCTATGATTATGAAATACTTTGGGACAACAACAATGCCATTATTCGATTTTTTGTGATGTGTCTTGGCTACCTCAGTTTTGCCTTTTTTATTGCTACCTGGATTCGCAAAGGCACCCTTGCGATCCTGACTTACTTTTCGTATATTATGTTTCTTGAACCGATTATCAGGGCAATTCATCTTAATTATTTCAGAAACAGGTCGTCGCTTTTTTATCCCATGAATGTGATCGAAGATTTAATGCCCAATCCCTTTTTTAAGCTTCCAGATGTTTGGATCGAAAAGGAATGGGGATTTAAAATTTTACTTTCCCAAACCGAGGCTTTGGGTTTTTCAATGCTCTTTATTGCACTATTTGTATCAATGTCCTGGTGGTTGTTTATGAAAAGGGATATTTAATGGCTGTTTTTTGATGTAAGCTAACTTGTTTTTTGGGTCTTTGCTTATATTTGAATAAAAGAGCAATGAGCAGATTACTGGTTTTATATATTATTATTTCACTTTTCCACTCATGTAAACAGACGCAGGAGACAATAAAGCCCTCTCCTGTGAAATCAGCAGTTGAAAAAAATGGCATGGTAGTATCTGCTCATCCATTGGCTACTGATATTGGCGTCAAAACATTGCAGGCGGGAGGCAATGCAGTTGATGCTTCGATTGCAGTACAATTTGCTTTGGCAGTCTGTTTTCCTGCAGCTGGAAACCTGGGAGGTGGTGGCTTTATGCTTTACAGAAGTGCTCAGGGCCAGGTAGCAGCTTTGGATTATCGTGAGGCAGCCCCTGCGTTGTCTTCCAAAGATATGTACCTGGATAAAAATGGCAATGTGAATACAGAACTCAGTCTCTATGGTCATTTGGCTTGTGGGGTTCCAGGCACCGTAGCAGGTCTCTTCGAAGCTTTTCAAAAATATAGTCAACTTAAAGACTGGAAAGCTTTGGTTGAACCCGCTATTCAATTAGCAAAGAATGGGGTGGTGCTTACTGCAAAGGAAGCGGAAGGCTTGAATAATAACCGAGAATTGTTTGACAGGGTGAATAAAAGACCCACTATTTTTACGCAGAAGAATTGGAGGGAGGGAGATGTGCTGATACAAACTGAATTGGCCAAAACGCTGGAACAAATCAGAGATCATGGAAAAAATGGATTTTACAAGGGAGAAACTGCCAGGTACATTGTTGATGAAATGAAAAATGGCGGCGGAATTATTAGTTATAATGATTTGGCCAGCTACCAGGCTAAATGGAGGGAACCACTGTTTACAAACTATAAAGGTCATAAGGTGCATGTTATGCCGCCACCATCTAGTGGTGGGGTTGCATTGATCCAATTGCTGGAATCTATTGAGCCGTTTGATCTTAGAAATATGGGATTTCAGAGTGCGGCTACCGTTCACCTGATGGTCGAAGCTGAAAGGAGAGTATACGCTGATAGGGCCATGCATTTGGGTGATAGTGATTTTTACAATGTACCTGTGGTTGGGCTTACAGACTCAAATTATATTGCTACACGAATGAAAGATTATAATGCCGACCGCGCAGGTAATTCATCTGAAATGAAGGCAGGGCAGCCCAATGAATCAGAGCAGACTACCCATTTGAGCATTGTGGATAAACAGGGTAATGCTGTTGCGGTTACAACAACATTAAATGGCGGGTATGGTTCTTCGGTGGTGGTAAAAGGCGCTGGCTTTATCTTAAACAATGAAATGGATGATTTTTCAGTTAAACCAGGTGTGGCAAATCTATATGGCTTGATTGGAGCGGAGGCCAATAAAATTGAACCTGGAAAAAGAATGCTGTCATCCATGACTCCCACTATTGTTGAGAAGGACGGCAAACTTAAGTTGGTGGTAGGTACACCAGGAGGCTCTACCATTATTACCAGTGTTTTTCAAACTATTGTTAATATCCTGGATTTTCAAATGGAACCTGATGTTGCGGTGGCACGACCCCGATTTCATCACCAATGGCTGCCTGATTCAATCCAGGTTGAAAAAGGAGGGCTGACAGATTCTGTGGTTGGCCAACTTAAAATAAAAGGTCATGCATTTAAATTCAGAAAGCAGTATGGCAGAGTAGAAGCGATCCTTGTTAAACAGGATGGACGGTTTCATGGAGGTGCTGATCCCAGAGGTGATGACCATGCAGCCGGGTATTAGTATTTTAATTCATATACTTTTTTTGTACTGTCTCTCTGCTGAACAACAATGATGAAGTTGTCGTATGTTTGATCGTCTATGGTCTTTTGAAAATGGGTTTTGCCACACAAAAAGTTGGCCAAAGGAGGGATGGTATTTGAATGGCCTACAATCAGTGCTCTGTTGACAGATGGAGAATTCAATACTTCAGTAAAGGTTTCTTTCATGTTGTCATTGGTGTAGATATTGTTGGAAAGCCCTTTGTATTGAGTTATGCTATCTACTGTCAGCATGGTTCTGGAGGTAAGAGTGGTGTATACAGCATCCAGCCAGCTTTGTCGCATGATTTCTGTTAATCGTTCTGCTCTTTTGATGCCTGCTTCGCTCAAAACGGGGTCTGTTTTTTGAGTGTCTTTTTCAGCATGGCGGATCAGGTAAAAAATTTTAATTAAGCTATCACCCAGTTTGATTTCACTACCATCTTCTAAATGGACGATGTCCTTTTTGATAAAGGCCACTTTGGTGCTGGATTTTGATTCTTGTTCTGAACAGGCAGCTGCCAGAACTGTAATCATCAAAAAAACAAAGTAGGGAAGGATGGTTTTACGCATGGTTGTTGTAATTAAAAATTGATTTCAATTTGATTTTTCAATAAATCATCAAGGGTCTCTCTTTTGCGGATGAGATGGTCTTTTCCTTCAATTAACATAACTTCTGCCGGCCTGTACCTTGAATTGTAGTTAGAAGCCATGGCATAACAATATGCACCCGCATTGTAGAAAGCCAGGATGTCTCCTTCATGCACTTCAAAGAGTCTCCTTTCAGAACCAAAAGTATCTGTTTCACATATATACCCAACAACAGTATAGATCCGTTCTCTTCCGCTGGTTTTTGATAAATTGACAATTTTGTGATAAGCGTTATAAAACATTGGTCTGATGAGATGATTCAAACCAGAGTCAACCCCTGCAAAAACAGTACTGGTTGTTTGTTTGACAACGTTTACTTTTACCAGAAAGTATCCAGCTTCGCTTACAAGGTATTTACCGGGCTCAAACATGAGCATTACTTCTTTGCCATATTCCTGGTTAAAAGATTTGATCCGATCTGAAATTTTTTCTCCCAAATCATCAATATCGGTTTGAATCCCATCATCCTTGTAAGGCACTTTAAATCCAGATCCAAAGTCGATGTAGTCCAAATTCTCAAATGAAGTGGCCGCCGTCAGCATGATTTCAGCCCCGAGCAGAAAAACTTCTGAGTCAAGTATATCACTCCCGGTATGCATGTGCAAGCCTTCCACCTGCAGGCCGGTTGCCTTTACAATTCGCTGAACCAAAGGAAGCTGGTGAATAGAGATGCCAAATTTTGAATCAATGTGGCCCACTGATATTTTATCATTACCCCCCGCCATGATATGTGGATTCAATCTAATACATACAGGATAGGTACCATGATATAGAGTGCCAAACTGTTCGAGAATGGACAAATTATCAAGATTAATTCTTACGCCAAGTTCTACTGCATCTTTTATTTCATCAATGCCTACGCAGTTGGGAGTATAGATGATGTCTTTTGGAGCAAATCCGGCAATCAGTCCCAAACGAACCTCCTGAATGGATACCGTATCTAGCCCGGCGCCTAAAGATTTAATGTATTTAAGAATTGAAATATTGGTCAAAGCTTTACAGGCATAATTGACCTTGAATCGCGGTACCTTAAAGGCATTGACCATTTTATGATATTTGGCTTTGATGGTTTCCGCTTCATAAACATACAAAGGCGCTCCATATTTTTCCACCAAATCCAATGGATCAACACTGCCGGATAGAAGGTATCTGCCATTCTCCATTTCCATAATTGAATAATATTATTTTGTTAAAATGCAAATATAAGGCCTAATGCCGAATTTTAAACGGTTTTTTTTGAATTAACTTTATTCATATTTGCAATAGCAACGTTAGAAGTTGAGGTTTTTATGAACGTGGAATATTGTAACTTTACCCTTTAAATTAACCACACCAACAACAATTAATGAATATGAAAACATGGACCACATTGATTTTGGGATTGACACTTTCAATTTCTGCTTTTTCCCAGGATTTTTTAGATGGAAACTTTACTTTTTCTAAAAAAGAAAAAAGTTACTTAACACTTACCGATGGCTCTGAAGTAATTGGTTTTATTGACGATATTGACAGGAAAAAGGGACTGATAGAAAAAATCGTTATTAAAGACTCAACAGGCAAAAAACGTGAATTTTTGCCCCAACAGCTTCATCATATGTATATTGCTCCCACTAAATGGGACAAGTTTGCAAGTGGAGTCGACAAATCTTACGATATCACAAAATGGGACGATGACAAGTCTGTTAACATGTCTCATATCAAAGATGGTTATGCTTTGTTTGAATATGCAGAAGTTAAAATTAAAGACAAACAGCTCTCACTTCTTTTGCAATTGGTTAACCCGGGATATGCTGAAAAAATCAAGGTTTATTTTGACCCGCAAGCTAGTGAAACGGCTTCTGTGGGCATAGGTGGTTTTACAGTGGCAGGAGGAATTGCCAAATCCTATTATGTTAAAAATGGAGATGCAGTTGCATTTAAACTGGAGAAAAAGCACTACAAAGAAAAACACCCTTCTCTTTATGGTGATTGTGATGCTCTGAAAAAGGCCTTTCCTAAAAACATGGATTGGGAAGATTTCTCCAAACATGTTTTTACCCATGCCAAGGAATGTAACAAATAAATCAGTTACACCACTATACAATGGATTTAATTCTAAATGCCGATTATCTTGTCTTTCATTGGATCAATTCAGATTGGTCAAATCCAATATTGGATGTAGTTTTAAAGTGGATGCGAAATGAGTGGATTTGGTTTCCACTTTATCTCTACATCATTACATTTTTTATTTACAACTATGGTAAAAATGCCTATTGGTTGATTTTGTTTTGTTTTTTGACCTTCGGCACCTCCGATTCAGTAAGTAGTCATTTGATAAAAAAAACGGTTAAAAGAGAACGACCCTGTCGCAATTTATCTGTTCAACAACCGGTAGTCAGAATTAGGTGCGGCAGTGGCTATAGTTTTACATCTTCCCATGCAACCAATCATTTTGCCATCGCCGTTTTTTTATCTCTTACCATTGGCAGTGTATTCAAAAAAATCAGAATCCCTCTCTTACTTTGGGCCTCCATCATTGGTGTCTCCCAAATTTATGTTGGGGTACATTTTCCTCTCGACGTTGCTTGCGGATCAATTTTAGGTATTTTCATCGGCTGGCTTTGGGCAAAAGTATTCATGAAATATTTTGGAAAAATTTTGCAACCTATTGGAGCCTATGTCATTGGATGAGATCAGTGATATCCTGGTAAACAATTATAGTAAGAATTCCTGCGCTATACTAGCCCACGAGGCAAATGTACATCCCTCTGTTTGTGTTAATTTAATGTCTATTTTAACTGGTCCCGATCCACGGTTGGCGCAAAGAGCAGCCTGGTCAATTGGCATTTTAGGGGAGCTGAATCCAGATTTATTAAAGCCCTTTTGCTCACAACTGGTCAGTGTTTTAAAAAAGCCTCATCACGACGCTGTTGCACGAAATGTAGTTAGAGTATGGCAGAAAATGGATCTGCCTGAGGAGCATATAGGTGAGATTTTTGAACTATGCTATAATTATCTTGCTAATCCTCATGTAGCTATAGCAATACGAGCATTTTCTGCCACTGTATGTGGTAGAATTTGTTTAAGATATCCAGAATTGAAGACCGAAATTATAGACATGTTGCCTGTATGGAAGGAAAATGCTCCTCCTGCCATTAGAGTGAGAATCAGGCAATTGGAAAAAGAGCTGGAGTAAGAGGCAGATGTAATCTCACCCATGCGAAATTAATTTTAACAAGACAATTGACCTATTTTATCCCGTTGCTCTCAAGATTCTGAAGTATTTTTACAAAATGAAAACGCTCTTGAGCATTTGTTTAATCCTTTTTAAAAGTCTCTGGCTTCTTGGTGCCTGTAAGGAGCCTTTTTCTCTTAAGTTTTCAGAAATTGCCACGGAGTCGATAAAAATTTCCTGGATTGACAACAATAGTCCAATATTAGGGTATCAATTGGCTTATGGGCTAAAGGGTACGGGACTTCAACAAACCGAAAGGACTGACATAAGTATTCAAAAATTTAAAACACTATCCGATTTAAACTCGGGCACAGCCTATATTTTTTGGATCAGAGCTGTTTGTGCTGCCGGTGATTCCAGTAAGTGGGAGGGGCCATTTTCTTTTATTACTGCTCTCACCAATCCATCTACCTGTGGGCTGAATCTGGAATTGAGAGACAACAACTGTGACAATGGACTTACGGATGTATTTAACATTCAGGTTAATTTACCTCCGGCTGTGAATCCATATAAGTTGCAATCTGTGTCACTAATTGCAACTCACCCATGGCCTGCTGATTTGGTCATTTGGTTAGAGAGTCCACAAGGAAATAGGATTGTCTTAACAGAACGCCATGGAACGGTGGATGATAACTATGGTCTCTTTACAGGATCGTGTGATCAGGCTACCGTCTTCTCTGATGATGGCTGTTTGGCAATTGCAGAAGGGAGTCCTCCGTTTACCAATACGTTTAAACCGGATGAGGCTATTTCAGAGCTAAATTTGCCTGCCAATCCTTCAGGTCTGTGGAAACTGGCAGTGTGTGATGGAGCCATTAATGATAAAGGTATTTTGAAATATTTGTCGCTCAACTTTATTCCTGAGCCTTGTAATGCCATTGAGACCTTTTTCGTGTCTAGAATAACGCACTCAGCTTTTGAAGTAAGGTGGGATACTCCCTTGAATTGTAAAAATTTAGAGATTCATTATCAAAAAACCGGCGATCCTGCTTCTGCCAAAACGGTTGTGGTAAATTGTGGTTTGCGAAAACATCTGATTCAAGAACTAGAGAGTAATGTCTCGTACGAATTTTTCTTAGTCTCATCTTGTCTGGCTTCTGCTGTTTCCGCACCCAGTTGTACACGCTTATTTCAAACTGCATGTGCTGAAGTGGGTATTTCTGAAGGGTTTGAAGACAATGAAATTTGTGTTCAGAACTGCGCCGAAAGTTGTGCCGTTAATGGAGTGTTTTCAAATAATTCGAGTTTAGACGACACCGACTGGTTGTTGAATGAAGGTGAAACACCAACTGATTTTACCGGTCCATCGTCTGGTGTGAATGGAGGAGGTAAATATTTGTACATTGAAAGCAATCCTTCATTGTGCAAACCCAATATGATGGCATATTTGGAATCTACGTGCCTCAAATCTGGTCCTCAACCCTCCGCTTGTGATGTGGATTTTTACTTTCATATGTATGGTAAAGATAGCGGCAGATTGGGGTTGGAAATTTCGCTCAATAATGGTGCCTCATGGGACGAAATATTTTCTGTCACTGGAGACAAGGGTAATCAATGGAACCGATTTAGTCAGTCTATTAATTTGCCACAGGATCGGCTGTATCTACTTCGGTTCAATGGACAAACATCTGCTGGAAGTGAAGGCGATATAGCTTTAGATCTGATAAATTTGGGAAATACGAGTCAGGTTGCAAAAAATATTTTTTATGAAGACAAAGACCTGGATGGATATGGGAATGCAGATATTTTTATCAGCCGGTGTTCTTCCCAAGCTCTTTTTGGTTACAGTTTATTGTCAGGAGATTGTGATGATAACAACCCCTTCGTAAATCCAGCCCAAGTTGATCTGCCATGCAATCTGATAGATGAAAATTGTGATGGTGTTTTGGTCCTAACTGATACTTCAAACCCAATGATGCTGAGCAGTCAGGTGATTATTGATGAAACTTGTTTTGGGAAAGGTGATGGAAGTATAAATGTCACCGTTACGGGGGGTACTCAGCCTATACAGTACAATTGGCTCCATGGGGCAATGGGTAATAATGTTGCTGGACTTGGAGCCGGTTTTTATAAGTGTAAAATTACGGATGTAAATGGTTGTGGACTAGAAACCTCATTCATTGAAGTGAAGTCTATGTCCAATTTTCAGGCAGTTGTAGAATCCATTGCAAAACCCAGCTGTCAGGGCATTAGTGATGGTAAGATAAATATTACACACAATGGGGCCATTACTCCATTTTCGTTTCAATGGAGTAGGGGAGATACCACCCAAAATCTTTTGAATGTTGGGGTGGGTATTTATAGAGTCACAATTACAAATGGTATTGGCTGTAAAAAAGAATTGGGTCCTATAGAAGTAAATGCTTCATCGTCTCTCCAGCCTGTTGCCACTTTTTTGAGGTCTCCATTGTGTTATCAGGATGCAACCGGTATTATTGAATTAAATGTAGTGAATGGTATTCCACCTTATACCTATAAATGGGAGGATGGCTTTACCGGGAACAGAAGGTTGCAATTGACAGCTGGATTTTATGCAATCACAGTCTCTGATGCATCTTCATGTTCGATTGAATATACAGCAGAAATTCCTGGTCCGGAGCAATTGGAAGTTTCTGTTTCCAATCTCGAAGATGTAAGGTGTTTTGGCACAAAGACGGGGCAAATTCGCATCCATGTTTCTGGGGGCACCCAACCATATACATATGGATGGAATGACAATGGCTCTCAGGTGCAGTTTAGGCCCAACCTTACCGCGGGTAATTATGGGGTGACTGTTTATGATGACAATGGCTGCAATGTGTCACAAGAAAACATTATTGTCAGGCAGCCGCCGGCTCTCTTATATAGCATTGACAAAGTGATCCCTTCCGGCTGCCTTCAAAAGCCAGACGGTTCAATTCAAACTTCTCTTGCAGGAGGGGTGGCACCATATAAATACTTCTGGTCACCAACAAATCAGAACACAGGAGATGTCAATCAACTCATACCCGGCTCTTATACAATGACAGCTGTGGATGCAAATAATTGTAAGATAACAACGGAGTCGATTCTGGTCTCCTCCGGTAACATTGCCTATCCCATTGAAATAGAAAAGTTGAAGGACAACAAATGCCCGTCTGAACAAAGCGGTCTTATAACTGCCAAATCTTTGCAATCAAAATTACCTCTTGACTTTAATTGGAGTAATGGCACACAAAGGTTAGTGTGG
>JAGNSQ010000169.1 GCA_017987975.1 Saprospiraceae bacterium
CCATTTATTTTTACAACGGTATCCTGCTCGGATTCAATCATCCTGAAGTATGGATAAAGGCCCATTTCCATGATCTTTTGTGGAATATCATACGCCTTCATTTTTTGTTTGAGCAAATTCATTTGTTGTTTATTTAACGGTCTATAAATCGAGCAAATTTACTAATGTATTCTGAGAAAATGGTTTTCGACAAAATATTTTCATAGATATACAAAGCAGTAAATGCTACTAATCCTCCAATTAACACATCAATCAGGTAGTGGTGAAATGAATAAACAGCTGAAAACCAAATACCAATAATGTCTATCAACACGATCCATTGCAATGTTTTACCGGCATATTTCCTAGCATAAAACCAGGTTATTACAGGATATGCTGCGTGTAAAGAGGGAATTGCAGCAAAAACATTGGAATTTTTGGTGTATAAGCCCTCAAATAATGGGTATCCGATGATTTTATCAAATTTAAGCAACCCTGCTGCATTTGCCTGGACACTCAAATCCAATACATTTCCATGAGTATCAAAATACCAGGGTGGCGCTGCCGGATAAGCATAATATATCACAAAACCCAATAGATTGGTAAACAGGTAACAAGAGGTAAATTCCAAAAGCGCTTTTGTGTTTTTCCTGAACAAAATGGCAGCTAAAAGCAGTGGAATGGGCACCCAGGTAAGGTAAAAGACAGCTGTAATTACATCCAGAAACGGCTGATTGTGTAACCTGAAATACTCGTTTGGGGTAATTATTTCATTATTATAAGTAATGCCAAACAGGTATTTTTCCAATAGATACGGCTGTTCGATGTGAACGGTATTTAACATGTAGTTGGGAAAAACCCTAAGTCCGTCGTAAATGATCCAAAATCCAATAAAAAAAACAAAGCCCAGTGCAAAATTGCGGGTTTTCCGGTGCCAGAATAAAAATGTAGTAATTAGCAAATAAAAAAGAAAGTGGTCTACCCTACTGTCGATAACTGTAGTACACCATATCAGATAGAACGTACTGAAACCAAGCCAGATTTTAAAGTCCTGGTTTTTTCGTTCATCGGGAATCTTATTAATTATCTCTACTATCACAATTCGTTCCGCTAAGGAATAATTTTTTCATAAGATGGCAGTTGTGTTTCGACGCAAATACCAAATAATTCGACAAATTTTACCTCCGGAAACACTCCGAATTCTTCTGCATAAACATACATATTGGTGAGAACAGCCATACTTCCACTTAACTGAGTTAAAACTTTAAAATCAGTGTCACTCTTCTTATGGATAAAAAACTGTTTGTCGTAACTTACAAAATAAAATTCTACAAGCTCAGGAGAAATGACCCTGGATCGATATCCATAGGCCAGTTTGTTTTGAATATAATTTAATTCTGATTCTTCTTGTAACTCGTTGTATTTGATCCAATATACTTTCATGGGTTCTTCGAGATTCCATTCATTGCTCTGACTGATATTTACTTCGTAGACTACAGTATTGATATTTTGATTGCGTTGAATGTAAAATAGAAGTCCTTCTTTTTTTGGTACAGGATAATCTGTTGGTAAACCTTGTGGTTCATAAGTTTTGTCCAAAAAAGATTGAAAGAATGTCTGATTCATGGCTAAGTCTTATGACTGATTAAGTAAGTTTCTTGCAGCCAAAAGCCTTTTTACAGCAGTAATATTGGCCAAAACGGCAAGAATAAATATTGGAAAGGTAAAAATGGTGATGGTTTCAAACAGTGGGAAGGGTAACCAGTTAACGATCACTTTGTAATCAGACCCAATAAAATGGGAGGTGATACCACAAGCCAGACCCGAAATCCCTATCAATAAAATTCTTTCCGGTCTTTGCATAAATCCAATGTCCGACATTTTAAGCCCCATACCTTCGGCTCTTGCCCGGGTATAACTAACCATAATAGATCCAATCATACCAATAAAAGCAAAAAGGGAACTTAAAAAGTAACTATGTCCTATCAGGTAATAACAAATGCCGAGAAACATGATCATTTCGCTGTACCTATCTAATACTGAGTCAAATATCGCCCCATATTTAGATTCCTGTTTTCCTACCCTGGCCAGTCTTCCATCTATCATATCCATCAACCCACCTAAAAGAATGGTAGCGGCTGCCCAACCAATGTAGCGGTGATCACCCCTGCTCCCTTTTTCAACTCCTATAATAAAAACTACAGTAGCTAAGATGTTGATTATTAGACCTATAAATGTAATAAAGTTGGGGGTAATACCTAATTTAATGAGGAGATTGATGAAAGGATTAATCAGATTATAAACCCATTGCTGACCTATGTTTTTCCAGTTGTTTTTCATTCAATCTGCCTGTTGTGACAATTATAGTAAATAGCAATTCATCTCAAATAGTTTAATTTGTGGCTTGATTTGTAGTAGTAATAAATTCATTACTGATTTTTGTTACAACAAACAAACGAGCTAGTTGACTTGTTATTTGATCATGTTTACCTTATTAAGTTCAGCAATCAAAAGCTAAAATATTAAAATTTAATGTCAAAAACCAAAATTAACCTTGTTCTGGTTTCTTATCTGAATACTTTGCCATTCCTGGAAGGATTTAAAAATAACCCTGATCACGGGTTTAATTTACTTTTTAAAACACCATCAGAGGGTGCTAAAAGTTTTTTTAATAATGAAGCACCTATTGCACTCATTCCAATAGGGAGCTTGATCAACCAGGTTGATTACACCATTTGTACTGATTTTTGCATAGGTTGTGATGGACCTGTGAGAACTGTTGGGGTTTTTTCAGATTATCCAATACAAGATCTGAAAAGGGTTTACCTGGATGAAGACTCACGTACGTCAGTTCTTTTGGTTCAAGTGTTATTTAAGAATTTAGGCTTAAACCATATTGAATGGGTGCATGGGTTGCCTACTTCCTCTGAAAATGTACCTGAAAAGAGTGGTATTCTAGCCATTGGTGATAAAGTTTTTAGTTATGAAGGTAACTGGCCTTATTTTTCTGATCTGGGAAGTCTGTGGAAGCAAACTTTTAATTTGCCTTTTGCTTTTGCTGTGTTTGCTGCAAAACCAGATGTAAAATTGGAGTCAATAGAGGAATTAAACAACATCCTTATGGATGGAATTAAAGGCATTTCAACTATGAAATTTCCTGAGGTTCAGCATATAAATGATTTGCCATCTTATTTCAGTAAAAATATTTCTTATCACCTGGATGAAAATAAAAAAAAGGCAATCCAACTCTTTATCTCAGAAATAGATCGTTTGAAACTATAGTCAAATGTGTATCTTAGCATAATGGCGACAAGACAAAAAACGGTATGGTTTAAGAGGGCAGCAAAATTTATGTTAAAAGTTGGCCTCATTTTCTTTGTGGGTAGTGTACTTTCTGTTATTCTTTTCAGATGGGTTCCAATTCCTGTTACTCCTCTAATGTTGATTCGACTGGTAGAACAGGTTAGTGATGGTAAAGAGCTAAGACTTGTAAAAGATTGGGAACCTTTGTCAGAAATTACTCCTTCGCTACAACTTGCAGTAGTGGTTTGTGAAGATCAAGAATTTCTTAGACACAACGGTTTCAATATGGACGCAATAAAGGCGGCTTTCCGATCAAATTCAAAAGGCAAGAAATTAAGGGGAGCTAGTACCATCAGCCAACAAACAGCTAAAAATGTTTTTTTATGGCATGGCAGAAACTATGTCAGGAAAGGCCTTGAGGCTTATTTTACAGTGTTAATAGAGACCTTTTGGCCAAAGGAAAGAATCATGGAGGTTTACTTAAATGTTATTGAATTTGGAAATGGGATCTATGGTGCGCAGGCTGCTTCCATCCACTATTTTGGCAAAGATGTGTCTAAACTGTCTAAAGAAGAGTCAGCCAGATTAGCTGTGATTCTGCCAAGTCCGAGAAGGTACAAAGCCTCGCAGCCCGGTCCTTATGTGGCCAGAAGAACTGAATGGACGCTGAGACAGATGCGAATGTGGGGTAATAAGTTGGATTATAATTCCAGAACCATTCCCGGTGAAGTGGAATAGGTCTCAATCAGTTAGCCAGCGATCTTTTATGGCCTCTTTTTCAACAATTGACTTGAGCGTATCTTCATTTTCATTTCCAATTTGCTCAAGCAGATTAATTACAAATTCTCTTTGATTTCCAACAATAGCGGCCAGGGTTTTTACTTTGTTTTGTGTGACCCAGTCTGAGATAAAATTATCTATCCATTCTTTCGAGAATGAACTAAATTCATGTAATGGTAATTGACCTGAAGGTGTACTGATGCCAATATCATTTAATTCTTTATCAAACAACCTTAAGGCTTTATTGGCTGCGAAACTCAAATCAGCAGCTTTTCGGATGCTGTCAAATTTTTGTCTGTCGCTCCAGCTACCTGATGTGTACATATCTTTTGATCCCCAGTTAATAGCGTTTTGTAATTCCTGACTTACCCCATCCAAATGAATCAAAGCTACTTTTCCACTTTCCATAGCTTCTTTTATTTCGATCAGGCGCGTATTCAAGAGATCCAACTCCTTTAGGATTTCCATTAAGATCTCTGACTTTTCCTCCTTATTTGAAAGCATTTCCTGCTGACGTTGTTTTTTTAACAACACCAATTTAGTTTTACTTTGTTCTAATTCAGCCGCTTTAGATGCGAGAACTGACGCTTCAAACTTGGTCAGTTCAATATTTTTTTCTATTTCCTTAATCTTCAGAGAAACCCTGAGATAATCCTGTCTTTCCTTCTCAAGATTCTTTGCTTTATTACCCATCAAACTCTCAAAAATAGAGCTGACATTCATTCCCTCCAAAACTTCAATGTCTTCCAATTCCTTGTCGAGTTGAAGCTTTTGAGCTGCTAATTCAACTTCTTTTTCTGATATAGAAGAAATCAATACATCGTAATGTTTTTTAGCTGCCTCCAAATGGCCTATTCTGGCCATCGTTTCATGTATCTGGTTTGTTAAGGAAGACATTATAATTCTGCAACTAATTCAGCAAAAGGTCTCCAGAGTCTAAGTTCCGGAAAATCAGCAACTATCGAAATTTCTTCCTTGGTTACAGGGTGGATAAATTTCATTTCGCGACAATGCAATGCTATTGATTTATCCGGCAATGCCATTTTACTCCCATATTTCAAATCACCAATGATTGGATAACCCATTTTACTCATCTGGGCTCGTGCCTGGTGGGGCCTGCCAGTGATTAAGTCTAGTTTAATCAGTGAGTAATTGTCAATTATACCTGCGAGCTCAAAATGGGTAATGGCCAATTTTCCGTCTTTGGTCATATTGCTTTTGGCCTTCACTTTATTGGCCATTTCATCTTTTATCAGATAATGTTTCCAGGTGCCGCTAAAAGGATCAGGCCTTGCATCTGTCAAAGCAAAATAGGTCTTACTAATCTTTTTTTCCTGAAATAGCTTGCTCATCCTCTCGGCGGCTTTGCTGGTTCTTGCAAATATGGTTACTCCTGAAGCAGGTCTGTCCAACCTGTGTAAAACTCCCAGCCATACATTGTCGGGTTTGCCATATCTAACTTTTATATAAGCTTTTACTTCTTCTTCCAAGGTGGGATCACCTGTTTCATCGGCATGAACCAACCTGCCGGCTTGTTTGTTAACGGCGATTAGATGATTATCTTCAAAAATTACCTGCATTGATCTTTTTTTCCGTGGCAAAGATACGGAAAAGAAGGAGGTAGCTTACATCCTACTGGGCTTTAATTGCTGATAATCGAGAAAGTAAATGATCTTCAATGAAAGATTGTTGTTCTGATTTTCGTTTAACACTGAGTCCAAATGATGAAAATAATCAAGTTCTGTACTGTTGTTAAACTGCGAAATGGCATTTTTCCAAACTAAGTTGA
>JAGNSQ010000170.1 GCA_017987975.1 Saprospiraceae bacterium
TAGATGCATTGCTGATGTCAAAAGTTTGTTGGCAGAGGGCGCGGATGATGTAGGCTCTGTTGGTGATGCTTTTGGATCCACCCAAAACAATTTCTCCTACAATGGGGCCCCCTTTGTGCGATATCTGTAGATCAGACATCCTGCCAGGTGATGTTGAGCTGTACTTCAAGGTCGGGATGAATAGACTTCATTACCGGACAATTTAAAGCGGCGTGGCTTAACATGCTTTTTTCCTTGTCAGTATAAGACTTAGCGGGCATGGTCATCTGGATGTGGATGCCTGCTACCCTTCGAGGGTTTTCAGCCATGATCTTTAATACTTCAGCTTCTGTACCGTCGATGTCGATCTCATTCTTTTCAGCCAGGATGCCCATAATGGTCATCATACACGATGCCAGTGAGGTGGCCATTAGATCGGTGGGGGAAAAAGCCTGCCCTTTGCCGTTGTTGTCAACAGGGGCATCGGTGACGATCGAAATGCCACTTCTTAAGTGGGTGGCGGTAGTGCTGAGGCCGCTGTGGTAAACAACTTTTGAGGTCATAATCTATCTTGTATTTCAGTTTTACGTTGCTCGGCCATCGCCAGCTTTTCGGCCTTTTTACGCGCCATTTCTTCTTTTATTTTTTCATCCGACTCATTGTATCGTTTGATGATTTCTTTTACCAGTCTGTGACGCACCACATCTTCTTCATTGAGGTAGACCACACCAATGCCTTCGATGTTGCCCAGGATGTCAAGGGCCCTGAACAAACCACTGGTCTGAGAAGGAGGCAGGTCGATCTGGGTCAAATCGCCTGTGATGATGCATTTGGCATTGGGTCCCAAACGGGTAAGGAACATTTTAAGCTGGGGGGAAGTACAGTTTTGTGCCTCATCCAAAATGATAAATGAGTTGTCAAGGGTTCTACCCCTCATAAAAGCAAGGGGGGCTACTTCGATGGTATTGTTTTCCATAAAAAACTTAAGTTTATCCATGGGAAACAGATCTTCGAGCGCATCGTACAGAGGTCGCAGATAAGGATCCACCTTTTCTTTGAGGTCGCCAGGCAAAAAACCCAGGCTTTCTCCTGCCTCTACCGCCGGACGGGTAAGGATGATTTTTTTTACCGTCTTGTTTTTTAAGGCGGCTACCGCCATGGCTACGGCGGTGTATGTCTTACCCGTTCCTGCCGGTCCTATGGCAAAGGCAATGTCATTGGTCCTGCTGGTTTCCACCAGCTTTTTTTGATTGATGGTCTTGGCTTTGATAGGTCTGCCGTCCCTGCCATAGACAATAACATTTCCGGGATTTCCATCCACAATTTTATTGGCCATGGGATTGTTGCCATTCAACAAATCAATCAGAGTTTGGATGGTGAGGTCTTGTTTTTGTCTCAAGATAGAGATCATGAGCCCAAATCGTTCCTTCAATTCTTCGGTTTGTTCGGGTTCACCAATCAATTTGAGGGTGGTGCCCCGGGTTACCATTTTTACATCGGGATAAACCCTTTTGATGATTTTTAATTTGGAATCTCCTTCTCCGTATAAATCGATGGGATCAATGCCCTCAAACTGAATTTGCACTTCGAGTAAAGTAGAGGCGTTATTATCTTTCAATATGCTGATGATTAATGAATTAAATGTTATGACAAAAAAATAAATAAATTATTCAAATATGTTTTCATTACTTTGTACAAAGAAATGACAACAATTGAGAAACAGCCAGGTTTAGAATCTTTTTTCCTGCATTTGGCCAAAGTACAATTCTGTTTTGTTTTTTTTCAAATGATCAAAACCAGCTCAAAAATCAGTAATAAATCCTTTATATAAAAATTAATAGTTACCAATGGTTCAAAAACCCGGCTTTTTTTAACGTATGCAATTAATTTCTCTCATTACAGACTACGGCCTTGATGACCACTACAGTGCAGAAATGAAGGCAGCCTTGTACAAAAATTGTGAAAATGTACGGATTCTGGATGTATGTCATAACCTCAAAGTTTATGACATCTTTTTGGCAGCTTACTACCTTAAAAACATAATACCTTCTTTGCCCGATAATACCATCAATATTGTATCTGTCAATAATTATTATGAAAAGTATCCAAAATATTTAGTGTTTAAAAATGACGGGCAATATTACATAGGACCTGACAATGGTGTTTTTTCTATGGTCATGGAAGAAATAGAAGATCCGTTTATGATTGATCTTGATAAATGTGCAGGCAAGCAGGTGTTTCAGATTTATGCTCATGCCGCTGCCTGTATCCACCATGGTCTGCCACTTGATGAGTTTGCCATTCCCGTTAAAGAATACAACGCCCGCCTTGGATTCCGACCAGTGGTGACGAGCAACCAGATCAAGGCAACGATTATTCACATTGATCATTATGAAAATGTGATCACCAATTTGTCACGGGAGTTGTTTGAAAAATCGCGCAATGGTCGTTCTTTTTCCATTTATTACAAGCCGAATGAACCCATTGAAATGTTGTCAAAACATTACGGAGAGGTAGGTCCGGGAGAGACATTGGCCTGGTTTAATGCAGCAGGCCACCTGGAAATAGCCATTAATATGGGCAAGGCCAGTAGTACCTTACATCTTTTTGCCAACGAGACCATACAAATTGATTTTCATTGATATGATAACCCGCATCGTTAAACTGACTTTCAGGCCGGAAGAAACCGACCGCTTTCTTCAAATATTTGAGGAGAGTCGAATGGCCATTGGCAGTTTTCCAGGTCAGGTAGATCTCACGCTGCTCAGAGATCGCAATCAAGATCATGTGTTTTTTACCATCAGTATTTGGCAAGACGAAACAGCCCTGGATGCCTATCGAAACTCGCCTCTTTTTGCCACAGTCTGGGCACAAACCAAAGCTTTATTTGCTGAGAAAGCGGAAGCCTGGAGCCTGGATGAACTTCAAAATAAATCAACATGGCAGTAGTACAAAGCCTGGGATATAAAATTTACATCAACGAGACCGCTGCGCTGGGTGAAGTGTTGGAAGCCATGCAACCATCCAAGACCTTTGTGCTAGTAGATGAACATACTGAACAAAACTGCCTCGTTTACATTTTAGAGCATTTGTCTCCTGATGCGGTTATTCTCCAAATAGACAGTGGTGAACTCCAAAAAAATCTTGACACTGCCTCTTTTTTGTGGAAAAGCCTGCTCTACCACGGTGCCGATCGCCATGCGGTGCTGATCAACCTGGGTGGAGGCGTCATTGGCGATTTGGGTGGATTCTGTGCCGCCACTTTTATGCGAGGCATCCGGTTTATTCAGATACCCACATCTTTGCTGGCGCAGGTTGATGCCTCAGTAGGCGGAAAACTCGGCGTGGATCTCGACCATCACAAAAACATGGTGGGTGTGTTTAAGCAACCAGATGCTGTTTTTATATACACCGCCTTTATCAAGACCCTGCCCTATCGACAATTGCAGAGTGGTTATGCCGAAATGCTCAAGCATCATCTCATCGCTGATAAAGAGGCGTGGTTAGCCACAAAAGACATCAAAGATTTGACAGAACTAACCGAAGGCGATTGGATTGAAAAAAGCATTCAAATCAAAAACAAGGTGGTAAATGATGATCCTGAAGAAAAAGGACGACGCAAGGTGTTGAATTTTGGGCATACCATTGGTCACGCCCTGGAGAGCCTGCTGCTTTCAGCCGACCGACCCATGACCCACGGCGATGCGGTGGCCATTGGAATGGTATGTGAGTCTCACTTGTCTTATCAATTGGGACATCTTACGGAAGCAGAGGTGACAGAAATAAGGGACCATGTTTTGCGCATCTTTGGCCATAAATACAAGTCCATCCCTTCAACAGAAAAAATTATAGCCGTGATGCAGTTTGATAAAAAAAATGCAAATGGCGTCATTTCATTCTCCTTATTGGATGCCATTGGCTGTGGTTCTTACAACAAAACTGTTTCAGACCAGCAAATAGAAAAAGCCATACAGTGGTATAAAGGCTGAGTTTTGTTTTACCTTAAGGAGCTATGAGCTTAAAACCCACGCCGTGGATGTTGTCGATCTTTAAACTTTCATCATCGCTGAGGTATTTTCTAAGACGGGAGATAAATACATCCATGCTTCGACCGAGGAAATAATCATTTTGTCCCCATACCCTTTCCAGGATCTCTTCTCTTTTAATGACGTTGTTTTTATTTTCAATCAAGAGCTTGAGCAGGTCTGCTTCCCGTTGCGTGAGTGTTTTTTCAGAATCGCCCGAAGAAATGGTCAGGTTTTTATAATCAAATGTAAGCTTGCCGATGGTGAATTTATTGGCTTGCTTGATGTTGATAAATTTGCGTTTGAGGAAAACTTCAATTTTTAAAATTAGTTCTTCAATGCTAAAGGGCTTGGTAATATAATCATCAGCTCCCAGTTTTAGGCCTGTAATCCGGTCTTCTTTCATCGATTTAGCGGTGAGAAACAAGATGGGAATTTCAGGGTTTTTTTTTCTGATATCTGATGCCAGTGTAAAGCCATCCTTTTTAGGCAACATTACATCGAGCAAACATAAATCAAAATGACCATTGCCAAAAGCGATCAGCGCCGATTCTCCATCCAGACAATGAACAACATCATAGCCATTGAGAGACAGATTGTCGGATGTGACGAAACTCAGGGTCTCGTCGTCTTCCACATATAGGATTCTCGCTTTGTTCATTGTCAAACGGCTTATAATGCTTTGATGTAAAAATAACAATAATTTGATTAAACATCAATTTTGTCGATTTTAGTATTTAAAGCACTGGCACTAGGCTGATTTTTCGATGCCGGTAACTTTTTCTGAATCCAGGTAGGCAGACATATCAATTTCAAAAACGGAGCCCTTGCCCACTTCAGAATCGACCAGGATTTCCCAGTTGTGAGCCTTGCAAATACTTTTAACATAAAAAAGTCCCAGGCCAAAACCTTTTACATTGTGTGTGTTACCTGTGTTGACCCTGTAGAATTTGTCGAAAAGAAATCTCAGGTATTCCTTAGGAATGCCAATACCATTGTCTGCTATTCTGATGGCAACACCATTGTTCTTTTTGAAAAGAGAGAGGTGAATCTCAGGATCCTTATCACAGTATTTGGTGGCGTTGTCAATGATGTTGTAAATCACATTGGTGAGGTGAAGTTTATCCGCATTGACCGTGATGTTAAGTACATCTTCTTCAAAATAAATTTTACCGCTCTCCAGTTTCAGTTCAGTTGCCTCTACAATGGCATGCAGCAGGGCATTGAGATCTACCCTTTCCATATTGAGCTTTAAGGTGTCATTTTCAAGTCTGGCTACATTCAGTACTTTCTCTACCTGGTCATTCAACCGCAGATTTTGTTCTTTGATGATGTTGGCATAACGTGAGAGGCGACTGTTTTCTTTGATATGACCATCATTCTGAAGTACATCTGCTGCAATTCTGATGGATGATATTGGGGTTTTAAATTCGTGGGTCATGTTGTTGATAAAGTCTTTCTGCAAGTCTGAAAGTCTTTTTTGTCTTAAAATGATCAGGATGCTATAGGTAAAAAATAAGACTGACAGAATGGCCACCGAACCAATCATGAGATTGGCCCATAAGTCACTTACAATGTAACTTTCCCTTTCCGGAAATTTGACCACAAAATAGTAGTCGAGATGAGAAAATTTTGGCAATACGGACACCTTTTTCTTTTTGGTTGAATTGTCCATCTTACAATAATTGCCATAAATCATTTCACTGCTGGCACAGTCATAAACCGCGTATTCAAAATCAGTATTGATAAAGACATTGGAAATTTCCTGATAAAGATAGTCTTCTAATACGGCAATATCGTTGATGTTGCTATTAACATTGACCGCGTATACATTTGAAG
>JAGNSQ010000171.1 GCA_017987975.1 Saprospiraceae bacterium
CTGCCCGGCGACGTAACCACAGAAGAAGATGGTAGACTTGAAAAATTGATAGAAACCAACCTCTACAGCGCTTACCACCTGACCCGCCAACTGTTGCCGGGTATACAAAAAAGCCAGAGCGCACATATATTCAACATGTGTTCTATCGCCAGTCTGGCAGCCTATCCGGGAGGTGGTAGCTACAGCATTTCCAAATTTGCCCTACTGGGTTTTAACAAAGCCCTGAGGGCTGAATTACAGGACCAGGGAATCAAAGTAACAGCGATCTTACCGGGGGCCACCTGGTCGGATAGCTGGAAGGGGGTAGACTTACCTTATGATCGTTTGATGCAGGCAGACGACGTTGCCAAGGCAGTGATGGCTTGTTTACAATTATCGCCTGCCGCATGTATGGAGGAAATGATTCTGAGACCACAGTTGGGAGACTTATAAGATGGAGGCCCGGGGATTTAAACTCTACGAAGGACCAGAATGGACAGAAGCCCAAATTTCAGATCGGGCTCGTGACTTTCGTACGACAATGGCCAAAAGAAGGTCGCTCCGTTTTTTTTCTGACAAAGGAGTGCCGGCTTCGATTATCACAGACCTCATCATGACAGCGGCAAGCGCTCCATCCGGGGCCAACAAACAACCCTGGTTTTTTGCTGCTGTGAGCAATGAAGCAATCAAAGCCCAGATAAGGGCTGCGGCTGAAAAAGAGGAATACGAAAATTACCACGGAAGAATGGGAGACGAGTGGCTAAATGACTTAAAAAAATTTGATACCAACCACATAAAGCCCTTTCTCGAAATTGCCCCCTGGCTCATCGTTTTGTTTAAAAAGCCCTACGATGTAATAGAGGGAGAGAAGAAAAAAAACTACTATGTGCAGGAGTCTGTCGGAATAGCAGCTGGTTTTTTGATATCGGCCATCCACCAAGCAGGACTGGTAACGTTGACCCATACACCCTCTCCGATGAACTTTTTGTCTACCATCCTGCAAAGGCCAGAAGAGGAAAAAGCCTTTTTACTCTTGCCCGTTGGTTACCCTGCTGCCGGAGCCACCGTACCCGATATTTCCAGAAAACCAGAAGGAGAAGTTTTAAAAATGTATGTGTGATGTGTACGGTTACCTACATACCCCAAGAAGAAGGATGGATGCTGACCAATAACAGAGACGAGACCCCGCTGCGGGCATCGTACCATCTTATCAAAAAAGAGACTGGCGGGAGCAGATTGTTATATCCGCCCGATGAAAAAGGGGGTACCTGGATTGCCATGTCTGCACCGGGCAGGGTAATCTGTCTGCTGAATGGTGCATTTACAAAACATGCCCACCGCCCGCCCTATAGGATGAGTCGGGGCATCATTGTGCTGGCTGCAGCCAGGGCTAAGACCAGGTTAGAATTTATTGAAAACGCTGACCTGGCAGATGTTGAACCCTTTACTCTAATCTGGAAAGACGACAATACTTTTTTTCAGCTGGTGTGGGATGGAAAAGAAAACCATGTTGAGGACCTGGATTCGGGTCAAAATTATATTTGGTCATCCTCTACCCTATACACGGACGAACAAAAAAGCAGGAGAAACGAATATTTTCAAAATTTTATATTGAAAGACGCGCCTATCCCAGTAAAACTTAAAGAATTTCATCTTAGCAGGCCTTTTGGAGAGGCTTCTTGTGATTTCCAGATGGAAAGACCGGGGGTAAAAACCATAGCGATGACTCAGATTTTAAGGGCAAGAGACTCATTTACAATGGAATATTTGAATCTCATGGAAGGAAGTACATTGGTTTCAGAACTAAGCAGTTAAAAAAAGAAAAAAACTATATATATTGTAAAACCGGTATAAATTCTCTTTTTTTGTATAAATCCTTTTGTTAATTGAGTGAAAGACAGTACTTTTGCAACTCTTTTTAAAAATGTCGATTAATATTGGCGCAATAAAAATCAAAAGATGAAAAGGACATTTCAACCATCAAGAAGGAAAAGATCCAACAAGCATGGGTTCAGGGCCAGGATGGCTACTAAAAACGGAAGAAGGGTGTTGGCTGCCAGAAGGGCCAGAGGAAGGTACAAATTGACCGTTTCCGACGAGAAGCGTCTGAAGTAATTCTGATACACACCAAAAAACATAAGAGTCCGGATCGGGTTAAATCCTGGTCCGGATTTTTTATTTTTACGCTATGGATAAGGGATATTCCAAAAAAGAACGGTTAAAATCGGGTAAAACCATTGCCAGCCTCTTTGGCTCAGAAGGCCAGCTGTTTCAGTATCCCATCAAAATTTTTTATATCCAAACCACAGACCAGCCACCAGCCATTCAAATGGGGGTAAGTGTTCCTAAAAAAAAATTCAAAAAAGCCACAGACCGCAACACCTTAAAAAGGCGGATCAGAGAGGCCTACAGACTTCACAGGCCAGAGGAGCAGCCACTCACTTCCATTGCTGCCATGTGGGTCTACATTGGCAAAGAAGAAGAACCTTACGATAAGATAGCACGAGCGGTTAAAAAACTATGGCAACAGCTCATTAAAATTCAACCCAATGGCAGAAAAGCTGAGTAAACGCGACATTAAAAACCTGGACAAGGTACCGTATGAAAAAATCAGGCCCTTTCTCAAAACAGGACAGATCGTTTTTTGTAGCGGTTCTTACCTGTTTTCGGGAGCCATTCAAAAACTAACCAACAGTGTATGGAGTCATGTGGCCATCATTTACAAAGACGAGGAGCTGGGACGTGTTTTGGTGTTGGAGGCAGAGCCTTACATTGGCATCAGACTCATACCCTTGTCAAAATACCTCAATGACTACAAGGGTAAAAAACGTTCGTATAAGGGTCAGATTGTCATTGCCGAATTTTCTGGTGAACTGGCAGAAAACAGCCATAAAAACATCATTGGCTTTGGTCTCGACGAACTTACCCGCCCGTATGATAACTGGGAAATTATTCGCATCATGCTGCGCATACTGTTTAAGGTAGGCAAAAGAGAAAAAAACCGAAATTACATCTGCAGCGAGTTGGTGAGAGATTGTTTCAAAAGAGGAGGCTATGTCTTTAAAATGAAAGACAGTTATATCAGCCCGCAGGAAATATGGGAAGATGACAAGGTGGAATTAAAGTACCGCGTGCTCTGAATCCAAAACCGGCAGAGCTGTAATACAGTCGCCGCTGGCATCAAAGTCAATCAGATGTACCATCTGACAGGAATTGATCAGGGTCTCACTTTTTGGCAATACCACTTTGATGTAGTTGTCTGTGAAGCCCGACATTAGGCTTTCGTCACCTGTATGGGATTCAAACAAAACAGGCCGGGAAGTACCTAAAAACCGACTGTAAAAATCGCGCTGTTTTTTCTGAGATAGGATGCGCAACATTTCGTTTCTTTCTCTTCGCACTTCCATCGGAACAGCACCTCCCATCGCTGCCGCATCGGTATTGACTCTTTCTGAATAGGTAAATACATGGAGGTACGACACATCGAGGTCGTTCAAAAAATGATAGGTTTCCAAAAAGTCTTCGTGGCTCTCACTGGGGAAGCCCACAATGACATCAACGCCGATGGCACAATGCGGCATGACTTCCCGGATGGTGGTAACCCGGGAGGCATACAATTCTTTTTGGTATCTTCTTCGCATGGCCTTCAACACCTTGTTGCTACCCGACTGGAGGGGGATGTGAAAATGGGGCATAAAACTGCGACTTTCTGCCACAAAACGAATGATTTCATCTGTGAGCAGGTTGGGTTCGATGGAAGAGATGCGGTATCGATCTATGGCCGACTCCTGGTCCAGGGCCTTGACCAGATCAAAAAACAGGGCTTCTTTTTTGGGAAGGCGACCTTCGATAACATCCGTTCCATTGCCAAAGTCGCCCAGATTAACCCCGGTCAGCACCACTTCTTTTACACCCAAACGGGCAATTTCATTGGCATTGCTGAGTACATTGGCTACAGTATCACTTCTGCTTCTGCCACGGGCCTGAGGTATGGTGCAAAAACTGCATTTATAGTCGCAGCCATCCTGCACCTTCAGAAAAGAACGGGTGCGATCACCAAAAGAAAATGAGCCCACAAACTGATTGACCTGGTGTACATCACCCGATTTTATCATGCCTTTGCCGGCATGGCTGATTTCATCAATAAACTTAAGGATGTTGAATTTTTCTGCAGCACCGAGCACCAGATCAACACCCGGAATGGATGAAATTTCTTCCGGCTTTAGCTGGGCATAACAGCCAATGACGATGATTTTGGCATTGGGAGCGTAACGTTGTGCCCTGCGCACTTCATACCGGCATTTTTTATCCGCAAAATCGGTGACGCTGCACGTATTCAGCACATAAATATCGGCGCCCTCTTCAAAGCCCACTACCCCGTAACCCGCATCCTCAAACTGACGTCGGATGGTCGAAGTCTCAGAAAAATTGAGCTTGCAACCCAGGGTATGAAAGGCAACGGTACTTGGTGTAGACATGGGAGCAAAGGTAAAAATTTTTGCCCAATAAGACCACCGACAGCACAAGGTCACCCATAAAATCACCAAGACTTGGGCAAAAAGCAGTAAGTTTGAATCCTGTTTTGCATCGACAAAGAAAAAATCCGGAATTGAAGTCTTCAAAAAGCATTGCCATTGTGGCCAACAGCACCTGGAACATTTATAACTTCAGGCAGAACGTGATACGTAAATGTATCGAAGAAGGCTTTAAGGTTTATGTGTTGGCACCCATTGATGCGTACATAGAGTACAAAGAAAATTTTCCGGAAGTAACCCACATCAATCTTTCCACGCTTGACCGCGACAGTACCAATCCCATTAAAGACCTTTTGTTGGTAGAAGAGCTGCGCAGAAAATACCGAAAGATCAAGCCCGACCTGGTAGTGCATTACACCCACAAACCCAATATTTTTGGTACCCTGGCAGCCAGGCTGGCAGGGGTAAAATCAGTAAGTGTGATTACGGGTCTGGGTTATTCGTTTATCAACCGAGGTTTTATTAATGTGGTCACCGAATGGTTGTACAGACGAACGGCGAGGTACAGCAGCAGCATGATTTTTGAAAACGAAGATGATCGAGATTTGTTTATTCAAAAACGACTGGTCAAAGAAGACCGTGCCTTTGCCGTAAAAGGATGTGGTGTCAATACTGTCTATTACCAGAGTAAAAGCGACCAGTCTCCCAATCCTCCTGTGTTTACCTTCATAGGCAGGTTGCTCAAAGACAAGGGCATCCTTGAGTTTGCCTCTGCTGCGCGCCATTTTCATGAAAAAGCATGGCCCGCAACTTTTGTTGTATTGGGCGACTTTGATCCCGAGAACCCCTCAACCATCGATAGGGATACCTTGTTGGAATGGATCAGTGAAGACACCGTAGACTACAAAGGCTTTGTCAACGATGTACGTCCCTTTCTTGAAAAATCAACGTGTATAGTATTGCCCTCGTACAGAGAAGGCATGCCCCGCATTGTTTTGGAAGCCATGGCCATGGGCAAGCCCGTGATTACCACTCGTACGGCGGGCTGCAGAGAGACGGTTGAAGAAGGCGTCAATGGTTTTTTGGCAGTAGCCAGAAGTGTGGAAGACTTAATTGTTGCCATGGAGAAATTTTGTGAACTGAGTCCCGATCAAAGGTCGGCCATGGGTGCAAGGGGTCGGTCAATGGCGGTAGATGTATTTAGCGATACCATTATAGCTGAGGATCTTTTCAGAATCTTTTGTCTTTCCCTGGTATGATTGTTTTTAGCATCCTGCTTTCCATTGTGTATGCTGGTATGATAACCGGTATATTTTTAGCATCGGTGGAGCCCTCTGAAAAAAAATCAAAACCCGCGTTG
>JAGNSQ010000056.1 GCA_017987975.1 Saprospiraceae bacterium
GAGCAAAAACTTAGACTCGTACATCGTTTGAAAGCAATAGGTGAAGTAGTAGCTATGACCGGAGATGGGGTCAACGATGCACCTGCTTTAAAAGCCGCCGATATTGGCATTGCTATGGGCAATAAAGGTACGGATGCGGCGAGAGAGTCTGCAACACTGGTACTATTGGATGATAATTTTGCGTCTATAGTTACCGGCATTCGACTTGGTAGGAGAATTTATGACAATCTCCAAAAGGCTATGTCCTATATTTTAGCCATTCACGTGCCGATTATTGGTCTCACATTGACTCCGGCTTTTTGGGGAACTATGCCCCTTTTATTGTTGCCCCTGCATATAATTATGATGGAACTGATCATTGACCCGGTCTGTTCTATTGCCTTTGAGTTTGAGCAGGAAGAAAAAGGAAACATGAACCATCCACCCAGAAAAAACAATGTTTCCTTTTTTGGGGGACGCCAACTCATATCAAGTTTTTTTCATGGCTTATTGCTTTTTATCATTACACTCGTTACTTTTTTACTTTCTTTCAAAGAAGGACATTCAGTGGAACAAGCCAGAATGATTGCCTTTTCAAGCTTACTCATTGGCAACCTTTTTCTTATATTTTCTAAATTATCAAAAACGAGAACAGTGATTGAGTATATGGTCAATTTCAACCTGACTATACTAATCATTGGTTTGTTTGTTGGTGCACTCCTGATAGCGTTAGCTGTTATACCTCCACTACAGGATTTGCTGAAGCTACAATGGCCTGGTTGGCAACATTACAGTGTCGCTATTGCTTCTTCTTTGATTTTGTTAGCCATTTTGGAATTGAATAAACTATTTCATTTGAAGGTACAAGGCTAATTACCTTTTTTTTGGCAAAGGTTGAATCCATGTTTTATCAAAAATTATGTCTTATAAGACAATTCTAATTTTGGTTCGGTTTCCTTCCAATTGTTTTTTTAATATAGTAAAACAGAACTTTTTTGTGGCTAGCATTTTTGCCTTTTCAAAGCGGACATGGCTTATTCAGCAAAATACCATTTATTTAAGAAAAAATACCATAAATTGCAACAGTTAAAATAGACATTTACCCATGATCACCTGGCATGGGGTAAACGATTGTGGCATGGTATTGATTTTTAATATTAAGTGGATAGCGGGTTTAAAAGTGGCAATGGCTTTGTCTCTGATGGTATTGCTTAGTGCTTGTAAAAATGCGCCTTCTGATTCTGAGGAGATCACTTATTGGACCTCCAACAATGGAGGAGAAATCTCTTTCGCCCAGCAGGTGACTGGGCTTTGGAATAGTCAGGCAGATCAAAATAAAATCTCGTTTCAGCCTATACCTGAAGGCCAGAGCAGTGAAGAAATTTTATTGGCTGCTGTGGTAGCAGGAACAACACCAGACATTTATTCCAACATATGGCAGGGCCTCGTTGAGTTTTACAGCAAATCGGGCATCCTTGTAGCACTGGATACTCTGAATGGGTTTAAAGAATTCATAGAAGAGAGATGTGATGACACAACACTTTCAGAAATTACTTCTTCAGATGGTCATGTATATCAGATTCCATGGAAGATCAATCCCATTATGACCATTTACAATGAGGCAATTCTAAAAGAATTGGGACTTGATAGTTTTCCTGCCCATTACACAGATTATTTAGCAGCTGCAAAACATTACAGCAAAGATACCAATGGTGATGGTCATGTTGATCATTGGTTGGGAAATACTTCAATGAAGTTGGCCTGGTACCAAAGACTTTTTAATTTTTACCCTTTATACCTGGCTGCTTCCGGAGGTATGCCTCTCATCAAGGATGGCAAGGCCGTTTTCAATAATAAATATGGTATCGAGGTCATGACTTTTTTACAAAGCCTCTATGAAAACAATTATTTTTCAAGGCAAGTGGAGTCAGCAGGGCAGGATCTTTTTATTGCCGGCAGATACGGTTCAAAATGGACTGGTCCATGGGAAATTGAATACTTGGATAAATTCAAAAGACCGGGTTTTCAGTACAATTTCACAACTATGCCAGTGCCCGACAATCACCAAGGGCCTGTTTATACTTATTGCGATCCCAAAGGAGTTGTAATTTTTAACACCTGCAAAAACCCACAAAAGGCATTTGATTTTATTCGTTTCATGATGGCTGAAAAAAATGATCTCCTCTTTTTGCAGACCACGCATCAATTGCCTCGTAGAAAAGGACTGGATACATTGGCGAATTTTCAATCCTATTTCAATGCACATCCACTGATGAAGGGCTTTGCCCGTCAAAGCCATTTTGTTAGAGGTTCTGATGTATCACCTCACATGATTGAAGTGTTGGACATCATTTCGCAGGAATATGAAGCTTGTGTTATTTATCAGAAAAAAACACCGGCCAAAGCCATTGAAGACGCTGAAAGGGCAGTCAATATCCTACTTAAAAACCTGGATTAATTATTACGAATGAATAAAATCACTACCCATAATTTGCAAAAAAACAGACAGCAAGGTGCTGCTGTAAAAATGATAAGCCCTTATCTGATCCACCTGCTTGTTTTTGTGTTATTTCCGGTTTTGTTTTCTATCTTTCTTACTTTCCATCAATGGAACATCATCTCGCCCATGAAATATTCAGGGTTTGATAATTACTTCCATCTGATCAACGATCGTTTGTTTTGGAAAGCCATAGTCAACACCCTTTTTTTTCTAGTTATTCACATTCCCCTGCAACTGGTAGTAGCCTTATTTCTGGCTTGGTTGCTCAATGAAAAAATTATTTTACGTCCTTTTTTCAGAGCCTCTTTTTTCATGCCTGTAGTCATTTCGGGCGTTGTTGTTACAACTATGTGGCAACAGCTGTATGGGCTTGAAACCGGTGTGCTCAATCAAATGCTCACTACTATGGGGATTTCCCGGGTTGAATGGCTTTCTCATCCTGCGATTGCCATGATTTCAATTGCCATTATGGCAACCTGGAAAAATGTAGGTTTGTACACCATCCTTTTTTTGGTTGGCTTGCAGGCGGTGCCTCAAAGTCATTATGAAGCCGCTCGCATGGAAGGAGCAAGCTCCTGGCAACAGTTTTGGTACATAACCCTGCCCGCCATCAATCCTACCATTTTTATGGTCTTTGTTTTATCTACTATAGGTGGATTTAGTCTTTTTATTGAGCCTTATATTATGACAGATGGTGGACCTTTAAATGCCACCCTTTCTGCCATGCTTTATATTTATCGCCAGGCCTTTGGTTATTACCACATGGGTTATGCAGCTACCCTCGGCCTGGTCTTTGCCTTGCTCATCCTGCTAGTTGTTGCCGTTCAGAAAAGATATGTTGAAAATAGAGAAAACGCGTGATCATGAATAAAATACTTCAAATGTCACTCCAGCTTACTTCAGACCTAAAATTGTCTTTTGGGTACAGCAAGTTTTCTTATAATAATAGAGTCGCTAAAAAATTACTTTCACAACTTCTCACTTGTAATAATTATGGGTAATAGAACTGGAAAGACGGCAACGGTTGTGTTATTGGGATTGGCATCTTTATCCTTCTTGTATCCCTTTTACTGGATGCTGGCAGCCTCCTTTACCAAAGAAGAATACATTGGCCAATTGTTATTTTTACCTGCCGAATTGACTTTCGACAATTACCTCCAGATGTTTAAAAAGATTCCCATTGGCAGGGCATTTTTCAACAGCTCGCTCGTTGCTATTTTGGTTACCGCCGGAGTGATAGTTACTTCTTCAATGACTGGATATGCGTTGGCCAAACTTGATTTCAAAGGAAAATCTACTCTTTTTTATGTTCTTATCTTTACCATGACGCTTCCTTTTCAAATCACTCTGATTCCCAATTATATAACGATGGTAAAATTAAATTGGGTCGACAACCTGGTAGCGCTGGTCATCCCCGCACTCAACAATGCTTTTGCTATTTTGCTATTTCGCCAGGCTTTTCATCAATTACCGGATGCTCTAGTGGCTGCAGCCCGGGTGGATGGATGCAAAGAGTGGACCATCGTTTATAGGATTCTCTTGCCCAACGCAGTACCAACAATTATAACCGTCGGCATCATTACTTTTATGAATGTTTGGAACGATGTGATGTGGCCCCTCATTGTTATTCGAGATGAAAACTTAATGACCATGCCTCAACTTGTCACCCTTTTTGCTGTTGGTGGCAGGGCTGAAGCGCAGCTGGGAGTAAAACTGGCTGCTTCTGTTTTACTTGCCTTGCCAATTTTTGTAGCTTATTTATTTTTTCAAAAACATTTTATCAGGAGCATGGCCGCCAGTGGCCTGAAAGACTAATTCTTAAAATATATGTGGCAATCCCTTAAAAAAAGTAAACTCACCCTCACCCACGATGCAAAAAGAGTGATCCTCAGATATCTCAACTTTGGAAGAGAGGATCGCATCCAACCTGTTTTCCATTATGTTGAGTCACTGGAGGAAGAAGTGGTGATTCAACAAGTCAGGGAATTAAACGAACTGTATGCTGATCGACATTTTGATCTGAGTGCAGCCTGGTTATCAAATTATCACAAGTTGGGCTCTTCTTTTATCTCACCCAAATGGTCTACAATCCGTCAATCACTGCTGGGTGCATATTTTACAAATGAATACAGCATCGAATCTGCAGCTCTTTTTAATCCTTCTATGGTACTCTTAGGTGAGGTTGGGGCTGATGGTTGTCAAAAATTTGTCATGAGCCTTCGTTCTACTGGCGAAGGTCATATCTCTTCCATTTCATTTTTGGAAGGATCAATAGCAGCAGATGCTACCATCACTGTGAGTTCTCGGGATAGAAAAATTCATGCCGGAACCATTTTGCCTACTGATGACGCTGAAGAGTATGATGTAATTTTTGATCCCACCATTCCGCTCAATAGCAGAATCTTATTTCCCGTTTCTCCTGGAGAATGTAATGGTATGGAAGATGTACGTTTAACAAAAATGCAATTAGATGAAGGCGAAAATATTTATTATGGCACTTTTACAGCATACAACGGAAAAGTGATCATGCCTAAGTTGATTCGTACCCGCAATTTTTTGCATTTTGAGATCAGAAGACTTCACGGTAAAGCGGTAATGGATAAAGGTATGGCCTATTTCCCGGAAAGAGTGAATGGTAAATATGTAATCACTGGTCGACAGGATGGCAGACATTCTACCATTATGTTGAGCGATAATCTAACTCGTTTTGACAGCTTTCAAGCTTTGTACAAACTTCGCTATAATTGGGATATGCTGCAAATGGGGAATTGTGGTAGTCCTGTAAAAACTGCCCAAGGTTGGTTATTGCCAATCCATGCTGTTGGCCCTATGAGAAGGTATGTTGTATCGTTGATCTTACTCGATTTTCAAGATCCATCAAAGGTTTTGGCAACCCTGCCACAACCCCTGATGGAACCAAATGCATTTGAAAGAGAAGGATATGTGCCCAATGTAATATATACTTGCGGCATCGTAAAATGGAATGAAAAATTAATTATTCCGTATGCCATGTCTGACAGTTCTATTGGTTTCGCAAATGTTGATGTGGAAGAAATAATCAATAAAATGGTGTCTTATGAATAAAATGTATATAGGATTGTTACTTTTATTTGTTCCCCTGGTAAGCAGCGGACAAAGGCTGTTTAATGATGCTCACCTTAAGCATCTTTTCCAGGAAGTTGATGTCAAAGGAGATACTTTAGGGGCAGTCTGGATCTACTGTGAAGCTCCGGAATATAAATGGGTGGGTGATGACGACGAAGGGTTTGCCTGTGTTGACGATGTTGCAAGAGCCTTAATCGTGTACTGTCGGGAATACCGGAGATCTCCAACGCAGGACCTTGCGGGACGCATTGAGAAATTATCAAATTTTATTATCTATATGGCAGCTGGCAATGGCTCGTGGTATAATTTTATGTGGCCTGGAGGAAAAATCAATTCAGAGCATATCAACAGCAAAGCAACCTCCAATTTTTGGACATGGAGGGCATACTGGGCACTGTCAGAACTGCAACTGAGCAATCTGCCATTAACAGATGAAAAGCGAAAAATTATTGACGGCTTATGTATCAAAACGGAGGTGTTAATTGACTCTATTTTGGCTGATCAAGTGGGTGAAATAAATGTATTTGATATAAAATTGTCAAAATTGTACGATAAACCCGGGGCAGACCAAATCTCGGTTATATTGCTGGCTTTGTGCAATCGATATGAAATATCAAAACGGCCTGCTCTGTTGCAAAAAATAAAAATCATTGCTGACAATCTGGCCTTATATGTTTTGGGAAATGAGGAAACTCCTCCCTTTGGTGCCATCTTATGCTGGAATTATTATTGGCACGCCTGGGGGGCATCTCAATACTATGCTCTCCTTAATGCCTACAAACAAACCCGTTATCCTTTATACCTGGAAAAAGCTCTGGAAGGTCTTGATTATTTTTACCCTTGGTTGCAAAAAAACAACTATCCCGCAGAAATGAAATTGACAAAATTGGATAGTAAATATGTATGGACTTCAATAGACTTTTATCCCCAGATAGCTTATGGCTTTAGTCCAATGATCTTGGCAGCTACAGAGGCTGCTGCACTTTCTGGAGATAAAAAATATGCCTTACTTGCCTTTGATATCGCTATGTGGTATTTTGGAAAAAATAAGCCCAATAAAAAAATGTACAACCCTGAAACGGGAATTTGTTTTGACGGAGTGGTAGATTCATGGCAAATTAATTTGAATTCAGGCGCAGAATCTACCATCGAAGCCCTATTATCTATGCAGGCTCTAGAACAACTTCATACTTTTGACAAGGAATACAAATATTTTTTAAACAACATTAATTTCCAGACGCATGGCCTTCATTAAGTTTGACAATGTCTCTAAGTCTTATGGCAAACAAGACATCATTTCAGGTCTGAATCTCGAAATCGAAAAGGGATCATTTACGGTACTGGTAGGTCCTTCTGGTTGTGGAAAATCAACCCTGCTGAGGTTGATTGCTGGTCTTGAGGACATAGATTCCGGTTCTTTGTTTTTGGATGGAAAATATGTAAATAATATCGAACCCAAAGACAGGGACATTGCTATCGTTTTTCAAAATTATGCCCTGTATCCGCACATGAGCACTTTTGAAAATATGGCATTTGGTTTAAAAATCAGAGGCATTGATAAGTTGACAATTAAGGATAAAGTTACCGAGGTGGCCCGCAGTTTGCAGATCGAGCACCTTCTTGACAGAAAACCAAAGGATATGTCGGGAGGTCAAAGGCAGCGGGTAGCCATTGGAAGAGCCATTGTGCGTGAGCCCAGGGTGTTTTTATTTGACGAGCCCCTCAGTAACCTCGACGCTAAACTTAGGAATCAAATGCGTTGGGAAATTGCAGAACTTCACAAACGCTTGGGTATAACCACCGTTTATGTGACTCACGATCAGGTTGAAGCTATGACA
The DNA here is from genome assembly GCA_017987975.1 of Saprospiraceae bacterium. Classification (GTDB taxonomy): domain Bacteria; phylum Bacteroidota; class Bacteroidia; order Chitinophagales; family Saprospiraceae; genus JADKBO01. Next base: position 7,423 of record JAGNSQ010000056.1, read on the forward strand.
TTGGGAGATAATATTGTAGTATTAGACAAGGGTGTCATCAGGCAACAGGGAAGTGCTAAGCAGATATATGATCATCCCGCTGACGAGTTTGTTGCAGGTTTTATAGGTTCGCCGCCTATGAATTTTGCGAAAGTGACCGTTGTGCGGTCTGGTAAAGGAGCACAGGTTTGCAATAACCAAATCGGGCTTGAAATTCTCATTCCTGAACAGGAGGTACCTTTGGCAGAAACTGCTGCCACCTTAGGTATTCGACCCGAACACCTCACTATTAAAGTCGATAAAGATAGCTTAGGAATAAAGGGTATTCTTATACACCTGGAACAATTGGGCTATGAAACCTTTGCCCATATTAAAGTTCAAGATCTTGTGTGGGTGGTTAGATGCACAGGAGACCTTAATTTTGTAATCGGGCAAATCGTTTGGTTGGAATTTCAGACAGGCAAAATACACTTGTTTTACCAGTCTTAAATGAAGTATTTATTTGGCTGCTTTCACGCGTAATGACGTTAGAATTTCCTGGATAGAAAACACAGCACCACAAATGACTTCATCTGAAGCTCCATAGTAAAGTTTGATGGTGTCACCTTCAACCAAATGACCATTGGTAAAAACCACATGGCCAAAAAATCCTTTTTGCTCATAAGCGGTATCCGGTTCCATTATGGGTATTGTTGTTCTGGCAATAACCTGGGTTGGATCGTCAGCATCTAAAAGCACAGCTCCAAGACAATACCTGTGCTGAGCATCGGCCCCATGGTAGATTTCGAGCCAACCCTCTTCCGTTTTGATAGGGGCTGCTCCTGCACCAATTCTGGCAGAATCCCACATACCTGACCGTGTCTGCAAAATACAACGGTGGTCTCCCCAGTGGATTAAATCCGGGGATGAAGAAATCCAAATATAGTTACCTCCCAAGCCAAGACCGGAAGGCCTGTGGAGGCAGTAATATTTGCCATTAATTTTTTCATTAAAAATTGCACAGTCTTTGTTGTGTGGTGGCAAAATCATGCCCTCTCGGGTAAACTCTATCCAATCGTCTGTATGCATCAAGCCTACACCTACGCCGTTTTCTGATACCTGAGTGTAAGTAAGATAGTAACGGCTCCCGATCTGGGTCACTCTGCAATCTTCTATGCCAAAGGTTTCAAGGCTTCCTTCTCCAAAAATTTTACTTTTTCTATCCTCAGGTTCGTAAAAGGTTATTCCGTCATCACTGCATACCAGTCTGAGGTGGGATAGGGTAGATAGGTAGAGTTTATCCTTGTAGCCAACCATACGAACGTCTGATAAATCAAGGTCTTTGTCATTTCTGTCAAATTCCATAATTTCATAATTGCCATTATCTTTCATAACGGGAAAACTTACCTTGCCATCTGTTTGAATAGGACGTTCTGCAACCCTTAAAAGTAACCAGGTTTTGTTTTCAAATGTAAACACACCTGGATTCAAAACACATTCTACAATCCAGTCACTATGACTTGGAGCAATGTCACGGGTATGGATAATTGGATTTTGGGCAAACCGCTGTACCATTGGATTTATTACTTTAAAAGTACTAATTTAGATTAAAAGAGCCTGCCAATATAGGCAGGCTCATAACAAATTTTTGGTTACAATAACTAATGTTTAACGAAACCAATGCTACCCAATGACTTGCCTCCGGTAACGAAATTTACCTGATACATACCACTTGGATAACCAGAAACATCTACTACTATTTTTTTTGTTCTTAAAGCATCTGAAGAGATCCTTTGACTTCCAATTTGCCTGCCCATTGCATCAATGACTCGTAGGTCAACATTTTGTCCTTCCAGGCTGTGCTGAATGACAAGCTGGTCTACTGCGGGATTTGGAAATACTCCCTGGATATATTGATAAACCCATTGCTGATCTTTTGAAGAAGTTGTGCCGGTTTGATACAATTGGTTGATCTCTTCACCCGTCAATGCCTTGTTGTAAATTTTAACATTGTCCAGAGCACCAATAAAGTACTGGCCGCCTTCTATCGGATTGTTGCCAAAACACAAGGGCCTTGTTGTTGCATTGAGTTTGCCGGGAGCCGGTTTTCTGTTTACTTCCTGTCCGTTCACATAAATTACATCGTCGGCTCCATCATGAACCATGGTAACATGCCACCAGAAACCCTGCACCAACTCATTGCCGTCCTTGCTGTCCATATCTGATATGAAGTTGGGAAATTGGGTGTTGTTACTATTGGTTGTCCATACAATTTTTAAATGTTGAGGCAATGATATTTTCCATCGCTGATCCCAATGGCCAAAGTCCATTACATAGGCTTCCGCATCGGCAATGTTTTTGCCATCAACCCTGATCCAGAATGACACAGATGTGTATTCTGACAACAACTGTACTGCATTAGGACAAAGGATGGAGTCTCCGTCACCATCAAATTTGGCATTCTTTCCTCCCAGTGGGTGAGTGGCTGCTTCGTAACTTACATCTCCTCCTGCTACACCATGGTTGAGATAAGGGGTAGCATCATTGGCATTGCCTTCAAATGGATAATGAGCTACCAATCCTGGTTCTCCCGTATCCAACGGCTCTGTTGTACTAAGTGTCAATTCTGAAACTTCAGATAAATTACCTGAAAGGTCATAAGCAGCCACCTCAAATGAATAGGCTGTTTTGGAATCCAGTCCTGAAATAAGAACAGATACAACCTCAGGAGCCAAACTATCATAATAGACGCCATCTACCCATATAATATATCCGTCTACTTTTCTGTCATCTATACTTGGATCCCATGCCAACAAAACAGAACTGAAACTAGGTGTGCCTCTCAGATTGCCGGGAGCAGTTGGAGGTGTCACATCTGGAGATTCATCAGGACCTGTAGTAACTTTAAGGGTTGTAATTTCTGATTCGTTACCAGCCGCATCTATTGCACTAACTCCAAACACGTAATCTGTTAGAGGCGTTAATTGGGCAAAGGTCTGTACTGTAGCAGGTGTAATGGCTGATAATGAACTATAGATATATACATTATATGAAACAACACCTACATTGTCAGATGAGGGTCTCCAGCTTAGTGATACATTGTTAAATGTCACCTGGCCATCCAAATTGAGAGGAGCATCAGGGGCTTCATTATCACCTCCTTCTTCTAAGGCCTGACTATCATACAATGCTTTGATAGCTGCTGCATCAAGAGCTGTATTGTATATCTGTACCTCATCCATCAATCCATCAAACCAGCTACCACCATCAACGGCATTGTATCCTATACCTAATGGATGAATGGTAGAACTCAGCAGACCTACTACATTTTTTTCTGCAACCTGCTCACCATTGAAATAAATGATGTCCCTATTGCCATCATGAACCATGGCCACATGTGTCCATGTATTTAAGGGCAATGTGTTTCCATCTCCTGAATCCATATCAGATATTCCATTGCTATGGTTGGTTGTCCAAACCGGTTTGCCATGGGCTGGAAGTGAAATTTTCCAACGCTCCTGCCAGCCACCAAATGACAATAAATAGTATTCTCCATTATCAGCATAGATTTTAGGATTAACCCAGAAACTCACAGTGGTTGTACCTCCATTGAGTTGAGGAGAATTTTCAGCCCTTACTTCTGACCCAATATTTTTAAAAGCTGCTCCTTTGTTGGCTTTTCCAAAACGGTCTTTGCCAGGAAAATATCCGCTGGCATCGTTGCTGTATGCGGTGCCGTCGAAGCCATTGTTATCAAAGGCATATCTTGCTACCAGATTTCCTGCAACTGGGCTCTCTACACTTTGGTCTGCAAACAATTGACTGATTTCTTGATCACTTAATGCTCTGTTGTAGAGCGCTACATCATCTATGGCACCATCAAATACACCTCCCTTGTCGATCGGATCCCAGCCAATACCCAGTGGGTGTTTTGTTTTATCAAGAGGCCCGTTAACCGATTTTTCATTTACTCGTACACCATTAAAATAGATGATATCCTGACTGCCATCGTGAACCATCACTACATGGGTCCATGAATTCAATGCCAGGGGTGTACCTGAATCCATATCACTGCAGCAGGCTCCGTTGGCATGGGTTGTGAAAACAGGCTTGCCATGTGATGGAAGTGAAATTTTCCATCTTTCCTGCCATCCTCCGTTCGATAATAAAAATACTTCTCCAGTACCCGGAAACTGAGATGGATTTACCCAAAATGAAATTGTTGTGAAGTCACTTTGAAGTGCTGTGGAATTGTCAGCTGTTACAGTTCCTCTTAAAGCATTATTGGCTCTGCCAAATCTACTGACAGTGCCACTTGCATCAATACCGGTAATGCCGTCATTATGAAAATCTGTTTCATCATCACCATTGCCGTTCATAGAATAACTGGCAACAAGATCGGATTGAGTGCCTGGAAATGTTGACTGCACCTGGTACCAAGCATTGACTTCTGATTCTGTCAGTGCTTTATTCATCAATACTGCCTCATCAAAGCTGCCATCAAAAAATCCTCCCTTGTCTATTGGGTCCCATCCAATGCCCAGGGGGTGCTGCGTGTCATCCAACATGCCGGTCACTGCCTTTTCGTTTACCTTGCTTCCGTTAAAATATATAACATCGCTGGTTCCATCATGAACCATTACTACATGAGTCCATTTATTTAATTCAAGGGGCGTTCCTGAATCCATGTCACTGCAACAGGCTCCATTTGAGTGAGTGGTAAATACGGGTTTTCCGTGTGAGGGAAGTGAGATTTTCCATCTTTCCTGCCATCCACCATGTGAAAGTAAAAATACTTCACCGGTTCCAGGAAAAGTATTAGGCTTAACCCAAAATCCAATGGTAGCAGTACCAGAATTTAACGCATCACTGGCAGGTGCAGTTACATTTCCACTGCCATCCAATTGGAGGGCTTGTTTTCCAAAACCAAATCGATCTGTTACAAAACTACCTCCATTGCGATTGGCATGGTTGGCCCATTCTGAACCGTCTTCTGTATTTCCATTTAAAGCAAACTCTGCTACAATGCCTTCAATAGACGAAGGAGGTGTGTTTTGTTCTGCATACAATCCTGCAATTTGTGTGTCTGTCAGGGCTGTTCCGTATATTTCAACTTCATCAATCGCTCCTTTAAAATAAAAGTTTTGGTCGATGGGATCATATCCAATTCCCAAAGGATAGTCGGTAGGATCCAAATTTCCGGCTGTGCTTTTTTCATTGGCTTTAACACCATTGACATAGATGATGTCGCTACTGCCATCGTGTACCATGACAAGGTGGGTCCATTGGCCCAGCTGCAAAGGATTGCCTGAATCCATATCACTACAACAGGCTCCATTGGCATGGGTGGTAAATACAGGCTTTCCATGTGATGGCAATGAGATCTTCCACCTTTCTTGCCATCCGCCGTTAGACAGAATAAATACTTCTCCCTGTGCAGGGAATTCTTCGGGTTTGACCCAGAAACTAATCGTCGCAGTGCCGGTGTTCAACGCGTCGCTGTTGGCCGCAGTGACAGAAGACTGTATCCCGTCAAATGCAAATGCCCTTCCTGCAATTCCAAAGCGGTCTGTTGTCAGCTGTGCTCCATTGACTTTGGCATGGTTGGCGTTGACGGTACCGTCTTTGGCACTACCTGAAAACGAATACTGTGCCAGCGGACTCTGTGCTTGGATGTTAAATCCTCCCAACAGCATCAATAGCAAAATAGGTAAGGTGTGTTTCATCGTAGTATGGTTTAATATGTGATTATAATGTGGCAAAATAAATTACATTTTTAAGAAAGGAAGTCTCGATATTCCATTGTTGTGGTAAATCAAAAGGGTATACACTCCCGCAGATAATAATGATAAATCCAGCGTATTCTGCTCAGCTTCTAATTCGATCTGCATAACCTGTTTACCTGTTATATCAAAAATCTCTGCTTTTTTGGGTACAACTACTGCAACATTATATTGCATTTCAGCTGTTGTAATCATTGGATTGGGATACAATCGAATCGACCCATCAGCTTGATCTGTGACAGCATTGATCACACCCTGAGCGTAAATTTCATCCACCTGATCGGGTCTGATCATTTGATCATAAATTACCACCTCGTCTATTACACCTTTAAAATTGTAGTCTGCTATATCGGCATTCATTTGACCAATGGTCATCGCTTTTTGGGTAGTTCGCAGTGCTCCACTGTGGTTCTTAAAACTTTCTAGTTGTCCATTGACAAAAATTAAAACATCTCTTTCGTCATAGGAAGCACAAATATGATAATAAGTGTCATTGTTTATCTCTGATGCTGCATCCAAATCAGTAATTCCGTTTACGGTGTTAATTGTCCATCTCAACTTTTTTTCTGGGGTGATGGATATTTTCCATCGTTCCTGCCAACTTCCATGTGAAACTAAAAATGTTTCTTTTTCCGGCAGACTGATGGGTTTAAACCAGCTGCACACCGATATACCTTGGGTAAAATTGAGTTTGGCTTGATTGGGAACCAAAATGTGTTGGTTGCCCCCATTGAAATAATAAGCACTCAATGCCTTGGCATTCCTGTCTGCTGTTAAAATCACACCCTTAGGTGTGCCGTTGATTTCATTGCCACTTTTGTCATTGGCATTTCCGGAAAAATCATAATAGGCCAATGCATTGTAATTTTCTGTGACAAACGTTTTTACCAGTATTTTAACACTTCTTTCAAGAGCTGTATGAAAACCATCTGTTACCGCTACGGTAATGGTGTAAATGCCCTCACCAGGTGCCTGCCATATAATTTCTGAACTACCATTACCCAAACCAATGCCTCCTACTTTCCATTCATATTGTAATGGATCTCCTTCTTCGTCTTCTGCTTCACACCAAAATCTCACCTGAGCTCCGGGCTCAACATAAGACCTGTCTTTTTGGATGGCGGGTACCTTTGGGGCACTGTTGATTTTTTCTACTACTTGTATCTGATAAATAGCAGTGTCACTCAATCCGGTTTCATCTACTGCAATGCATCGAATCTCAACTGTTCCTGTTTCTCCGGATGCTTCATAACTCACATTACTTCCGCTGCCGGTTATAGTTCCTTTTTGGGTAGTCCATGTGTAAGTTAATACCGGAGAATCTGCATCCATCGCTTTACAATATAGATTGACTTTCTTTTGCTGCTCTACTACGTTGCTATCGGCTACCAAGGCTTGAATCCGAGGTTTGATGGAATATACTTTTTGGCTTTGACGATAGTCAACAATGACGCCGTTTACCAGCATTTTGTTTTCATAGAAACTCATCGTCCCATTTGCCGGAATATACACCAGCATTACTGCTTCATTTGAAGGAATATTGATACTGGTTAACCCTGTCTTGTTTTTGGCAATAATTGTCTCAGACAAAGCCTCATAAATATCAATTGCCTGTGTGCCCAAATCTAACTCCACCAATGCTGGCGAGGTATTGGGATTGTACAACAAATAGGTGGGGTAGGCTACTTCATTAAAAAAATCAGTTTTGAGTAAGTCCAGTTTTAAAACTTTTTCTACATTGGTCTTTTCAATAATGCTGCCTAAATAACCTATTGATGAGGTACCGTAAAGTGCCAGATTGGTGGCAGACCAACCGCTTTTGAGTGCATCGCCCGTTGAAAACGGCGACTTAGTTTGCCAAACCTGTCTTAATGCCTCATACCCCAATACCCGATCATTGTCGTTTTGAGCTGACCATGTACTGGCATCCTGTTGATCAGAAGGAAGGTAGCCGTGGTAAAATAATCGGTTTGCATTGGCAAGGTGCAATACCCATTTTGCTATGTCTTTGGCAAATCTTTTATCGTATCTGGTCATGGGCACAAGCGCTGCCGCCTGGTGAAGCCCATTCATCTGAAATGCATAGTCATTTCCACCATCATTGGCTTCTCCTATGAGACCCGTTACATCCAATCCTCCCCATTTTCCTTTTATGCAGCCCCATCCCCTTAAGGCACCTTTATCAAAACACCAGTTCACCATTTTTTCTATGTCATAGTTGGTGTTTAATTCGGCATTCATTCTGGCAGCTGTGTACACACCATAGGGCAGTTGTAATTCATAAGAAGGATTTGGTGCCCAGTTGTTTAAAAATTCCATAGCCCATTCACTGGCTTTAAGAAATTCTTTGTCACCGATTTCCAACCATGCATTGTATAAAACCCAAGCCATTGCTCCAGCCGCTTCTGGCTCGGTAACTCCACCTTGCAAAGGCTCCATCGTTTTAAATTTCCAGGCTCTGTAATTCATGTAAGGCTTTGTCCATGGCTTATCATTTCCACCCATGGTTCTGATGGCTTTAGCAAATTGTTGTGCTATGCTGTTAAATTGTTCTTTGCCAGTAGCATCTAATCCATCATAGAGGTCGTACAATTGATAAAAGTAAACATTGGGCATTACATCATACCACCAGTCGTTACCACTGCTTCCTCCGGCATTGTTGAGGTAGATATTTTCTCCGTTGGCTTTGTTAAAAAAGTCATACGACATTTTGACCCAGTTTTTACCAAACTGGTTTGTTTTGTCAATTCCTGCCAGGCTTGCACCCACCAATGAAGGTAGTACATTAATTGCCTCATTGCCGAAAGGAGACTTGGTTCCAACAAAGGTGTGGAGGCCGAATTTTTCCTGATTGGGGTAGTTTATACCGCCCGGCTGAAGATAGATAAACGGCATATACTGGCCGCTTAAAGATAAATTATATACCAGGCTGTCATATTTTGATGAAACTGTTCTCCAATCTCTCATCACATATGGGGTGGGAGCCCCGGCAACATTGGATAGCCGGCTGATGGCAACTTGCCCGATCTGCGTAAAACTCTGGGTTTTAAACAAAATCAGGAATAATAAAAGTGTGAAGGTTCTAAATATCATTATCTCACAGATAAATCCTGTTAAACAAAAATGAGACAGACTTTTAATTATCAACTATGCTATGAAGCAGGATGATGGTACTTTCATGATCTTTTTCTAATTCTGTCAATAACCCTGATTTTGTGTCAGATTTGAATTGAGATCAATCTCTGTTTGGGGTAATGGAAAACGTTCATGCTTGCCTTTTACAAACCCGGGCAGAAGGTCACCCGCAATTCCCCATCTTACCAGATCAAAAAAACGATGAAGCTCAAAGGCGAGCTCGACCTGTCGTTCATGGCGAATGGCAACGCGCATCTCAGCAACGTCACCAGTGTTTACAATTGGTAAGGCTGTAGCAGGATTGGTGGCCTGATTTCTTGCCCTTCTCCTCACTGCTTCCAGTGGCACTGCCGCTTCTGTTACCCGGCCCAATTCGTTGAGTGCCTCCGCCTCCCACAATAAAACTTCTGCAAATCTGATAGCAGTATAGTTGATGTCACCATCGGCAGGCTGTGTTACTTCGGCTGGATTTTGGAGATATTTAATGGGACTGTATCTTGTGGATGAAAAAGAATTTTTATAAACCACTCCAAAGTAATCTTCATTATTCATGGCAATGGTAAATTTCCTTCTTGGGTCATCAATCTCATAGGCTTTAACCAATTCTTCTCTGGCTTCTGCAAAACCATAGCCGGCCAGTTTTTTTGACATCCACCACTGATTTAAAAAATTACCAAGACCCAATTGTAAGTTGGTGTGCTGGATCTCCCAAACTGATTCTACATTGTTCTGAGTAGATTTTTTAAAATTGTCCCGATAGTCTGCCATCAAATCATATACATTCAAATCTTTTATCTGAGCCGTTTTTTCAATCACCCTGTTGTAGTCTTTTTGATACAAGGCAATTTTAGCGGCAAGGGCCAGGGCAGCTCCCTTAGTAACTTTGCCCTGCTGAGCTGTTGGTCTTGTTGTTGGTAAGTAAGCTGCTGCTTCTTCGCAATCATTGTAAATCTGCTCTAGTACAATGGCATTTGCTGTCTTGGCCACTTTCAAATTTTCTGGGGCTACCAGGCTGGTAAACAAGGGCACATCTCCAAAAACCTGGCTCAGTACAAAATAGTAATAGGACCTGAGAAACAAAGCTTCACCTTTAATTTCACTCCTCTTGCCTGCGCTCATTTCTGCTTTATCCAAATTAGCCAACACTACATTACATTGGGTTATGCCTTCGTAATTAACCTTCCAGAATGTATTAAATTCTTCTGTCCTCGGAGTATAGGTAAATGCATCCATTTCCACCAATCCAGGCCTTGAGCCATCTCCTCCTGTAATGGCTTCATCTGAAGTTATAGTGGAAAAGGCCCAGTAGAAGTTGTTGTTCTTGTTGTTAAATAAAAGAGGACCGTAAGCAGCATTGATTGCCTGAACAGCATCGGCCTCAGTTTTAAAAAATGAACCGGCATCTAAGGTGGCTATAGGTTCTTTGTCAAGTATATCCGTGCAAGAAAAAAATATTCCGGTTATAATAATTAGGTATGTCGCCTTTGTCATTTTTTTTTATTTAAAATTCGCAATTAAAGCCAAGGGTCATTACACGCGCGGCAGGCACGGTACCCCAATCTATACCTACACTTAGATCAGATGATATCCCCAATCCCCTCGTATCGTTGGCATTGGCCTGAATCTCAGGATCCAATCCAGGATACTTGGTAAATGTAAATGCATTTTGCACTGAAAAATAAGCTCTGAAACTAGACACTGTCTTGATGCCTAAAAGGTCTTTAAAATCATATCCGATAGTGATGTTTTTGACCCTGAGGTAAGACCCATCTTCCAGGAATCGGGTTGAAATTCTTCTGTTTCCGTTTCTGTCGTCAACACTTACTCTGGGAATATTGGTGTCTGTGTTTTCAGGTGTCCATCGATCCAAAATAGCCTCATATGAATTGAATCCTCTTAGCTGGGTTTCATAAGCAAAGTTGCCATATAAAAAATAGATGTCATTGCCGTATACACCTTGGATCAGGGTTGAAATATCCAGATTACCTATGTTCAGCCCCATAGTTAAGCCATAAGAAAAATCGGGAAAAGGACTTCCGGCATGTGCACGGTCTTTGTCATCAATTTTATTGTCGCCATTAAGATCTTTAAACTTTACATCTCCGGGCCGCGTAAAGTTGGTTTGAAACGGACTGGCATCAATTTCCTCCTGACTCTGGAAAATACCATCCATTTCCCATATGTAAAAGGAGCCCACCGGATAGCCGGCCTCTGTTCTGGTAATAGGACCGTCAGACAAACCAAAGCCACCGGAAATAGGCTCACTATCAGCAATGCTCACCACTTTATTACTAATCGAAGATATATTGGCTCCAATGTTGAGTGTTGATTTTCCCAATCGTTGACGGTAATTTAACCCGAGTTCAATTCCTTTGTTTTCAACAGAGGCTGCATTGACAAAAGGAGGCCTGCTTCCGCCACCAGCCTGAGGAATGGGTACCCGCACCAGGATGTCATCAGTGCGTTTGATAAATAAATCGGTAGTCAGGGTTAATTTATCATTCCATAAACTTATGTCTAATCCAAGGTTGCTTTGGGTACTGGTTTCCCATCTAATGTTCTGATTACCCGTTTCAAGGATGCTGGCACCCGTAGCCACCTGGTCACCAAATGTGTATACATAATTTCCGGTACTTACCAATGAACTGTATGGGTAGATGCCTATTTCCTGGTTACCCAACTGTCCCCAACTAGCCCTAATTTTAAAGGTAGAGATAAATGTGTTTGAAGGAAAAAAGGCTTCGTTTGATACATTCCAGGCAGCAGATACTGATGGAAAGTTGGCCCAACGATTGTTTTTTCCAAACCTGCTGGATCCATCTCTTCTAAAGGAAGCACTTAATATATATCGATTTTTATAAGCATATCCTACTTGCGAGAAATAACTTAGCAAGGCCCATTCTGTTGCGATACCAGATATTCCAACATTTTTTATATCTTCTGTTATGCTGCTGCTCAGGTATCTGAACAGTGGATCTGTCTGTCTGAAGTTATTGGCTGAAGCACCTAGATAGTCGGTGTGATTGTCAATCGCTTCCATTCCCGCCAACAAAGATATTTTGTGCGCGCCAAATGTTTTTTGATAATCAAGGGTGTTGTTCCAAACCAGGGTCTGGTTGAAAACGCGGCCTTCATTTAGTGATGTCGGATCATATATGGCTGCGGAAAGTCGTTCTTTCCACAATTTTTCTTTGTCAAATAACAGGTCACCACCCAACGTTGATCGCAAGTTAAATCCTTCGGCCAACCTGAATTCCGCGAACACGTTTCCAAAAACCCTGTACCTTTTTAGGTTCCAGTCTGTATGGTCAACCAACACTTCCGGATTGGCATTGCCATCTCCATAAAGCGTTGGATCTCCCAACTCAATGCTGGTCTTTACGGGGCGGCCATCGGCGTGAAAACGTTTAAATAATGGGGAGGCTATCAGGGCATACCTCACTCCGCTCAATTCGTTGCCGGCTCCATATCCATCACCCGAACCATTGATGATATTCCGATCGGTATGCGAGAATACCAAATTGGTACCAACCCTAAACCACGATTTTCCACTTTCTGCATTCATTCTGAGTTGGTATTTTTTGAATCCCTGTCCTCTAAAAATACCATCCTGGTTGAGGTATTCCCCGGATAGATAATAGGTTCCATTTTCACTTCCCCCTCTGGCTGAAAGCGAAACGCGCTGCATGGCGGCAGGATTAAACATGATGTCCAGCCAGTTGTTATCGGGCAAGGTGTCAAGAATCGCCGGATCATAGGTTGGAAGCTGATTAGCCACATTTCTTAAAGCATTGGCATTAACAATGGCCTCATTGCGTATGGTAAGGAAATCTTTCGCCTTTAAAAGTTTAGGCAGGTTGACAGGCTGCTGGATGCCCAGGTAACTTTCAAACTGAAATACTGGTTTTCCAGACTTACCCCTCTTTGTGGTAATCAATACAACGCCATTGGCTGCCCTCGCACCATAAACGGAGGCCGCAGCTGCATCTTTTAATATTTCGATCGTTGCTATATCGCTGATGGAAAACATATTGAGTCCTCCCGTTGTAGGTATACCATCAATCACATAGAGAGGATTATTGTTACCCAATGTGCCTACTCCCCGGATCCGCACAGCAATGTCATCACCTGGTGATCCAGTCACCTGGGTAACCATGACCCCTGGCGACTGACCCTGCAAGGCTTGATCTACACTCGTAACAACTAATTTTTCTACATCTTTGGCTTTGAGCGATGTGATCGACGAACTTACCTCTGTACGTATTTCCTTTTTATAGCCCACCACAATGACTTCATTCATTAGGTTGGTTTGAGGACTCAGGGTGATCGTCAATGGAGTACTGCTCACTATTATCTCTTGATTGGCATATCCAATATAACTCACAGCAAGAACCGATGTTGTGGAGGCAACTTTTAAGCTAAATCCCCCGTCAAAGTCGGTGGCAGTTCCGTTTTGAGTTCCTTTTTCCAAGACCGAAGCCCCAATGATGGCACTCCCATCTTCAGCAGAAACTACCTTCCCTGTCACTGTCAGACTTTGGGAGAAAAGAGAAAGTGTAGAAAAAACCGTAAGTATTATACTTAAAATAAATGTGTATTGCTTTAACGAATAACGCATTAGTTTGAATTTTGGCTTCATTATCAAATTCCGAAACAGAGTACTGTTTCCTTTCTCTTTGGCTGTGGCTAGCTCTCAACAAATTTATCTCTTATATCCTTTGATTTTATGGTATTATTATGTGTGTTGGTAGTACTTTTATAAAACTTCAATTGCGATGTTTCAAAATTATGGTATTATTATGATCAATAATAGTACATTTGACGAAATGTCAGCGTCATGCCACAAATGAATATTTTTAAAGAAATCACCCCACTAAGACCTCAGGATATTGTAGTGGTGATAGATTCAGTTAGAAATGGCTTTGACTATCCCATTCACAACCATCCTGAATATGAAATCAACCTCATCATGGGCATCTCGGGCACCCGCATTGTTGGTGATTCCACTGAGCGATATTCAGATTATGACCTGGTACTGCTCGGCCCCTATCTTTTTCATAAATGGGATGGGGATAAACACATCCAGGAAAGTGGCCAGAGTTATCGGGTCATCACCCTTCAATTTTCGATGGATTTATTCAATGGCCAGATGTTTCAAAAAGAAAAATTCCACAAAATCAGAAACTTACTTTCAGAATCGGGCAGGGGTATTCGGTTTTATGGCAATACCTTCAATGAAGCGGTTAAAATAATGATGGGCCTCGCTGAAGAAACCCATTTCAACGGAGTACTTGAATTTTTAAATTTACTCAACCTAATGGCCAATTCTACCGAATGTGAATACCTGGCCTCACTGGGCTTTAGTCCCAACTCTGTTCGTTCTGAAAGCAATCGTATTCAAAGTGCCTATGGTTACATCATGAAAAACTTTACCGATGCCGGCCTCCGAATCCAGGATGTTGCAGCGTGTGTCAATATGAGTGAATCTGCCTTTTCTCACTTTTTTCAAAAATTTGCCTTCCGCTCTTTCACCCAGTTTTTGATCGACCTCCGCATTGGCCATGCCTGCAAACTTCTCCTGGATACCGACCAAACCATTGC
>JAGNSQ010000057.1 GCA_017987975.1 Saprospiraceae bacterium
GGTGCCAGGGTTTTCAGGGCAGCAGGAGGCAGTCTTTCGCTGGGGGCAAGATTGGGATTTTTACAAATGGGCATCGACGGCAATGCCATCAGAACGCCAGGTGGTGATTATGAAAACGGCACTATTGACCACAATGACCCCATTTTAAATACGGGTAAGTACACCGGAAACGGTTTTCAATGGGAGGCATCCCTCTTTTTCAGGCACCCCCTGTTTCAGACTGGCATTTCAGTTTTGGATGTACCCAGCCACCCAATCGAGCTGGATTTGACCCGGTTTGGGCTCAACACCCATTTGATGGGATTTTTTCAATACCCCATTTCGATATCGCAAAACGTTCATTTTCAGCCCAGTGTGGTTATAAGATCAGATTTAAGAAAAATTCAATCCGAAATTCATGCCTTGCTACGCATAAATGGCAACATTTTTGGAGGAGTGATGATACGGGGAAACAGTTCTCCGACATGGGATGCTTTGGGTTTTTGCGTAGGTCACAAGATCAATCGCAGATATTCAGTGTTTTATCAATACGATGCAGGTATTTCAAGCCTGCAGAGCAGCCACGAAGGGAGCCATGAGTTGATGTTGCGCATCAATTTTTACAAGCTTCCGGCTACCGGTCAACCACCAAAAATCATTTTTAACCCAAGATTTTTGGAGTAGACAGGGCAAAGATGGGGCTGAGGGGCTAAAATTCACTTGAGGAATTTTAATCATATTTACCACCTTTTTTACCAAGGGTAAACCACAAAATGCCAACATAATTTTATTTGGAATTTTGTGCAATACTCGCAGTAAAATATGCGTTGTAACATTTGCTAAAGAACCTAAGTAATCCTAAATTTTTACATTTTCAGAATATATTTTTTGAAAATAGAATTTCAGCATTATCTTTACGCCTTGAATTTTATAAAGGGGTTTATAAATTAAAAATTGTAGGTAGAAAAAATGAAAAAAACTCTTTTTTCAGCGCTAAGCTTTTTTGCTTTGATCTTATTGCTAGCGTCTTGCGGATCGACGGAATCCGGGCAACTTGTAGGAGTTGCAAACAGGCCAAAATGGACAAGTCCCAATCCTTTCGGTATGGTATATGTCCAATCTGGTCAGGTTCACATCGGTCAGGGCGATCAGGATGTTTTCTCAACATTCACACAGAGGCCTAAGTCCATCTCTATTCAGGGATTTTTCATGGACGATACCGAAATTACCAACAACGAATACCGCCAGTTTGTGTACTGGGTTCGTGACTCTATTGCACATACCATCATGGGTGACGTCATCCAGGATGACAATGGCAATGAGTCAATCGACTGGGAAATCGAGTTGGACCACGCAGATCCAACCCTGGATGAAATGTACTACCAGGGCGATATGGCTTTTTCCGGTAAAAGGGAGATGGATCCGCGCAAACTGAAGTACAAATACGAATGGTTCGACTGGCAGGGAGCTGCTACTCGCGGAACTGAGCGTAAGACCCACATTAAGAAAGAAGAGGTAGAGATCTATCCTGACACCATGTGTTGGATCAGAGACTTCTCTTATAGCTATAATGAGCCGTTTACAAGAAATTATTTCTGGCATCCAGCCTTTGACGACTATCCGGTGGTAGGCGTTAACTGGCATCAGGCAACCGCTTTCTGCGATTGGAGGACCAGATTATACGACAAATACAGAGACCCATCTGAAGTAAATACAGAAATTTACCGTTTGCCATCTGAGGCTGAATGGGAATATGCTGCCAGAGGTGGTCACGATCTTTCACCCTATCCTTGGGGTGGTCCTTATGTAAGGAATGCAAAAGGTTGTTTACTTGCCAATTTCAAACCTGGAAGGGGCAATTATCCTGAAGACGGTGGACTTTACACAGTGAAAGCGGATGCATACTTCCCCAATGACTACGGCCTCTACAACATGGCAGGCAACGTGTCAGAATGGACCAGCTCTGCTTATGTAGAAAATGCCTACAGCCATGAGCATGACCTTAACTCTGATTACAGGTACAATGCTGCACAGACAGATCCTGAGGCTTTAAAGCGTAAGGTTTTGAGAGGTGGTTCATGGAAAGACATTTCTTACTACCTGCAAACAGGTACCAGACATTGGGAGTTCCAGGATACAGCTAAGTCCTACATCGGATTCAGGACAGTATTGACTTACCTCGGAAGGTCGATCAACGATTTCTAGTCTTTTATAAAGTACCCCGGTTGACCTCCGTGATCTTGTTACTCTGATCCGGTGTATATCCGTATTACTTTCCAGATAATTTTTACTAACAACTAAATTAATCTAAAAATGAGCTTTTTTAAGTCACCTACTTTTAAGTATGTAAAGAATTTCCTGATTGGTGTGGGAGCAGCCGTGGTTATGGTTGGAGCTCTTGGTAAGATCAACTCTGAACCTTGGGGTGGTCCTGCTATCACTGCCGGTCTTGTTGTGGAAGCATTCCTTTTCCTTATGCTGGGTATCCTCGGCCCTGAAAAAGACTACTACTGGGAAAAATTATATCCAGGATTGGATCAGTATTCATCTAATATCTCTCCTTTAACTGCGGGTCCTGCAAAATCAGGTCCTAGAGCTTTGGATGCAGAAGCAGTTGAAAACAAATTGGGAGGCATGTTGAGCGAATTGCAAAACATGTCAAAAAGCCTTGGTTCATTGAAAGCACTTCAGGAAGTTGATTTTTCTGAAACCAGCCAGCAAATGAAAACAATGCACAACTTCTATACTAAGATGAATGAGGCTATGAAGACCCTCAATGACACAGTTGATGATACTAAGGTGTACAAAGACCAAATGGTGGCTTTGAACAAAAACCTTACTTCATTGAACTCAGTATACGGCAACGTATTGAATGCGTTTATAGTTAAGCAGTAATCGGGTTCTTCATCCAATCATTCATTTCTTAATCAAAAAAACTAAAGAAGAAGATGTCAATTCCTAAGGAACCCAGACAGTTGATGATCAACGTAATGTATCTGGTGCTTACCGCCCTTTTGGCATTGAATGTTTCTGCGGAGATATTCAACGCATTTGCCATGGTCGACAAGGGTTTGAGAGCTGCCAATACTGCACTTGATACATCAAATGACGCCCTTCCTCAAGCCATTAAGGACGGAGCGAAGAAAAAAGACGAATTAAAAACGTATGCTGATCGCGTTGATCAGGTAAGAGCCATATCTAAAGAAAACACTGCTTACATCCAGGGGCTGATCGACAAACTGATCGACGAAGGAGGTAACAGAAATGGTAGCAGAGATGATGGCGATTATGTAGATGCATATGGCATCAAAGAACCCATAGGTAAAAGAGATTACGATGCTACTACCCGTCTTATGGTAGATAGCGGAGAAGGTATGAAGATGCGTCAGAAAATGTTGGATGTAAAATCCAAGTTACTGGCCCTCGTTGACGAAAAAGAAAGAGCAACTTTCAAACTTCCCATCGAAATTGATGATGAGACATGGCAAAAATCTGCCAACAAAAAGAAAGACTGGGCCGACTTTACCTTTGGTCACATGCCAATTGGTGCTACTGAGCCTATCTTCTCTAAATTTATCAACGATACCAAAGCTTCTGAAGCTGCCCTCCTCAACTACCTTGCCGGTAAAGTAGGTCTTTCTAAAGACGATGTGGTTTTGGATAAATTCCGAGTAGTCGCTGCTCCTAAAAAGTCTTACATCCTCAAAGGTGAGTCTTACGAGGCTGATGTATTCTTGAGTGCGGCTGCAGGTGCAGGTACCAATACAGGTATTTCTGTTTCTGTCAACGGTGCAAGATTGGCTACAGACAAAGATGGTGTGGCAAAATATACAGCAACTGGCTCTAGCCTTGGTAAAAAAACTTATACAGCTTCGGTTTCTGTTACCAACCCTATCACACTTAAAACAGAAACCTACAAGTCAGAATTTGAATACGAAGTAGGTGAAAAATCTGCAACGGTTTCTGCAACGAAAATGAATGTTTTCTATATCGGTGTGGATAACCCTGTAGAAATTGCCGTAGCAGGTGTCAGTTCTAACCAAATTCAAGTTACCATGACGGGTGGAACCATTAACAGAAATGGTGACGGAACTTATACCGTAAGAGTTACTCAGGTGGGTAATGCCAAAGTAACTGTAAGTGCGCCTGGTATGAGCTACAGCAAAGACTTCCGTGCAAAAAGGATTCCGGATCCAGTACCGGTTTTGGGTAAAAACAGAGGTGGTAAAATTGGTGATGGTGAATTCAAAGCCTATCCAGGTGTTTATCCTTTATTGGAAAACTTTGACTTTGAGGCTAAATGCGAAATCACAGAATACCTGTTGATCCGTGCTCCTAAACGTCAGGATCCTGAATTCTCTCCAAATCAAGGAGGAAAATACAATGCTAAATCACAATCACTGGTTGGTAAAGCGGCTCCGGGTGACAACTTCTTGTTCCAGGACATCAAGTGTAAGTGTCCGGGTGACCCTGCACCAAGGGCCATCGGTTCAATGGTATTCTCTATTAAATAATTTTTTTATCTCTTTAAGATGAACAACAAATTCAAACTTTTTGTCGCATTGCTGGCTTGCTGGGTCTGCACATTTGCTGCCTCAGCTCAAAACGCAGAAAGGGTGATCACCGAATCAAGCGCTCCTGCTGAAGATATCTATATTGATGACATCGTAAGCAAACGCCTTATCACAGATGCCAAGCTCATGAGCTATGAGCCAATCCGCGAAGCGGACATTGCCTGGGAAAAAAGGGTGTGGAGACTGGTTGAAACCCGCGAAAAAATGAATCTCGCATGGAGAGCCGAAGAAGCTCCTTTCTTTAACATCCTTAAAGACATGATTCAGAATGGTGACATCACCGTTTTTGAAGATGAAAAATTTAAGGAAGCGCTCACCTTCGAAGATGTTGAGAAGAAGTTGTTTGATGTAGATACCATTACTACCTTCGACTACGATACAGACGAGGAAAAGGTACAGGTGGTAAAAAACACCAAAGACTGGAGAAATATCTTCCGTTTCCGTGTTAAGGAAATCTGGTTCTTCGACGAAGAAGCTTCAATGATGAAAAATCGCATCATTGGCATCGCTCCTTTGTATGAAGAAACAGTAGAAGGTTTGGACAGACCATTGGAATACCCATTGTTTTGGGTGTATTATCCTGAGGCAAGAACATTTTTGTCAAAACACAGGGTGATCAGCGACAACAATGATGTAGCGCCTATGACTTGGGCCGACCTCCTGGACAACCGATATTTTACCAGCATCATCTATAAGAAATCCAACGTGTTGGACTACAAAGTGGATCAATATTTTGATGAAAAAGACCCCATGTTTGGTTTCGACCGATTGATGGAATCTGAGAAAATCAAAAACGAATTGTTCAACTTCGAACACGATCTTTGGGAATATTGATCTTATGATCCCATGATATAAAGCCTTCCCTTCTTAGGGAGGGCTTTTTTTTTACTTAAAAGTGAAGAATTAACCCGTCGTAGGATGGCATTACTCCTGATGGCAACAACTTTGACCATTGTTCTACCGGCCCCAGTTGGTGGCTCATGTGGGTTAATAGGGTAGTACCAGCCCCCACTTTTTGGGCTACCGATAAGGCCTGGTCTAAACTAAAATGAGCGTGATGGGGGGCAAGTTGTAAGGCATTAATGACCAACACTTCTACACCCGCTATTTCAGCCAGGGTTTGCTCTGGCAGCTCAGATGCGTCTGTGATATACGCCAGTGAACCTATCTTAAAACCCAGAATGGGCAGATTTCCATGGATGACGGCAAGTGGAAGGATTTTAACAGAACCCACTTCAAATGGTTTTCCATTTTCTATTTCATTCAATTCAACCCTTGGCGAGCCGGGATATGCCTTTGCTCCAAATACGTAATGGTACCTCAGTTTTAGGTCTTCGATAACCCGTTGGTTGGCATAAGCAGGAATTGACTTTTGTTGCAAAAAATTAATGGGACGCACATCATCAAGTCCTGCCGTGTGGTCGTTGTGTTCGTGGGTAAATAAAATGGCGTCCAG
This sequence comes from Saprospiraceae bacterium, assembly GCA_017987975.1. Lineage (GTDB taxonomy): Bacteria > Bacteroidota > Bacteroidia > Chitinophagales > Saprospiraceae > JADKBO01. The sequence goes on from JAGNSQ010000057.1 coordinate 6,010, forward strand.
ATCCGTAATTCCATGGGTCAGTAACTGCTGGCGTAGATCAGGGCTGGTGTCAATCAGAATCCGCTGCCCCTCTTTTTCTACTACTACGCTGCTGCGACTGCGTATGTCTTTTGGATCTGAAGAATGGCATGTGGCACACTGGCAGCCCAAAACCGGAATGCCCTGCGAAGTGCCCGTTCCCAAAAAAAGCAGTCTCACACCTGTAACAGTTCTTTCAACTGATTCTCCTGGTTCTTGGCTACTTGTCTGAAAAACTGCTGTGATTTTTCGGTAAGACTTGTTTCATCGATTGTTAAGGTGCTGAGGATGTCTAATAAAATGTTGATCCTGCCCTCGATATCGTAAAAGCGGTTGACAACCACTATTTTTTTGTGTTCTACTAAGCAATAACCTGAATTGAAATTGCCTTTTTCATACCTAACGGTATATTCCAGCTCTTTGAACAACAGTTCTAACTTTTCCAGGTTTGATTTTGAATACTTCAAGCTAATCTTTTTTGGTCATATAGGATTTACAAATATATTAAAATTTCATATCTGTGAAACAGTTTTGTCCACCTCTTTATCCACAAACAGGAGGTTTATTTTTATTTGGTCAACACTTAGGCTCAAAATGTCCGATTTTACCATAAAATGGGTCTGTACCCCTCTTTTTTGGATAAAATTTGGCAACTTTGCAAAATAAATGCGGATTATTCCAGCCAACATTTAAAATTACTACTTATACCAAATGAAATTCGGAACAAAAGTTATCCACGCAGGCATCCAGCCAGATCCCGATACAGGGGCCATTATGACACCCATCTACCAGACATCCACCTATGTACAGGAAGGTCTGGGGCGCCATAAAGGCTTTGAATATGCAAGGACCCAGAATCCAACCCGACAAGTGCTTGAAAAAAACCTGGCAGCACTCGAAAATGGGGTAGATGCCATTTGTTTTGGTTCCGGACTGGCAGCCCAGGATGCAGTTCTCAAGCTGCTGAACCCGGGTGATGAAGTAATATCCACCAACGATCTTTATGGAGGTTCTTACCGACAAATGGTGCGAGTGTATGCAAAATATGGCATCGTCTTTCATTTTGTAGATATGCAAAATCCACAAAATATTGCCGATAAACTGACAGACAAGACCCGCATGCTATGGATTGAAACCCCAACCAATCCAATGCTGAGCATCGTTGACATCAAGGCTTGCACCGATGTGGTAAAGGGTAGAAATGTGATGACGGTAGTAGACAATACCTTTGCCTCACCCTACTTGCAGAATCCCATTTCTTTAGGAGCCGACATCGTGTTGCACAGCGCCACCAAATACCTGGGTGGTCACTCCGATGTAATCCACGGTGCCCTGATTGTAGACAGCAACGAGTTGGCCGAGAAACTGCATTTTATCCAGAATGCCTGTGGTGCCGTACCGGGTCCGCAGGATTGTTTTTTGGTACTCAGGGGTATCAAAACCCTGCATGTTAGGGTGCAGCGTGCCTGCGAAAATGCTGCCAAGATTGGTGATTATTTATTGGCCCACCCCAAAGTATCAAAAGTCTATTACCCCGGTTTTGCCAACCATCCCAATCACGAAGTGGCTAAAAAACAAATGAGAATGTTTGGCGCCATGATTTCTTTTGACCTGGTAGATGACAGCGAGGCCGCAGCCAAAAGAGTGCTGGAAGGAACTCACTATTTTTCACTGGCAGAATCACTGGGTGGGGTAGAATCACTGATCGGTCACCCCGCATCCATGACCCACGCCTCCATACCCAGAGAAGAGCGATTAAAGGTAGGTTTGACCGACTCACTGATCCGCCTGAGTGTGGGTATTGAAGATGTGGAAGACCTCATCCAGGACCTGGACCAGGCGCTAGCAAAGGTATAAAAAACAGTCACTGGCCCAACGAGCAAGCTGTTTAAGACGTTATAGGGGTAAAAGAAATACCATGCGCCTTTTGAATTCCTTTGCATTAGTATTGTTTATAATTTTCACGGTCGTTTCATGTACCAAAGAAAAAGTGGACTGCATTCCTTTGGATAAGGCCAGCTGTGCCTGCACCAAAGAATACACCCCGGTATGTGGCTGCGATGGGAACACCTATTCCAATGCCTGCCACGCAGAGTGTTGGGGCATTAGCAGCTTTAGTCCCGGCCCTTGTGTAGAAAATACCGGCGACGAGCCTTTTGGTAACTGGTATTTTGCGGGCTATCTTTTTGCAGATCAGCTCAATCCTGACAAGTTAGTCAAAGCCCATGAATATGATGTTTGGCTTCAACTGGCAGAGGAAATCAAACAAGGCAGCACCCATTTATTTTTCAGAGGCAATAGTTCGGTCAATTCGTACGGAGGTGACTTTAATTTTAAACCATCGGGTGAACTTTCCTTCACCAACATGTACCAAACCGAAAAGGCAGGCCCTCCGGCAGCTATGTCTTTTGAAGAAAGTTATTTCAAAGCCTTGGCTTCATCAAATCATTTTCAGATTACTAAAAATGTATTGTATCTCACTACGTTTGTTGATGGTAAATCCGAAAGAATGGTCTTTGTTCCCGGTTTTTAAGCCCGTTTTCTGTAATTTTCCCTTGTTTAATTCCGGAATAAGTACTAATTTTGCAACTCCTTAAAAAAGGAAGTCCATGGCGCGGTAGCTCAGTTGGTTAGAGCGTGCGATTCATAATCGCAAGGTCGGGAGTTCAAGCCTCCCCCACGCTACCCAAGGTAAAACCGCTTACATTCAGTTGTGAGCGGTTTTTTTTATTTTATTTGCATGCGGCGTGAAATTATTAAGGGGCAATCCACTTCTTCCTTAAATTCTTCAAAATTGAATACCCGTTTCTCTGTCCTTTTACTTTTTTCGTTGCAATTGTCAATATCATTTAATTTGTTAAATTTTGACACACTTTTTTAAACAATCTCTAAGTCGTCGGTTGGATGCCTACTCGCTGACCTACTTTTGTTTCAAAACTCCGTCCTCCCAATTCTCACAGCATTTAAAATTGCTAATAAAGCAACTCCCACATCAGCAAAAACTGCCTCCCACATAGTGGCTAAACCTCCTGCACCCAGCACTAACACTATGCCTTTTACCACAAAAGCAAGAGTTATATTTTGCCAGACAATCTTTTTGGTTTGTTTGCCGATATTAATTGCCATTGGAATTTTACTTGGCTTATCATCTTGAATTACAACATCAGCAGTTTCAATTGTAGCATCGCTACCAAGTCCTCCCATAGCAATACCTACATCACTTAATGCAACAACAGGAGCATCATTTACTCCATCACCTAGAAAAGCTACTGTTTCATTTCTGGCTTTTATTTCTTTTACTTTATTTACTTTATCTTCTGGAAGTAAGTCTCCAAATGCATTAGTGATTCCAAGTTTTTGAGCAACAAAATTCACTACTGATGATTTATCTCCACTTAACATCACAGTGTTTACACCCATTGATTTAAGCTTATCAACAGTTAGTTGTGCATCTTCTTTTATTTTATCTGCTATGGTTAAGTAACCTGCATATTTTCTATCATAAGCAATGGCTATAAGTGTATAAACTATAGTGCCAGGATCAACATCATATTTGATTGCATATTTGTCTAACAATTTAAAATTACCTACGATCAATTCTTTTCCATTAACCATTCCTATAAGGCCATGACCAGCTATTTCTTCTACATTTTTTAGCTCAATGGTTGCATCTACTTTACCAACAAAATTATGAATAGCTGTTGCAACAGGATGTGTACTTTGGCTCTCCAAAGCATTTACTATTCTAAGAATTTCATCTTTATTTATGTCAGAATGTATAACAACTTCTTGTACATTAAATACACCTTCAGTCATAGTGCCTGTCTTATCCATCACTAAATTTTTAATATTTGCAATGAGGTCAAGAAAATTACTTCCTTTAAATAAAATACCATTTCTGCTTGCAGCTCCTATGCCACCAAAATAACCTAAAGGAATACTTATAACTAAAGCACATGGACAAGAGATAACCAAGAAAACTAAAGCTCGATAAAGCCATTCGTTGAATACATAATTTTCAACAACAAAATAAGGAATAGTTGTAATGGCAATTGCTAATACCACAACTATTGGAGTGTAAATTTTTGCAAACTTTCGTATGAATAATTCTGTTGGTGCTTTTTGTGCAGTAGCATTTTGAACAAGTTCCAATATTTTACTAAGTTTACTATCAGTATATGCAGTAGTTACTTTTACTTGAGCTACAGTATTTAGATTAATCATACTTGCTAAAACAACCTCTCCTTTTGATTTAGTATCAGGTTTACTTTCTCCTGTAAGTGCAGCTGTATTGAAGGAAGCTGAGTCAGAAATTAGAGTTCCGTCTAAACCTAACTTATCACCAGGACGAAGTTGAATAATATCGCCAATATTTACATTTACGGCTTTTACAGTTTTAGATTCATTATTTTGTATTATTAAAACTTCATCAGGTCTTTGATCAAGCAGTGATTTTATATTTGCCTTTGCTCTTTTTACAACTAAGGTTTGGAATACTTCACCTACTGCATAGAATAACATAACTGCAACTCCTTCTGGATATTCGCCAATAGCAAAAGCTCCAATAGCAGCAATACTCATTAATAGAAATTCAGAAAAGAAATCTCCTCTGATAATGTTTTTAAAAGCATCTTTTATTACTGGAAATCCAACTGGAATGTAAGCTAAAACATACCACACTATTCTTATCCAACCAGTAAACCAATCCTGAGGAAAGTAATGATCAAATAAAATAGCTATCAGAAGTAGTGATAATGAAATAATACTCGGTAAGAACATTTTAAAAGTAGGATTTTCTTCATCAGAATGGACATGACCATCATCTTCCTTATGTTCTTCTATTGGATCTACAACACAACAGCCCACTTCCTGATGATCTCTTTTTAATGCTTTGTTAGCAAGAAGATTTATTTTTTCTTCCTGAGTACAACAAAGTTGTTTGCCTTGAGCATCATAAATATGCTTATGTTCCATAAATGAAATCAAATTTAATATTTATTCAATAGTACCAAATCCCAACTCTCAATTTGGAATTAAGCTCGAAATTATTTTTTATTGAGTTACTACTTTTATTACAAAATTGTAATTCAATAAAATATATTACTAAAAAACTAATTTGTTTTTACAAATTTATAAGTAGTTTTTTTTCTTGAAGATTTATCTATCAATGAAATAAAATAAATGCCATTTTGCAGTTCATTAACTGAAATACCGTTTTGTGGAATTTCATTTAAACTTATTAATTCTAAACCAGAAACAGAAGAAATGCGAACTTCTTTATTATTTAAATCCTTAGCATCAATAATGATTTTATCAAATACAGGGTTTGGAAATATTGAAAATTGAAAATTATCGTCACTTACAGAATTAGGTGAGACAACAGTTACAACTCCTAATGAATCTGTCCTGTCATATAGAGTCTGATAGGTTTTATCACTATAAAATTCTAACCATAGTTTTGCAGCACCATTAAATTCATTTGATTTCAAATGAAATGTAATCTTCATTGTAGTATCAGCAGGCATCTTATTTGGTTTGCTTGGAGGGCAAGCTGTAACACTTGGAGAATAACACAATTGAAAATCACAAACGAACAAGTCCCATTCTTTTGGTGTATCATCCTCTCTAAAAATCTTCCACCAAAAGCTCTGTTCTGTACTTGATGAATTGGTAACATATATATCAAAAATGTATTCTGGTATATTATTATCAATAGTTTTTTCTAAAGATTCAGGAGTAACAGTAATTTGGGAAATCAAAGAAAAACTTTGAATAAATAAAAATAATAATAAAATTCTTTTCATGATAAAATAGTTTTATGTTGTTAGTTAATATTATTACGCCTTACAGCAACCATCTAATTTTTTATAAGCTGTAGGATTTGCTTTGATTTCATCAGCATCAAAGCCCATGTTTGAAATAGCAGTTTTTATTGTAATTAAATCTAATAATGTAGAATCATAAGAAACATAAAAAATCATTTTCTTTTCATCTAAATTAAAAAGTTTAAATCCTTTTAATTTCCTAAGTCCATCTTGTAATCTAATGCCGCAAGATTCACATTTACTACAATGGTCACAGTAAAGTGTTGTTTTAACTTCAGCCTTTACAACTTTTGAGTTTGTTTGACCATAAGAAACAACAGTGGTTACAGCTATAACCAGCAGAAATAAGAATAACTTTTTAGACATTTTATTAAGTTTTAAATTTTAAAAATAAATGATATATAACTACAAAATTAATAAATAAAAACATCTGGCATAGCATTAGTTATGCCAGATGTTAGCTATTCCTCCGAATCTATTCTAAAAGAGATTTGACAAATTACTCCGTAAGTAGTTATTTTACCATCTTTGACATGAGCCTTTATATCTTTTACATATACAGAGTCAACATTTCTGATGGTTTTTGAAACTTCTGTTACTGCATTTTGCATAGCTTCTTCAATACTGTTTGGAGAACTTGCAATGACTTCAATTACTTTAACGATTGCCATTTTTAGTTTGATTTAAATTGTTAAAAAATATTTGTAAATGAGAGTTACTTTTATTAAAATTATGTTTAATGATTATGATCTTTATGATCAGCATCTTTAGAATGGTCATGACCTTCGTGACCTTTCTCTACTACTTCAACCAATTCCATTTTGCATACAGGGCAATTGCCTTTTATATTATAAGTTTTACCGTTTTCACAATCCGTCTGACATTTGTAAGTTAGTGCTTTTGCCTCGTCATGCTTTTCACCAGCTCCATGATTATGTCCTTCATGACTTTCTTCCTTACTTGCATGTTTTTCTTTACAAGAGGAAATAGATAATGTTGCAAATGCAATTGCAAGTAACACGATTAATTTGTTCATTTTATTAAATTTAAAAGTTTCTAAATAATTTTTTAGTGACTATGTCCTTCTCCTTGATTTGTCATTTTTGCATTTACAAAGAAAGAGCCTTTTGTTACAATTTTTGTATTTTTTGGTAATTCATTTAGAAAAGTAATGGCAGTATATCCAAGATATGTCACTCCCTTTACAATTTCGACTTTTTCAAAGTTGATAGTAGCTTCATCCTTTTTTGTTCCTTCTTCTTTATGGCTATGACCATTGTCATGACTGTGTCCTTCACTTTCGTTATGTCCAGCATGTTCTCCTTCTTCATGAGCTTCCGCTTTTTTATCTGTAACAATAAATATATAATCCTTGCCACCATCACTGGTTATAGCCTCAGAAGGAACTGCTGGAGAAGTAACATTATCAAGGCTTACTAAGCCAGTGATATTCATACCATCTATCAAACCACTTTTATTACCCTGAACAAGACAATGAACAGATATAGTTTTTGTTTCATTTTCAAATGAAGAGCCAATGTTAAAAACTTTAGCATCGTATTCTTTTGCTGGATTATTGGTAAGGGTAAAATGGATGATTTGACCAACTTTGATTTTCGGCAAATCTTTCTCAAAAAGATTGAGGTCTAAATGAATCTGAGAATTATCAACTATTTCAGCTAATGGAGAAGATACATTGGTATAACTTCCAATCTTTGCATATAAATTACTTATTACCCCATTCATAGGGCTATAAACATACAATACTGATTTCAAATTTTCATTACTTAACTTTGATTGGTCAATGCCCATGAGATTAAGTTGCTGCACTAATGATGCTCTTCTTGTTTTAAGATTTCTCAGTTCTGAAGATGCTAATTGTAAATTCTTTTTTGCACCTGCATTACCATCGTTTAACTCCTGTTGTCTTTTATATTCTACTTCTGCAAATTCTATTTTAGAATCAATTGTTAAATATTCTTCCTGAATATTTATAAAATCAGGATTTGATATAGTAGCTATTATCTGACCTTTTTTAACAGATGCCCCAAGCTGAACATTTAATGACTTAATAACACCATCATAAAAAGATGTAACATTCGCTTTATTGTTATTGGGTACATTGAGATTGCCAGCGACTTTTATAGTTGCAGTAAGTTGCTTTTGCTCAATATTACCTAATTGAATATTTACCGATTTCATTTGCTCTGAAGTAAGTGAAGCAATAGTGGCATCCTCAGCATGTGAACCATGGTCATGTTCATCACTGTGAGCTTCCGTATTTTCTTCAGTTCCATGATTATGACTATCTCCTTCTTTATGCTCATGACATGAGCATATGCCAATTAAAGAAATAAAAAAAGCAGACGTAAAAACATTTAATTTTATATTTAAGATATTCATTTTATAATTTTTAAAAATTAGAGATAAGATTATTGATTTATCAAATAATAAATTTTCAATACAGATTGATTTACCCTATTGATAGACTCAAAATATTTAAGTTGTGTGTCTGTTGCCATTTGGATAGAATATAAATACTCAATGTAATTGACATCTCCTGTTTGATAACCGAGATTAGCAGCATTTACAATTTCCTCTGAATTAGGAACAGCATTAGTTTTATAATATTCATACTGCAATAAATCTTTATTGTATTGCTTAAGTGTATTATCTATTTGAGTTGACAATATCAGCTTCGTATTCAATACTTCGGCTTCAATACTTTGCTTTTTATATTCAAGAGATTTCTGTTTTGCTTTTGTAGAACTATAGGTAAGAGGAATTGCTACGTTAACATTTATAGAATGAAATCTTTTGTTGCCTCCATAAAATAAATTAGACCCATTTACATCTTGAAAACCTATCAAAGATTGATTGTTGTATCCTAATGTAAAATCAGGTAACCCTTCTAATTTTGTTACTTTAACTGAAGAATCCAAAATTTTCGCTTCCTGAAGCAAAGAAGAAACTAAGGGATGAGTATTGAGATAGCTTATATCAATCAAAGATAGAATACTCATAGTATTATAAGAACCAATGCTATCTATTTTATAACGCTGAGATGTATTGAGCAATTGATAAAAAGAACTGTATGCATTTTCAATCTCAACATTATTTTGATTTAACAAAAGTGTTACTTCACCTTTACGAGATGTAGCAGTATTTATTTCAATTTTTTTGCCCTCACCTGTTTTATATCGAAGTTCGGCAATCTTAATAAAATCATTATAAAGATTATCAATAGTAAGCAATTTTGATTTTTGAAATTGAAGATATTGTATATTATGGTAATAACATCTTACCTGATTTTTTAATTCAACTATTGACATTTCTTTTGCTAATTCTTTGCCTTTAATCTCGGCTTCAATCAATTCCTTTTTTGCTTTAAATAAAGTAGGATAAGGTATGGTTTGAGCTACCTGAAAAGCATTGTCAAATTTTAAACTATTGTATTGTCCTAATAAAATATTGAAGTCGAGTTTAGGTAATCCTTTTGCAGTCTTTATTAAACTCTGAGAAGCAAGAATATCGTAATCTTTTGCTTTAATAGTATTATTGTTTTTAATTGCTATCTCTACAGCCTCATCAATAGAAATAATTTGAGAATTGGAAATTGAAGGGATTAATAAAAACCAGAAAACAATAGGAATACTCATTGAATTAATAGGTTTAGTATTATCTCTTTTTTTGATTCCTGAATCAAACAATATGTAGAGCAATGGCAAAACAAACAATGTGAGAAAAGTTGCAGTGATTAACCCCCCGATAACTACAGTAGCTAAAGGTTTTTGCACTTCTGCCCCTGCCCCACTGCTCAATGCCATAGGTAAAAAACCAAGACTTGCTACAGTAGCAGTCATAAGTACTGGTCTAAGTCTTATATTAGTACCTTCCATAACTCTTTGGATAACATCATTTATACCATCTTTTTTAAGTTGATTAAAAGTACCAATAAGCACTATTCCATTGAGAACTGCAACACCAAACAAAGCTATAAATCCTATACCAGCAGAAATACTGAATGGCATATCTCTAATGAGTAATGCAAATACACCACCAATGGCACTCATAGGTATAGCTGTGAATATCAAACTTGCTTGTTTCATTGAATTAAATGTAAAATAAAGAAGAACAAAAATTAATAATAAGGAAACAGGAACTGCAATCATTAATCGCTGGGATGCTTTTTGAAGATTTTCAAACGTACCGCCATACGTAAAATAATATCCCGTAGGTAAAACTACTTCCTTTGATAATTTTAATTGAATTTCTTCAACAACACTTTGAACATCTCTGTCTTTAACATTAAAGCCAATTACAATTCTTCTCTTGCCATCTTCTCTACTTATCTGTGCAGGACCAAGCTTGAAATCAATGGTTGCTACCTGTGATAATGGTATCTGATTACCATTATGAGTAGGTATTAATAAATTGCTTACATCATCAATAGAAGTTCTGTTTGCTTCATTTAATCTCACTACCAAATCAAACTTTCTTTCATTTTCATACACAACTCCTGCGGTTTTGCCGGCAAAAGCTGTACTGACAATATCATTTATCTGCTCAATGTTAAGACCATAATTTGCCATTCTATTTCTATCATATTCTATGTTTATCTGAGGTAAGCCTGCTACTCTTTCAACCTGAGGTTCTGTAGCTCCCTGTACTGTCTTGACAATCTCAGCAACTTTATTAGCAGATATTAATAAAGAGTCTAAATTTTCACCGAAAATCTTAACGGCTACATCTTGTCTTATACCAGTCATAAGCTCATTAAATCTCATTTGTATTGGTTGACTTTTCTCATAAAAAACACCTGGAATAACCATCAATTTATCATTGATTTCATCGGCTAACTGATCATAAGATTTTTGTGCTTTCCATTCATTTCTCGGCTTGAGTATGATCATCATATCTGTAGCTTCAGGAGGCATAGGATCAGTAGGAATTTCAGCAGCACCTGTTTTACCAACCACCATTTTAACTTCTTCAAAAGTCTTTATAATTCTACAAGCCTGCATGGAAGTTTCAATACTCTGGCTTAAAGAAGAACCTTGAGGTAAGATGCAATGGAAAGCAAAATCACCTTCATTTAAATTAGGAATAAATTCACCTCCCAATCTGCTAAATATCCATAAGCATAGCATAAAAATTGCAACTGTTATACCAACTAACCAAAATTTTAATAGTATGGCTTTTTTCAATAAAGGCTCGTATATACGATGGAAAAATGCCATCATTTTATCAGACATAGTAGGAATGTGTGATATGGTTTTTGGTAAAAACAAAGCACACATCATAGGAATATAAGTCAAGGATAATATTAAAGCTCCAAGTATAGCAAAGCCAACCGTCATAGCCATAGGACCAAACATTTTACCTTCAATACCGATAAGAGTAAGAATTGGGATATATACAATAAGAATAATAATTTCACCAAAAGCTGCACTGTTTCTAATTCTTGATGCTGAAATAAATACTTCGTCATCCATTTCTTTTTGTGTAAATCTTGATATGGTTTTACGTAATCCTAAGTGATGCAAGGTGGCTTCAACAATGATAACAGCTCCATCTACAATCAAACCAAAATCAATAGCACCAAGACTCATAAGATTGGCACTTACACCAAATACATTCATCATACCTAAAGCAAACAACATGGATAGCGGTATTGCAGATGCAACTATTAATCCAGCTCTGAGATTGCCAAGAAATACAACTAATACAAAAATTACGATTAATGCACCTTCGATAAGGTTTGTTTTTACGGTACTTATAGCCCTATTAACTAAATCGGTTCTATCAAGATATGCTTCTATGACAACATCATCAGGTAGAGTTTTTTGAATAGTAGGTAACTTAGCTTTTATTCTATTTACAACTTCATTACTATTTTCACCTTTAAGCATCATAACCACACCGCCAACTGCATCTACTTCTCCATTGTAAGTCAAAGCACCATATCGTACAGCATGACCAAATCGAACTTCAGCTACGTCTCTTATAAATATTGGCACTTTATCGCCACTTAATTTCACTACTATATTTTCGATATCTACTATAGAGTTAACTAAACCAATACCTCGAATGAAATAGGCATTTGGTTTTTTATCGATGTAAGCACCACCAGTATTTTCATTATTAGATTCTAATGCATTGAAAATATCAGGAATAGATACACCCATAGATTGCAGTCTATAAGGATTAACTGCTACTTCATATTGTTTGAGTTCGCCACCAAAACTATTTACTTCTGCTATGCCAGGAGTACCATTGAGTTGCCTTGCAACTATCCAGTCCTGCATAGTTCTAAGGTCTTTAGCATTGTATTTATTTTCACTTCCTTTTTTAGGATGTAAAATATATTGATATACTTCACCTAAGCCTGTGCTGACAGGGGCTAACTCAGGCTTTCCAATACCATAAGGGATTTTTTCTTCGGCTTCTTTTAATTTTTCATTGATGAGTTGCCTTGCAAAATAAATATCAACATTATCTTTAAATACAACTGTAATTACCGACAGACCGAATCTTGAAATACTTCTTGTTTCCTCTATATCTGGTAAATTTGCAATACTTTGCTCAATGGGAAAAGTAACTAACTGCTCTACTTCCTGACTGGCTAATGTAGGGCAAAGGGTCATGATCTGCACCTGATTATTGGTTATATCCGGGACTGCATCTATTGGCAGTTTTGAAGCACTCCAAGTACCCCATATTATGAGGCATAAAGTCATAATAGCAATTATGAATTTATTTTTAATACTAAATTTAATTATCTGATCTAACATGAATTTGCATGTTTAATTGAAATTTATAAAAAATAAAAATGTCAAATCAGCTTAAAGAATAAATACCAGAATGTAATCAAGTATATAATACTAGATTAAAAATGGGCATACTAAGCCAATAAAAAACCAGATATTAGAGTTTAGGGGGTTGCCAGATTGAGCCTAAGAAATTAGAAATGGATGAAGATGCAAAGGTGAATACTTCATTTGAAAGGGTTACTTTATTTCTAAGTTTTAAAAAGGGAATTAAAACAGAATTACTAATTATTGATGTCCCACAGCAAGAACAAGAGCAAAATGGTGTACAATGATCATCATGATCGGACTCATGATCGTGGTCATTTGAATATTCAACATCTATACTTTGACATTCATTAAATGCATCACTGCATGGCACTAATGACAATGCCAATAAATAAATGGAAAATATGAGGATGAAAAATTTCATTAGAAACAAAAGTAATAAGTATTTTTTGCAATAACGTTGCATTTAGAAAGATTATAACTAATTTAACGTGTTGTGCTTTTGAAACTAAAAATTATTTAAAAAAGATATTGCACATATGGTTGAATGTCAGTATATTAGAAACTTTAAATAAATTTGTGTAAACACAAATTATAAGAAAAGATTAAGGGCGGCATCAGGAATAAAAGATAATTAAAAATTAGTTTAGAACAAGACCCCAGTTACGAATCGGCATGGGCCATAGTTTAGCCCCCTAAATAACCGGACAATAATACAACAAAAAAACTGTAATGTTGGGAATGAAAAAACAACAAAAATTTACTGAAAAGGAAAAGTTGGCAATCCTAGATGAAGCTGAGACACAAGGAGTAGCGGCCACGCTTAACAAGTACGGGTTATATCCTGCAACATTTTACTACTTGAAGAAAAAAGTGGCCGATGCCGGGAACGAAGGGCTTAAGCACAGCATGACGAAGGAAAGATTGCAGGAAATCAATCGACTTAATCGTGAAAATGACATGCTCAAGAAGATACTTGTTGAAAAGGAATTAGAAAGTAAACTAAAGGATGAGCTGTTAGCAAAAAAGATATTAGCCTGGAAGAAAGAAAAGCGATTGTTAGATCCTACAACTTCCAGGGTCTATCAGTAGGATCTGCCTTAAAACCTGTTGGAATAAGCAGGCATCAGTATTATCACAAAGCAAAATCAGGTAGAAGAGGAGTAAAGCCAAGTGATACAACACTAAAAATTGTTGGTTCTTCAGAAGAAGAAGTTCAAGAGGTTGAAAATGAAGTAGTTGTGAATGAAATTGTACGTATTAAGGCCGATAAGGAAACTGATTAGGGGTACCATAAAATGACTACAGCGTTATTCATGTTAGGGTACTTAATAAATCATAAAAAGGTACACAGAATCATGAAAGAGCAAAGTCTTTTGCATGTCAAAACGAAGCAATCGGGCAAGAATCGAGTACGTTTCAGAAACGTGGATAGCAACGGACCACTAGAGGTATTGGAAATAGATATCAAATACAAGCGAATCTCTGGTTCCGGCAGAATGGCATATATATTGACCATCATAGATACTTTTACAAGAGAGACTTTATATTGGACAGCAGGCTATTCCATGAAACAAGATCAGGTGAAAAAAACATGGGAATATGTAATAGTAAATTGTCTTCAAGAATCTGACATACCCAGCAAAGGAATTAAAGTAGAGGTTAGAAATGATAATGGAAGCCAATTCGAAGCTAAAATAGTTCAAGAATATTTATTGCAAAACGGGATAAATCAGGTGTTTACACATCCGTATACACCTGAGGAAAATGGGCATATAGAAAGTTTTCATGCGATCCTAAATAACTCTATTGGAACCGAAGAATTTGAAACTCTACAAGATCTTGAAAACCGGTTAAAGGTGTTTTACAATACCTATAACAATATTAGACTGCATGGCTCGATTTGTAACTTACCGCCACAGGTGTTTAAAGAACTCTGGCTAGATAAACGTATTAAACTTGTAAAAATAGAAAAGCAAAAAACAAGGTTCTAGCTGCTTTTACCCTATTATCAAATCAACAACTACCTTGCACAGAGGAAAGGCAAAAAAAGTGACCATCGAGCAATGAGAGCCTAAGGGAGCTATCGTCTCCGCTTAGAAAGTTAGGTTGGGCCCAACACTAACAAAACAACGTCGGTATAAAGATCACCATTGGTCGCTATCATCTCAAAGGCAAAATTATAAAGAAATGTATCAACTATTTTTTAACTTTGAATATTGTCCGATTAATAGGGGGCTAGCATCAATAACAAAATGGCTAAAAATATATTAACAAAATATCTGCAGGAAATAAATGTAAACGTTGACGTTTTGTTATTCAAAGAGGAAGAAATTTGGGTTTCTTACTGCCCCGCATTGAACTTATCATCTTATGGTGATGATGAAGAAGATGCGAAACAGGCATTTGGAGAGGTTTTATCTATTTTCATTGAAGAAACAACTAAGAAAAGAACGCTAGATAAAGAATTGTTGAAACTAGGTTGGCAATAACGAAAGCAGCCAACTCTAATATTTGATCAACCAAAAATGGTTGTTGATAAATCCTAATAAATAATAATATAGAAACCCATAAAGAGCGATTCGTTGTGCCTGTTTTTGAATGATGAATAAATAGCCTTATCTCTTTAACATCAAAATAGCTAAAAACGAATGCTGGTGGTACCTCTTCTTTCCTACTTCTTCGAAAACATCTTCACCACCTTGTCACCTGCATTGGTAAGGATAGACATTACGTATTTACCCCTTACCAGGTTGCTGATGTCGATCACATTACCAGGATTCAGGATGTCGGCTACCACTTGGCCGGATGCATTGAGGATCTGTAATGAGGATACCGGCTCGTTGACTTGGATCTCATGTTTATTGGGTACTTTTTTTACATCAGGATCCGGCTTGAGCTTTGCAGTATAATTGGCATAACTGTCATTGCAAAAATCGAAGTCCCACTCCACGTGGTTCCAGGTATGCCACAATAACATAGATGTATTGGTTCCGGGAATAGGCCATACACTGGTTTCAGGGCCAGCATAAGTAATGAAACGGTTTACCTCATTGGGTGATATCTGTCCTTTTTCAGTAGATACAATGTGGTGGATGGGTTTGGTAGATCCAAGGCTTTTGTATTCTTCGTTGACCCTGTCTATGGTGCTTTCCAGAAAAAGCATGTGATCATTGCCCCAGTTTTCTACATA
>JAGNSQ010000172.1 GCA_017987975.1 Saprospiraceae bacterium
TGGATAGGGTTTTAGACATGATCTGTTTGCTTTTGATTGGTGTGGTTACAGTTATTTTAGCCTCTGATCTGATCTTTGGATACTTTGATCAGCACCTGGACCTCAGCGTTAGGTGGAAAGCAATGCAGCAGGGCCGGGCCTGGTGGATCCTGATTTTGGTCCTTGCCTTTCTTCTGTATGCCTTTTACAAGTTTACAACTACAGATTGGTACCAGTTAAAATTGAAATCCAAAATCAATGTCTTTGTTGCCGGACTTTGGGAGGGATTGTCAAGTATAAAAAACATAGAAAGACCCATCACCTTTCTGATATATACCGTGGCAATTTGGTTTTTGTATTTTTTTATGGCCTTTGTTTTGTTTAAGGCTTTAGACGCCACCGATCACCTGGGGCCATTGGCAGGCCTGGTGGTTTTCTTTTTTGGCAGCCTGGGCATCGTTTTTCCATCACCGGGAGGCATGGGCAGCTATCATTTTCTGGCCATCGAAAGTCTTTCGCTCTATGGAATTGATGCCAGAAGTGCCTTTACCTATGCCAATCTGAGTTTTTTTACCATCCAGGTCATTACCATCATCACCTTTGGCGTTTTGGGCTTGGTTGTTTTATCCGGTAAAAAACCGGAGGCGGGCACAGGGAAGACATAGCGGCTATCGTTGCTTTTTGTTACTTTTGTAATTATGGCAACACCTTCTTCAAAAATAGTACTGGATCACAACATCCTGGCCTCCCTCACAGAAGAGTGGAAAAGCCAGGGGCATAAAGTTGTATTTACCAATGGTTGTTTTGACCTAATCCACCTCGGCCACATCCAATACCTCAGAGAAGCGGCTGACCAGGGACAAAAACTGGTGGTAGCCTTAAACGCCGATGCGTCAGTGGCCAGGCTTAAAGGACCCCACCGGCCGATCAACAATGAACAAACCCGCCTGGAAGTAATGGCAGCATTTGAATTTACCGACGCGGTGACCCTGTTTACGGAAGACGATCCCTATGCACTGATACAAAAAATAAAACCCAATGTCCTGGTCAAGGGAGGTGATTGGGCGGTAGAACAAATTGTAGGAAGTGATGTGGTTCTGGCCGCCGGAGGCACTGTAAAGTCATTGACTTTTGCACCCGGTTATTCTACCACACTTCTTGAACAAAAAATCATCAAAGCCCACCAGAAAATGTAATGAAAAAAAACACCCTTCTCCTGCTTGCTTTATGTTTTTGTGCGGCTAAAATTCTGTCGCAAAATTTGTTGTTGGACAGAGCACAACATACTGATTTGGCTGAACGCCTGCAGGTGATGTATCCTAGCGACAAGGCTTCCTCATCTGCACTCAAAATGTCATCCGCCACCAGCGTAATTGACCAGGGTTTTGAGAACTATAGGGCCTTATCAAAAGGAGATCAGTATAAATTTAAGGACCTTGTCAATCAATACAACTTTCCGAAAGAAATTACCGACCCTCTAGATACCTTGTATCGTTGGCAAAAGCCATTGTTAAAGTATTTCTACGAGAGTCCGCATCATTTTTTAAGTATTGATGTGCCTTCATTTAACTTAAGGGCCAATCCTATTGTTTTGGTTGAAGGGGGCAATGTGACAAATTACGAGGCCACAATTTTTCAAAACACCCGCGGTGCAGAGGTCTATGGTTACATAGACAACAAAGTGTATTTTTTTTCACGGGTACTTGAAAATCAACAACAGTTTTTACCGTGGTTTAGAAATTATATAACCAACTATAATACCATCCCACAGCAGGGCTTTTATAAAAGCTACAACAGCAGTGTGTTGGGTGGGTTGCATGGCTACGACTTTCTCAATGCACAAGCCTATGTAGGGGTGCCCATTTCAAAAAGCATCTCAGTAGAATTGGGCCACGGCAGGCACTTTATAGGCAATGGCATTCGTTCTTTGCTACTGTCTGATTTTAGCAACAACTATTTTTACCTGAAATTTAATACCCGGGTATGGAAGCTGCACTACCAGAATATTTTTGCGGAGTTAAACACGGTAAGCGCCAATCAGCTCCCTGATGATTTATTGCTGAACAAAAAATACATGGCCTCCCATTACTTAAGTTTCAGACCCCGCAAGAACTTTGAGGTGGGTGTATTTGAATCGGTCATCTTTGCACGTCAAAACCAGTTTGAATTTCAATACCTCAATCCGGTTATTTTTTACAGGATGGTGGAGCAATTTCTGGGCAGCCCGGACAATGCTATGATTGGTTTGAATCTCACCTGGGATGTTAAAAAACGTATGCGCGTATATGGTCAGTTACTGTTGGATGAACTTAACTTCGGTTTTTTAAAACAAGACGGATGGTGGGGCAATAAACACGGTGTTCAGGCCGGACTTAAATATTTTAATGCACTTGGTGTTGACAGGCTGGATCTAACGGCAGAGTACAATATGGTGCGACCGTATACCTATAGTCACGACAGAGCTGAACTAGGCATCGTGCTTACAAGTTACACGCATTACAATTCTCCTCTTGCCCACCCGTTGGGCAGCAACCTCAGGGAAGTTCTTGTAAGATCAGTGTACAGCGGACTTAAAAACTGGCACTTTGAAGCGGATCTTGCCTATATTCAACAGGGTAGAAATTATAATGGTAATGAAGGCAGCGATCCGCGCATAAATAATTTATATAGGATTAGGGATTACGACAACAATTTGTTACAAGGAGCAAAACAAAACATTCAATTTATCAGGGCAACTACCTATTATAAAATCTGGCCCAACTACCAACTTTTTCTCCAAGGTATTTACCGCCAATCAACCGGTTATTATAAACTTGGAACGGTAAAAGAGAGTTATTTTTATATAGGAGGGGGTATCAGCATCAATGCAGCCACAGACAAAAACATCTTTTGACATGGATCCACAGACCATTACCATATTGGGAGATATCATTTTAGACAGGTACATTCAAGGCAGTACCAGTCGCATTTCGCCCGAGGCACCAGTACCGGTGGTCAAAGTTGAAAATGACTATTACACCCTGGGCGGAGCGGCCAATGTAGCCAATAACCTTTCTAATTTGGGAGCCAATGTCAAATTGTTAGGAGCAGTGGGCAGAGATGAAACCGGGAGGTGGCTGCACGACCTGCTTGTCGCCAAAAACATCGAACCCATTTTGTACCTCGATGCCGATATTCCTACAACGACCAAAACAAGGATAGTATCTCGCAACCAGCAGATGTTGCGCATTGACAATGAGGGCCAGTTTAAACATTCACCCAGGTCGCTGGAATATTTTAAACATCAGTTTGAGCATTCAGACATCTTAATCGTGTCGGATTACGACAAGGGTTTTTGTTCGGAGGATGTTATGGACTGGATGTTTCAAAACACCCGAAAAAATGCAAGGGTGTTGATCGATCCCAAGGGTAGAGACTGGAACAAGTACAATGGGGCTTACCTGGTAAAACCCAATCTGGTTGAGCTCGAAGATTTGCTGGGCAGAACGATAGTTAATAAGGACGATGAGGTAGCCAATGCAGGCAAAGAAGTGATGAAACAATTTAACTTCAAAAACCTGCTGATTACAAGGGGCAAAGAAGGCATGACCCTAATTTCAAAAGAGGGTGTGTCTCATTTTCCGACCCATAAGGTAGATGTATATGATGTGTCAGGCGCTGGTGATACCGCCATGGCTGTATTGGCAAAAAAGATGGCAGATGGTTTGCCTTTGGCTACATGTATACAATCAGCCAACCTCGCGGCAGCATTTGTGGTTACCAAGCCTACTACCTATGCTATCAATACAGAGGAGTTGAATGAAATGGAAGAAAAATACGGGAGAGAGACAGAATAAAAAAACCCACTAAACAACAGACTGGCTGTGGTGTAGCGGGTTTTTTCAAACAGAAAAATATCTTATTTGTTAGACTCTATTTCTCTGATATTTTCTTTTACTTCCGTTTCAATATTGGCCTTAGCCTTATTGAATTCACGGATGCCCTGACCCAGACCTTTCATCAGTTCCGGAATCTTTTTACCACCAAATAGCAATAAGACAACCAATACGATAGCAATCAGCTCTCCCGGCCCGATGGCACTCAAGAATAATGCAGAAAATAACATGTGTTAAATTTTATGGTACAAAGTTACAACACTAACAACGTTTTGACCTCAAAAAAAACTCCCGGTTTAGCATGAAAATGCCGGAAGGCGGTCATTTTTTTATTTGTATTGTATAATTAACACACAACCAGTTGATTGTGTTTATTTTTTCAATCCTATTTCTCTTAATCTTTCGTTGAGGTAGTCACCTGCCGTTATGGGTTCATACGCCAACGGCCTTTCTTCGGTCACCGTTGCAGGCAAACAAGTGAGATCCATTGATGATTTAGGATGCAGAAAAAATGGGATGCTCAAACGAGGTACGTGCCATTGTTCTCTGGGCGGATTGACCACTCTGTGGGTGGTTGATACCAGATAATTGTTGGTCAAACGCTGCAACATATCTCCTACATTGATGACAATCTCATCGGCTTCCGGCACGATATCGAGCCACTCGCCCTGAGAATTCAACAATTGAAGTCCTCCCGCCGAAGCGCCCACCAAAAGGGTGATGAGGTTGATGTCTTCATGTTGTTCGGCCCTGATGGCAGAACGAGGTTCTTCCGTAATTGGGGGGTAGTGAATGGTGCGCAAGATGCTGTTACCGTCTTTGATTTTTTCCGCAAAATAGGCCTCATCCAGACCCAGATAAAGGGCAATGGCGCGCAACAAATGGGCTCCTGCCCCTTCGAAGGCCTTGTATAATTTCTGACTGTAGTCTGAAAAACCTTCTATTTCAGTTACCGTAGGATTGGTAGGATATTCGTGTTTTAGAGGGTGGTCATCGCTTACGTATTGACCAATCTGGTAAAACTCTTTGAGGTCGGCTACAGCAGATTGTTTCGCGTGTTCTTTGCCGTAAGAGGTATAGCCTCTTTGGCCAGCCAGGCCTGCTATTTCGTATTTTCTTTTGACATCCACCGGAAGGGAGAAAAATGCCTTGGAGGATGCGTAGAAACCGTCAATTAAATCTTTGGGAACCTGGTGGTTGATGACCCCAACAAAACCTACTTCGTGAAAAGCCTTTCCAAGCGCTTCAACGAAAGCCTGCTTTTGTGCTTCGTCGCCGTTTACAAAACTGGATAAGTCTACCAAAGGTATTGATCTGTTGCTCATTGGTGTTACATTTTACAATACTATCTGCAATTTTGATACCAAAGTAGGTTGGGGGCTAAATGAGGGTACTAAGAACCCCTGCTACCCCCTGTTTTAATGACACCACGCTGTCCACCGCCAAAGCTTTTAGGAGGGCCACCGCCGGCCTTAATTTTTCCGCCCTGACTGAAATTGTTGGACGAGCCTCCTGCCTTTCCACCACCATGTCTGAGGATTTTCTTTTCCCATTCGGCTACACTGCCTTCTACTTTGACAACTTCCAGTTTCTTACCATCTACTTCTTTGCCGTTCAGTGCTTCAATAGCCTTAGTAGCAGCTTCATCAACCGGCATGCTCACAAAACAAAAGCCTTTGTTTTGTTTGGTTATGTTGCTGATGGTGATGCGCACTTTAGCCACTTCACCCAAACCATCAAAAATTTGGAGAACATCGTTTTCCTTGTACTTAAAGGGAATATTTCCCAGAAAAAGATCCATATCAAAAAATTTTTATTCAAATATAGCCCAATCTTAACAATAAAATAAGGGTAAAGCGGATTCGGTTTCAAACCAAAACAAATATTCCATCGTTTATAG
>JAGNSQ010000173.1 GCA_017987975.1 Saprospiraceae bacterium
TTCCTTCTCTTATGGAGGGAAAAGGACATTTCCGGTTATTTTTCAACTAAAATAGCAAAAGGAAGTAAGGCCTTCGCTCTGGGTACAATAGTTTCCGTCTGGCACAGCAGCCCCCCATCCAATACCTGAGTAAACAGGCTTTAGCACATAATCCCCCAATCCTCCCCCCTATAAGAACCAAAATATATTAGAATAAAAAAAAATATGTAATTTTATGAGACGTTTGGAAGAGATACCATTTTTTCAAAACGAAACAAAAATCTAAGTAATGAAATTAAATGTATTACTTCTCACTGCAAGTGTGCTATTGTTCTTTCTCGCATGTTCACCATCTGCAGAGGATTCAAAACCTAAAACAGAAATAAAATCCAATTTAGGCATTGATGCTGACACCATTAGTCAGGCTCAATTTGATGCATGGACTGCAGCATGGGACTCACTAGGATCCAACTACTCGGATACTGCATTGGTGAAATATTATACCATGCCCATTGTGGATTTAGCAGCTGTATTGGGATCAAAGGCCAGTGGAGTAAGATTTTATCAGGGACTGGAACCACTTAGCGCCGGTCATTGGGTGGCACATCTGATTGCAGTTGGTTTGGATCAAGATAAAGCCATTATCCCAAAGTTCTACGATTATTCTTATCCTTGCCCACCTACTTGCGAATAACAACTTGTATGGATTGGATTACAAAAAACCTCTTCTTCGTATTAGGGCATGTTTCAATCTTTGTGTCATTTATTTTGTCTCTACTCGTTTTGTGGAGGTTTAAAAAATTTGATCGAACGTTACAGCTAATTGGGATATATCTTATTTTTTCTTTTTGCACTGAAATTATCACTACCAGCATGATGTGGGCAGGGAGAAATAACTTGATATACATTCATTGTTTTACTTTAATTGAATTCTGGGTACTTTCTCTGTTCTTTAAAGAATGTAACAAAAACCACCCCTCAATGTTGCCTTATAATTACATACTAATGGGAGGTACTGTGGTCATTCTACTTAACTCACTCTTTGTTCAACCTCTGTATGAGTTTAATTCTTATACAGCTTCGATGGTTGGTTGGATTATAATCCTGTATTGCATCAGATTTTTATACCACACCATGGACCTGGAACCCTCCCACCCGCTTTTGATGATCAAAAAACTGGTGGTTTGGATGCTGGTTTATTATGCGGCTACAGCGGTAATCCTGGCATTTTCAAACGAGATGCTAGGCATTCCAAAAGAATGGCAAAGGGGGGTTTGGTTGCTGAGGAGTTTTATATTATTGATAGTAAGAATTGCCATTGGTTACATATTGATTAGTTATATTTTCCGAAATAAAAACGTTCCAGCAACCACATGAAAGACATTCAGCTGATAACAACCATATTAAGCGGTATTGTCATGATGCTAGGCGTTGTGGTAGCTGTTATTTGGTTTTTCAGCAAAGGCCAGAAAAAAATCATGAAGGCCAGGATGGAGCAAAAAGAACAAGAGATCAACTTTCAAAAAGAATTACTGGCCACCACCATCCATATTCAGGAAACAGAGCGGGATAGAATAGCATCAGAATTGCACGATGACATTACCTCGCAACTCAACATCATCCACCTCAATTTACACATGCTCAAGAAAAACATGGGAGAAGGAGGTAATGATAATCCACTGATTGATCAGATTCAATCGTCTTTATCGACCAGCATAGAAAGAACGCGAAAACTATCGCATGAACTAATGCCGCCTTTGTTGAAAAAGTTTGGAATTACCTATGTTTTGAGCGAATTGGAAACCCATATCAACCAAATAGAAGGCATTCAAATTCAAATCACTTCGAGTCATTTGATACCCTACACCGAAGAAGAGGAACAGCTCCACTTATACCGAATTATTCAGGAACTAATTCAGAATACAGTAAAATATGCCGGGGCCAATTTGATCAAAATCATGTTCCGATTAGAAGATGCCCATTTTTTCATGACTTATACCGACAATGGAAAAGGAATGGATCCGGACAGCACAAAAGTGGGATCCGGTATGCGCAATATTCAGACCCGTTGCCAGATCCTGAAAGGCAGCTATCAAATAGAACCAAGCGCCGAAAAAACAGGATTTCATATAAAGTTTACTTTCTCTACTCATGGATAAAATTAAAATAGGTATTGTCGACGATGAAAAATTATTCATCAAGGGCATGCAAATGATCATCAACAGTGAAGCCGACCTCACAGTCACCTATCAGGCAGAAAATGGAAGCAAATTTTTAGACGACATTGCCGCAGGTAAAGTAGAAGTTGATATTGTTCTTTTAGACCTCTCTATGCCCATAATGGACGGCGTAGATGTAATACTTAAAACGGCAAGCATGACCCTGCCATTTAAAATCATTGTTCTCACTTCCCACTACAATGATAGCATCATCCTCAAATTATTGGATGAAGGTGCTTCCGGTTTTTTAGCCAAAAATGAAGACCCTACCACTGTCCTGATAACCATCCGAAACATAGCCCAACGCGGATTTTATATCAACGATTACATTCTCAACCTTATCCGCCATCGACGGCTGTTGAGTCGCAAAAAGCCCATCCAGTCTGATCTTACTCCCAGAGAAATCGAAGTCCTCAAACTCATCTGCCGGGAATTTACAAATAAAGAAATAGCAGAAAAACTTTTCATTTCTGCCCGCACCGTTGAAGGTCACCGAAAGAGTATTCTTGAAAAAACGGAATGCAAAAGCACTGCAGGACTGGTGATCTATGCCATCGAGCATCAGTTTATTAGTGTCAATGTGAGTAAATTTGTGTAACTGGTTAATATGGTATCCCTACATCTGTAAACTGATGTAGGGATTATGTTCACATGGTGCCCATACATCAGTGGACTGATGTATGAGCTATGTTCATATCACTTTGGGATATACTTTATTACTGGAAAATCCTATTTCAAGGAAGTTCTTCTACATATGAACCAATTAGCCTATGAATTCCGCAAAACTTTCGTTTTATGGGCAAAAGCACCTGAACATTTGAAAATTTAAAATAGTTTTAACTACAACTCACTTGAATTCCAATATTAAACAGTACAAATTGCGAATAAAAATACGCTATGAAATATAACAAAATTCTCGAAATAAGTTTTGATTTTGCAAATAACATTATTGATTATTGCGAAATTTTAGAAAGCAAAAGAAAATATGTTGTTTCGAATCAATTACTTAAGTCCGGCACATCAATTGGAGCAAATGTAAGAGAAGCACAAAATCCATATTCAAGGGCGGACTTTGTTCATAAGATGATCATTGCAATGAAGGAGGCTGATGAAACTGAATACTGGCTTGAACTATGTGGCAGAAGATCAACCTATGGCGATTCTTCAAATTTGCTTGTTGAAATAAAAATAATCAAACAAGTGTTAGGAAGTATTATCAGCACAACAAAGAAAAATCAAAATAAATAACTCCGCACATACATGTTACGATGCCCTGCATTGTTAAGTTCACATGCCGTCACTAAACCATTGAACAGATGAATACCGACAAAACTGCGTTTTATCAGCACAGGCATGTGAATATATGAATACCGACAAAACTGCGTTTTATCGGCACAGGCATGTGAATATATGAATACCGACAAAACTGCGTTTTATCGGCACAGGCATGTGAATTTATGAACATATAAAAATTGCGTCCATACGTATACGTATAAATACGTGTTTTTACCCACCCCATAAATACGGGATAAAAGAAAAAAACATAGAATTACCTTTGAGGAGTTGTTAGGAATAGACAAAAATGACAATTGACTATTCACAACAAGGCCACCTCATTCTGATTCAGGTGCGAACTGTAAGCAGAAAAAGGCGCATATACTATCTAATGGCCAGATGCGATGAATAATTGCCAAAATAATGGTCAGTAAATTAAGTTTTTACAATTGTTAGCTACCACTTTTGAATTGTAAAGATCGATTTGCTGACCTTTTTTTTTTATTTTAGCTTAGCCATGATTTGACTGTACTCCAGGATGTTCCATTTTGGTGGATTGGTTTCAAGGCAGCAGTGCACCATAGCCTTGGCCACATCACTGGCATTGATGGCCTTGTATTTGGAGGGGATCAGCCAATTGAAAACACGCATAAGGCCTTGCCCTATCCTTTCACCCAGTCTGAATTCGGCTCGGTTGCCCAACAGCATAGAAGGGCGGAAAATATTGACCGAGGGTAGATCCATTTTTTTTATTTCTTCTTCTACCTCTCCTTTTAATTTGAGGTAAAAGTTGGAAGCATTTGCATCTGCACCCACGGAGGATACCAGGAGATATAATCTACAGTCTTGAGTAGCGGCTGCCCTGGCAATGTTAACAGGAATGTCATAGTCTACCTTTCGATAAGCAGCCATGTCTCCTTTGACCTTGGCCTGGGTGGTGCCTACTGCAACACAAACAGCATCTGTTCCTTGTAAGGCAGATTCAAGTGTGGTGGGGTCTTCAAAATTGACCAGAACCTGTTCTAACTTATTGTGGGCAAGGTCGAGTTTTTTGCGCACCAAGATTTTTACATGCTGCACCGAAGGCTCTGCCAAAAGGTGTTGAACCAAATATCCTCCTATCAGGCCTGAGGCCCCAATCACTGCTACTTTCATTTGTTTTGGGTTGTCTTGTTGATAAAACTGATAACTCCTTCCATAAAAACGGTTTGGTCGTCCCACATGGCCAGGTGGCTACCATTGGGACAATAAAGGTATTGCCCATTTTTTACCATCTTACTTTGTGCCTCCATCGCTTTTGGGTCCATGGTATCGTGTTTGGCGCCAACCATCAGGGTGGGCACTGTTATTTCCGGCAGTCGGGTGCGAATGTCCCACTGCGCCAAACGACCGCTGATGCCAAATTCGCTGGGTCCCTGCATGAGGGTGTAAATACTTCCGTTGACATGTTTCATTGCCCGGTTGAGACCATCCGGCCATTTGGGTAATCGACAAATATGTTGGTTGTAATAATGGGGTATCAAAAGTTCCATGTACCGTGGATTGGAAAAGTCTTTGGCAGCTTCCAATGCTCTTATTTCCTTGAGCACAGCAACATCCATTTGC
Source organism: Saprospiraceae bacterium (assembly GCA_017987975.1). Lineage (GTDB taxonomy): Bacteria > Bacteroidota > Bacteroidia > Chitinophagales > Saprospiraceae > JADKBO01. Next base: position 5,079 of record JAGNSQ010000173.1, read on the forward strand.
GGAGCCAACACTTCTGCTGCATATTTTCCATATTCCGGAGCACTGGCCATCATATTGGCTACAATGAGGGCTTTTAGGTTTTTCTGGTATTTGAGGGCATACTCCATAGCCAGGATGCCTCCCCAAGAATTGCCCAAAACTATAAAATTGCTGCTGTCTGCTCCAATGGCTATCCTGACTTGTTCCACTTCTTCTACGAACCGTTCGGTGGTCCAAAGGATGGAGTCGGTAGGTTGATCGCTGTAATAAGATCCCAACTGGTCATACTGATAAAACTCATAGCCCTCTTTCAAAAAGGGAAGCTCAAAACACTCCATGTACTCGTGGGTCATGGCTGGTCCCCCATGCAATAGCAGGATCTTTACTTTAGGATTAGAACCAAAACGTTGGGTCCACACTTCAAAATTGCCAACAGGAGTCGTAATGGGAATGCGCCTCACCCCGGATGCATCGTATTCAGCTGGATAGATAAAGTAAGTGGCCATTTTCCCACAAGTCTCCCCCGCCTTATGACCACAAGCCGTTGCCAATAAAAACAATAAAAAAAATAAACTTCCAGATACAATTCTCTGTTTCATGTGTCAATTAAATTTAGTTTGATTTTATGACGCTCCCGCCACCCCTCACAAAAAGAAATCCAATTTACACAATTTCCGGATTCTAAACAGAAAA
>JAGNSQ010000174.1 GCA_017987975.1 Saprospiraceae bacterium
CAGAGGGTACGGTGCCCAGGAGGCGGGCTGCAACGCCGGATTCGAAGGCACCGAGTTCGTTGCTACAGCTGACAAAGATGCCGTTGATGGCATTGACCCTGCCGCGCATCTCATCGGGTGGCAGGATTTAAAAGACAAGCTGACTAGTCAATATAAAGATGATAGGCGCAAAGTTTTGCGCCCCAACGGCTCTAAATTCAAAATCGGTAAATTGGTACATCGGTACATCCTCACTTCTTCATCACATCCTCCTGCTGAGAAATACTCTCATCGTGGATGGCCTTGATAAAGCGGGCTACAAAATCATCGCTAAGGCCCGAATTGCGTCCCTTTTCAATGAACTTGTCAAGGATCTCCTTCCATCTGTTTTGCTGAAGGATGGTGATGTCGTTGTCGCGTTTGTATTTGCCTATCTCCCTCGATATTTTCATTCTGGAGGCTAAGATGTGTAGGAGCTCATCATCGATCAGGTCTATTTGTTTTCTCATTTGTTCCAGCAAGGTGAGCTTTCCCGGATCATCGGGTATCTCATGCCTGACCACCAATGACGAGATCATATCCCCGTATACTTCCGGAGTGATCTGCTGTTGCGCATCGCTCCAGGCTTCATCAGGAGTGATGTGCGATTCTAGCATGAGCCCATGAAAATTGAGATCCATGGCTTTTTGGGCAACATCTTTCAATAAGTCTCTTCGACCACAAATGTGAGAGGGATCATTGATCATCGGCACGTTGGGCAACTCCTGCCTGAAATCAATGGCCAATTGCCAGTGGGGGCGATTTCTGAATATTTTTTCACCACTGAAAGAAAATCCCCGGTGAATGGCTGCAATCTGCTTTATCCCGGCGTTGGATAATCGCTCCACACCACCAATCCACAAAGCTAAATCCGGGTTGATGGGGTTTTTGATCATTACTGGTATATCTACTCCCTTAAGAGCCTCAGCTATTTCCTGAACAGCAAATGGATTGACGGTGGTACGGGCCCCGATCCATAGCACATCGATGCCAAATTCCAGACACATCTCTACATGGGAGGCTTTGGCTACCTCGGTACAAACTGGCAGTCCTGTCTGTTCCCTTACTCTCTGTAGCCAGGGTAAACCTTTGGCTCCAATACCTTCAAAACTACCTGGACGGGTGCGGGGCTTCCAGATCCCTGCTCTTATCATATCTACTTTGCCGGTGCGATTGAGCCGGGTGGCGGTTTCCACCAACTGCTGCTCCGTTTCTGCACTACAGGGGCCGGCTATCAAAAGTGGCCGTTTTTTTTCTTCAAATAATTGTGTGGTCTTCATCTTAATGGTATTAAAACTAAAACAATTCTCCTGGTTTATAAAATCTTTTTAATGGCATTGGCGTCATTCATCAATTGCATCAATGCTTCGGCATTGTTATTTTGCAGGGCTACTCTGAAACTATCCAGACACTGCTGATAAGTTTCCAATGCCTCCAACACATGGCTACGATTGGCCATAAAAATGGGGAGCCAGGTTGCTGGCAGACTTTTGGCCAAACGAACGGTAGAAGCAAAACCCGTGCCGGCCAAATTGAGGATGTTGGCGGCATCCTTCTCTTTTTGCAGCACCGCCAATCCCAACATAAAGGATGAAACGTGCGACAAATGCGATACATAGGCCAGGTGTTTGTCATGTTCAGACGCATCCATTTCAAGGGTGTGCAGTCCAAGCACTGTAAAAACGTCATATGCTGTTTTCAATGCATCGGCATCACTTTGCTCAGGGTGGCAGACTATGTTTTTTTTGCCTTCAAACAGACCATAAACCGCTGCTTCAGGGCCCGAATATTCTGTACCCGCCAAGGGATGTGCCGCAACCCACCGACCCCTGTTTTTATGTCCTTTTTTGCTATTCACCATTTCAGCCTTGGTGGATCCAAGATCAATGATGGTTTGATCCGCCCGTACCTTGTCCAATAGGTCAGACAATTGGTCCTCAATGGCATTGACCGGAATGGCCAAAATGATAACATCGGCCCACTCCAAACCGCTGGCCCAGTTGGTGACTTCGGGCACCAGGCCTAGTTTTAATGCTTTATTTCCATGGGCCGCATTCATGTCTATGCCTTTGAGTTCAACATTGATTTGCCGCTTTAATGCCAAGGCCACTGATCCTCCTATTAATCCCAAACCAGCAATTACGACTTTCATGGTGCTTCGTTTTGAGATGATGTTACCCCAGTTCTACCTTCCTCCATCACTGCTTGCCATCTTTGAGCAGCCAATTCAAAATCTGTGGTCGGACTGCACAATGATAATCGCACATATGGATGTCCTTCGTCACCAAATACCCGTCCGGGGGTAATAAAAATTTTAACATGTTCCAATGCCCAGTCACTCAGGGCATCTCCATTGGCAAAGGTGCCGGGAACCCTGGCCCATACAAACATTCCCGCGCCATGTGGATTTACCTCGCAGCCCAAACCAGAAAGAAAACGGATGGCTGCAGCCTTTCTCTCTTTATAAATCTCATTGATGGATTCGATCCAATCTTCCCCCAAATGAAGGGCCCTGATGGCTGCCTGTTGAATAGGGTAAAACATGCCGCTGTCTACATTGCTTTTGAAACGGGCTATGGTATGCAAGAAAGTGGGATTGCCGGCTACTGCCCCTACCCTCCATCCAGCCATGTGGTAGTTTTTACTACAGGAGGTCAGCTCCAACACACAGTCCATGGCCCCTTCCACTTGAAAAATATTAATGGGATCCGGATTTAGTATAAATGTATATGGATTATCGTGGCATATTAGTATTTGGTGTTTTTTAGCAAACTGTACCAATTTTTCAAAAAAAGTAAGATCGGCATTGCCCCCGGTGGGCATGTTGGGATAATTGATCCACATGAGTTTTACCCGCGACAAATCCAGATTGGAGAGTTCTTCTATATCCGGAAGGAAGTTGTTTTCTGCTTTGAGTGGAAAATAAATCACTTCAGCTCCAGCCAACCTTGCAGATGCACTGTATGAAGGATAACCGGGATCCGGCACCAGCACGGCATCACCCGGCGATAAAAAACTCATGGAGATGTGCATTACCCCTTCTTTCGATCCAATCAATGGCAGGATGTTATGATTTCCGAGCTTATCAATTTTAAAATGCTGTTGATACCACCTTGCAAATGCATCCGACAGTCCTGGTATGCCCCGGAATGGCTGGTACTTGTGGGCCTGTCCATGATCCAGCGCCTGCATGAGGGCCTGGGTAACACTAGGATGAGGTCCAAGGTCGGGGCTGCCTACTCCCAAATTGATAACCTGATGCCCCTGGTCATTCAAAGCCTGGATCTCAGCCATCTTTTGGGCAAAGTAATAGGTTTCTGTCTGACTCAATCGTTGTGCAGCCGCTATCATAACATCGACATTTGTAGGGATTCAATTTGGGCCTCAACCGCATCATGGGCTCTTTTGTACATACCCAATTCTTTGTACTCTGTAGTAATGGTGCGCAGGGCCGAACTCAATTGATAATAGTCGGAGAGCAGATCAAACTCTATGTCCAGGTGAAAAAAGTATGCCCTAAACTTGCCGGGCACTGGAAATGACTGAAGCTTACTCAGGTTCATTTGATGATCATAAATATGTTGCAGCACGTGAAGCAGCCTACCTTTTTCGTCCGGTACCGTAAGGTAGGCTGACACTTTATCTACATGGCTGAGTTCTTGCGGCTGGGCAGATAGTATAAAAAAACGGGTAAAGTTGTGGGCGTTGTTTTCTATGTTATGGCCAATAATAGACAGGTCATAAAGGTCAGCAGCCCGTTGTGAGGCAATGACGGCTCTGGTCCTATCTCCATCAGCTGACAAAATGGAGGCACTCAGTGCTGTATCTTCGGTCTCTACCCATTTGACCCCGGGCAAAAACCGGCTTAGAAAATTTGAACATTGTTGCAGGGCCATAGGGTGGCTGTGTACCTCCCTGATGTCGGCCAGTTCAACTCCGGCATTGACCATCAACTGATGATGGATGGGTCGGTAGATTTCGCCCTCAATCCAAAAATTGCGTTCCCTCAATATCCTGTAATTGGGCAGAATGGTTCCCGCTATGCTGTTTTCAATGGCCATAACAGCCTTATCGGCTTTGCCTTGCTGAAGGAGGTCTGCCAACACTTCAAATGAGGGTGCTGGCAAAATGTTGTAATCCTGGTCTTCAAAGTACGAGGCCGCTGCTGCGTCGTGGTAAGACCCCTGATATCCCTGAATGGCAATGTTTTGTTTCATCTCTCTCTTTTTATGGTTTGGCATTATCCCAAAAAAGAAAGGAGCCCGTTTTTGGCGGACTCCTTTCAAGTATTATTTCTTTAATTATTTCTACTAAAAGTCCACCTCTTACTCATTGTAAAAGTAAAATGACCAGAAACAGAAATAAGTAGACTTATTCAAATGCATGGAGCAAATATATTAGGATTTTGATCAACCCGTCAAATTTTTTTTAGACTGACGGCCATGTTGGGCACAAATCATCAACCGAATATCTTCATAAATGAACTTACATTCAGCTTTTTACAGGTGAAAATAAATCATATATAGGCTTGTAATTTTTTGCAAATTGAAGCTTTAGTATCGGCATTAAAAGCCTCTTACCGGCAATTCGAGGTACTTTTTGATGTCGTTGAGGCTGTACACAATTTCGGCATTCACCGGCAACTCCAATTTTTGCTGCACGGTCTGATAGCCTGAAATTAAAATTCTGCCGTGGTGTTGGATTTGGGCCAATTCTGAAATATAGGGCTGCAGGGGCGATTCGGAAAAACTATCGTTGAAGAGGGTGAAAATATAATCGGGCTTAAATATATCGACAGCATCTTTTACATCTGGCAGTGAGATCTGAGTGCCAAGGTAAAGCGTGTTGGCGCCATACTTTTTGAGCAGGTAATAAACAAAAAGCAAACTCAGCTCGTGTGCTTCATATTCCGGTAAAAAGATAAGGAATCGGGTTGCGTTGTCATTGGGAGCAAAGTCCAGTTTATCAATTTCAACCGACAATTTCCTTCTGATGATGTTGTTGATGAAATTTTCATGAACCCCTTTGACTGACCCTGCAATCCACATTACACTCAGCTTGTCCAGCATGGGATAAATGACATCGTCCATGGTCTTTTCGAAACCTATCTCCCTTATATGGTGATTTAAAAGTTTGAGGAACTTATACTCATTGAGCTCAAACATGGAGAGCATCAGACCATCTATGTGGTTTTCAAAAATGACATCCACTTCACAGGAATCTGCTATTTTTTGTTTAATTTCCTCGGGTGTCATGGTGGCCAGCTTAGAAATCTTGATGCCTTTTTTATTGAGGTGGGCTATGTTGAGGATGAGTTCCAGGTCTTCGTCCAGGTAGTATCTGATATTGGTTTCGGTGCGTCGATTGGCCAAAATATTATAGCGTTTTTCCCATATCCGGATGGTATGGGCCTTTACCCCTGACAGCTTTTCTATGTCATTTATGGAATAAACCGCCATTTATACGTTTGTGAGTTGTAAGATTTTGAATGATTTGATAACAATAATCCATCAACTTTGTTTAAATATTTTTCACTTTTTGTTATACAATATCAGATTAAAGTCAGTTGGGACACTTCCTGCCGGAGGACTGAAAAAAAACCATAACTTTGACCACAAACAATTTAACTGGCATTTTATGAACATTGGCGTTGTATGTTATCCTACCTATGGGGGTAGCGGTGTGGTTGCTACTGAACTAGGCCTGGGCCTGGCTAAAAAGGGCT
>JAGNSQ010000058.1 GCA_017987975.1 Saprospiraceae bacterium
AAAGTGATGTCATTGGCACCTACGGTAAATCCTTCTGCTAAAGCTTCTTCCAATTTGGCTGGATAACCGTTGTCGATCAGGCCAGATGGTGCAAAAAGGATAGGAATGATGTGGATGTTTTCCAATTTTACACCAGCAGGAATGGTAGCTTCAAAGTTCATGTACACCACGTCGTCTTTTTTGTAAGAGTTGAGTGGTAATGCAGTGCCTTTAAACCCTCCGGTCAATACCCTGGCTACGTGGTTGTAGGTCATTTTGTTGGCTGGAACCGGGTTGGGCAACAATTCAAAGCCACCCATTGGTCCTTGAGCGCCTCCTGAATAATAATTGGCTTGTGCATACCCGCTAGCGGTACCTCTTACACTGTCTTCTACAATCACAACGGCCATCTTGTAAGAACCTGAAACGTTGGCTTTGAAAGTGATTTTAGGAGACATCTTGATAACACGACTGGTCTCATCAAAAGAGGCGCCTACCCTCACGCTTGATTTTGGTGCTTCAATTATTCTTGAGAAAAACGCAGTTTCTATGGCCAATGGATCGATGATGGCTGTTCTGCCCACAGTAGCACTTGGGAAACCGGTAAATCCTGAAAGTCCTCTGATGCCTGCATCGTAATCTGTTACCACCATTGGGTCTGCATTGTGTACAGCAATACCAATGAAGTAGTCTGGATATCTTTTGCTCAATCTGTCTAACATTACGGCTCCACGTGGACACCAGCCACACCAGGTGCCTGTAGCTTCTTCGGCAATCACGAATTTGTCAGCTGCAGGGGTAACACCAGTAGTAGAAGATGCAGAAGCGTTGTTGGCAGCATCGTCATCTGTAGCACCAATCAATTTGGCAGTGACCTGAATAGGATTGGCACCTGCTAATACTGTAATTTCTTCATCAAAAAGAATAGACTTAGATCCCAGGCTTTCCAGGTTTAACCCTGTAACTGTTTTTTTACCTGAAAGGCTTCCATATTGGAATTCGATTTCCATGTCATTGACTGTACTGGCTCCCAAATTGGTGATGTTAACGCCCAGTGGTGATTTGATACCTGTTAGATCTCTTGGAGCTACAGTTACTCCGCTGATTCCAATGTCATTAGGCTTTGGTGTAAACACATCTTGTGAATAGTAAAAATCATCTACATAAAAAGACGCATTGGCATTGGCAGGATAAAAGTCGATAGAAGCCACTTTATTGCTTGCCAGGGTAAAGGTACCTAGAGAACCTCCATTAACACTGGTTGCCCAGAGGTTGGCAGAAATATTGCCTGCGATCTCAAAAGCAAACCACTCTCCCTGTGGAAACTTGCCTGATGCAAGGGTTGCTCCACCGCCGGTCAACACCACTGTACCATCTGTGTTAAAATTGACATCGATGGCCCATGTTGTTCCAATGGCTTTTTCTGCTTGTAAGTTGAAATAACCCGTCTTGCCAGCCTCGATAAAAAGTTTCATACCAATTTTGTATACGCCAGAGGTATAAGCATCGGTAAACGGCAACACCACATCCTGCGGTCCTCCGCTTGCTGAGGTCGAAGAAAAATAAATTGACTTTGTGCCGCTGGCTGCTTTGGCATTGGTGATTTTAGTGTCTTCCGTAGTTCCGTCTTTGACACTCCAGGTGGTCCATTTATCGGACTGTGGACCCAGGTATTCATCTACTGTGTAACTCTCAAAATCATCTGAAAATGATGCTTGAGCCGAAACCCAGAGAGTACTCAACATAAAAAGTAAAAAGAAGTAAATTTGCTTCATGCCTTATTTGTTTTTAGTGTGTTAGCAAAATAAAATGGTGCCGAACATCGCAATGCCGGAAAATTAACCATAAAAGTAAGGATAATATCGCAATAAAATGACAGCGAGGCGACAATTTGCCTCAATCTGATCATTAGATTTTATTTCTATCGAGGCAGTTGAGGTCTTCGAAGGCAATTTTAAGTCGACTTACAAAACTCTTTTCGCCCTCTCTCAACCAAACCCTTGGGTCGTATTGTTTTTTATTTGGCTTGTCGGCTCCCTCCGGATTGCCGATCTGGGCCTGGAGGTAGCCTTTTTTAGCTTCGTAATAATTCTTAATACCTTCCCAATAAGCCCATTGCATATCTGTATCGATGTTCATTTTGATGGCCCCATAGGTAATGGCCTCTCTGATTTCCTCCCGTGTTGAACCTGAACCGCCGTGGAAAACGAAGTTGACCGGGTTGGGTCCGGTATTGAATTTTCTTTGGACATAGTCCTGCGAGTTTTTAAGAATAACCGGAGTCAATTTTACATTACCAGGTTTGTAAACTCCGTGTACGTTGCCAAAGGCGGCTGCAATGGTAAATCTATTGTTGATGCGAGACAATTCCTCATAGGCAAAAGAAACCTCTTCCGGTTGGGTATACAATTTGGTACTATCAACATCAGAATTGTCGACTCCATCTTCTTCGCCACCGGTTACCCCTAATTCCATTTCAAGGGTGATGCCGATTTCCGACATTCTGGCCAGATAATCCTTGCACATTTCCACATTTTCGTGAATGGGTTCTTCGCTGAAATCCAGCATGTGAGAACTAAAAAGGGCGTGGCCGTTTTTTTCAAAATGGCGCTCATTGGCATCCAGCATGCCATCCATCCAGGGAAGGAGGTTTTTAGCGCAATGGTCGGTATGTAATACCACTGTTACGCCATAGGCTTCTGCCAGCTGGTGAATGTGAAGGGCACCAGAAACCGCACCCAAAACAGCTGCTTTCTGGTCTGCATTGTCCAGTCCTTTTCCTGCATAAAAAGCAGCGCCTCCATTGCTAAACTGGATGATAATAGGCGAATTTACTGCCTTGGCTGTTTCCAGACAAGCGTTGACACTATTGGTACCAATGACATTGACTGCCGGAATAGCATATTGGTTTTTATTGGCGTCATTTAGCAATTCTGTAACTTCATCGCCGAAAAGGACTCCTGTTCTGAATTTGGTTTTCATGATGTTTTTATTGTTGTTTATATGATTCCATGTTCTGAAAGATAACGTTCTGCATCAAGGGCTGCCATACATCCTGAACCTGCCGCAGTCACTGCCTGTCGGTAGATGTGATCCTGAGCATCCCCACTGGCAAAAACACCGGGAATGTTAGTAAGAGAACGACCGGGAACGGTTTTGAGATAGCCGTTTTCATCCATATCAAGCCAGCCACTGAAAATATCGGTATTGGGTTTGTGGCCAATGGCAACAAAAAATCCGGTTACATTTATAATGGTTTCTTCACCGGTTACATTGTTTTTTAATCTAGCTCCGGTAACACCCTCTTCTCCCAAAATTTCAGCTGTTTCAGTATTGTAGTGAACTTCCAGATTAGGCGTGTTTTTTACCCTTTCCTGCATGATTTTGGAGGCCCTCATCTCATCTTTGCGCACGAGCATGTGTACTTTGGAGCAGAGTTTAGCCAGATAGGTGGCTTCTTCAGCCGCAGTGTCACCGGCACCTACAATGGCTACTTCCTGTTTGCGAAAAAAGAAACCATCGCAAACGGCGCAGGCAGAAACTCCTTTATTCATCAGTTTTTGCTCTGAAGGTAGTCCCAGCCATTTGGCACTGGCACCTGTGGCTATGATTACGGCGTGGGCATGAATTTCATGGCCTGTTTCTGACCAGATCTTGTGCACAGGCCCGGTGAAATCAACTTTATCTATCAGTTCAAACCTAATGTCTGCACCAAACCTTAGGGCCTGATTTTTAAAATCTTCCATCATTTCCGGTCCTTGTACCCCTTGAGGATAGCCGGGATAGTTTTCTACTTCTGTGGTAATGGTAAGTTGGCCGCCGGGTTCTTTACCTGTGTATAATACCGGGTTTAAATTGGCTCTGGATGCATAAATAGCCGCTGTATATCCAGCAGGACCCGAACCTATGATCAGACAATTTACTTTTTCGATGCTGTTTGACATGTTTCTGTTTTATGGATGGCAAATATAATGATATGACTTGTTTAAATATAACAAAACAAATTTCAAATAGATTGTTGTGTAACTATGGTAACACAGCCAGCCATGCCATCAGTCCAATTGCGGTCTCCAATGCCTTTTCATCCACTTCAAAATAGGGGGAATGTACTCCATGGGCGGGTCTGCCATCTGCATAAGCTACCCCCAGCCTGTAAAAACAAGCTGGAATCAGCTGAGCAAAATAGGCAAAGTCTTCTGACGTCATTCTTTTGGGTATATCGTGTACCTTGTCTTCGCCCAAAAAATTGACCATAGCTTTTTTGACTTTGTGGGTGAGGACTTCGTCGTTGTTTAGACAGGGGTAGCCCACTTTAATTTCAATAGCTGCCGTTGCGCCGTGTGCGGACGCAATGCCCTCCGTGGTATTTTCGATCCATCGGTGGGCTTCATACCTCCAGGCCTCATCCATGGTGCGAAAGGTACCCTCGATGGCTACTTGTTCAGGAATGATGTTGGTGGCCCCGCCAATGCTATTGATTTTACCCAAGGTGAGGACCGATGGTAAAAAAGGATTTGCCGTTCTGGCCACCAATTGCTGAAGTGCCGTAATCACTTCTGCTGCAATCACTATAGGGTCGATACAGAGATGGGGCAACGCTCCATGCCCACCTTTGCCTGTTATGGTAATGTAAATTTCATCAGACGAAGCCATGTATTTTCCCGGGCAAATGCCAACATGGCCGGCGGGCAGGTCCGGAAAAACGTGTTGGGCTATGATGGACTCGGGTAAATCGTTGCCCAGGGCATTTTCTGCCAGCATCAAAGAAGCTCCTCCCGGCAGTTTTTCTTCTCCGGGCTGGAAGATAAATTCAAGGGTTCCAGCTAAATCCGACCTGCATTGGTGGGCTATGATACAAGCTCCCAGCAAGGCAGCTGCGTGGACATCATGCCCACAAGCGTGCATTTTTCCCGGTACCTCAGATTGATAGGTGAGTTGGTTTTGTTCCTGAATAGGCAAAGCATCCAATTCCGCTCTAAATGCTCTTCTTGGACCGGGATGGGCACCCACTACTGTCGCCACGATGCCTGTTTTAACCCAACCATTGGTGAATGGGATGCCCTTTTCCTCCAGGATACGGGTCAAATAGGCACTGCTCTCATACTCCTCAAAACTAAGTTCAGGAAAGCGGTGCAAGTGCCTGCGAACGCCAATAATGTAGGGCAGAATTTCTGCTACCAGGGCTTTTATTTTTTGTGGTTCTGGAGTCATGACACAAAAATTTTATGGTACAAAATAGAAAGGTCCATGACAGGACTATAATTTTTGGCATAATATTGATTCAACGCATGCTCATCTGTCACCATAGGAAGATAATCGAGATTATTTTTTAAATGCTCGAGAGTCCATATGGAGGGTTTGAGGGGTGGCAGGATTTCATGGTTAACGGCTTCAGCTAAAGGTGGTAAGTAACCAATCCAGGTAGCCTCTCCTTTCAATACACGCCAGGCTGCATTGAAGATGTTTCTTTTTTTTAGACCCATCATGGCTATAATGGGAAAAAGAAGTAAGACAAAAAAGGCCGTACCAACATCTACTGTTCTTTTGAGTCTGATGTAGAGTCCCTGGCTTAGTCGGAAAGAAGAGGCAGCGTGATAGAACTTACCCTGGCGGGTGCTGCTGTTGCTGGACACTACCGCCGTGTCTTCGCTGCCTGTAATGAGGTATCTTACTTCTTTATCGGGTTGAACCATCAAATCCAGGATGCGTTGCATGGGCATGTCGTCGGTTGAAAAAACGATGTTGTCAGCTTTGTACAAATCAACAACCTGACCCATGTTTTGGATGGTATTGAGGTAATCTTTGCTTTCAGAGGGTAGGGTATTTTGAGGGTATAAAAATCCAATGACATTGGCTTCCGGTTCGTTGTGTTGCAGCGTTTCCCTTATTTTTTTGGCATTTTCTGAAAGTGCTACAATTAAATAGTTTTGCCTTCTCCCTTTCTGAAGCCAGTTTTTTAGTACCCAAACCGATAATTTTCTGGTTAGGAGGGTTGCAAAAAGAGTAATGAGGGCGCCGGCTATGATGAGAAACCTACTGCTCCTCCATTCAGATGGGAGGAGAGAATAGACAATAAGAATACCTACGGTACCAAAAAAAAGTCCTGTCCATTGTCTCCTGGGTTTCCAGTTGAGGTCGTAGTGTCCAAAAAACCAAAGGAAAAATATCCATGTAAAAGAAGTTCCAAGGGTATGTAGCTGAGAAGCCAGGTTGTCATAATAATCCGAGTCATCAAAATAAAATACGGCCCAACTTTTTTTTAAGGCCGTCTGAATAACAATAGTAAGGGCAAAGTCCAGGATAAGCAGAAAATTACCCAAGACATTGTGTTTGATAAAACTGATGCCCGCTGTAAACCAGATAGCGAGCCTGATCAGGAGTCGGAAGGCCCCACCGTACCAGCCCGTATAGTGTTTACCCACATAAATTGACATGGACTGGTAAAAATGTTTAATGTAGTTGAAGCTTGCCTTTTTAGAACTTTCGCCCTTAAAGTGTATGATTCTTGTATCAGGCAAATAAACAACTTTCCAGCCGGCCTTTTTAATGCGGACCGATAAGTCAATGTCTTCTCCATACATAAAAAAGTCTTCATCAAAACCTTTACAGGGCAAAAGAGCTTCTGATCTGAAAAACATAAAAGCTCCGCACAAAACATCAACTTCTTGTAATTGATCTTCATCCAAATGGCCAAGATAATAGCCACTCATCCACTTACTTTTGGGGAATAACGCCGTTAGTCCGCTGAACTTACAAAAGGCGTTCCACAGGCCGGGCCTGCCTCTTTTACTTTCAGGCAAATAGGTGCCGGATCCATCCACCATTTTAACACCCAGCACTCCGCAATCGCGATTACTTTCCATAAATTGCCAGCATCGGGCAAGGGTATCTTCCTGCAGGATGGTATCGGGATTTAGGGCCAGAATATACTGACCCGAAGCCACACTAAAACCCTGGTTGTTGGCTCTTCCAAAACCAACATTTGATATGTTTTCGATGAGTTTTACATCCGGAAAAGAAGAACGGATTGCAGCGATGCTGCCATCGATGCTGGCATTGTCTACTACAATGGTTTCAATCTGAAACCCTATCTTTTTTGATTTCTCAATAGAGTCGAGGCAATTGGTAAGGAAGTGCCTTACATTGTAATTGACAATGACTATAGAGAGCGTGGGCATGATCAGGTACCCATCTTGTAGGGTATTCGTGCACTTATGGATCGGCTTAAGGTGAGTTCATCAGCATATTCCAATTCACCGCCAAAAGACACTCCGCGAGCGATGGCGGTAAGCCTTAAGTTTCTGCTTCCCAGTTTTTTTGAAATATAAAACGAAGTGGTTTCACCCTCAATTGTGGGGCTGATGGCCATAATAAGTTCTTCGATTCCCTCCTTGTCAATGCGATCAATGAGGGTCTCAATATTTAAATCGGCAGGGCCAATACCATCAATTGGAGAGATCAAGCCGCCCAGGATGTGGTAACGACCATGAAAGCTTGCTGTGTCTTCGATGGCCATGAGATCCCTGATGTTTTCAACGATACAGAGCACACCATTTTTTCTTGAAGGTGTTTGGCAGATGCTGCATTCGTCTGTATCAGAAAGGGCATGGCAGTGAATACAAAAACGAATTTCATCTTTGAGGCGGCTGAGTGCAGTGCCCAATACAGCGGCTTTGTCACTTTTGTCCTGAACCAGGTGCAATGCCAACCTCAAGGCCGTTTTTTTGCCGATACCTGGCAACGATGCAATCGCGGCCACCAGTTTTTCCAGGGTTTGCGATGGATACCTCATTTAGGCTTAGACCAGCATTTTTACAGGGTTCTCCAGTACCGACTTGAGTGTTTGTAAAAACTGAGCACCGGTAGCCCCATCCACCACTCTGTGGTCACAGCTTAGGGTTACTTTCATGGTATGACCTACCACAATGGCGCCGTTTTTAACAACCGGCTTTTCTACAATTGAACCCACGGCAAGGATGCAGGCATCCGGTGGATTGATGATGGCTGTAAATTCTTCGATGTCAAACATGCCCAGGTTGGAAATGGTAAATGTATTGCCCTGCATTTCCTGAGGCTGTAATTTTTTATCCTTCGCTTTTTTGGCCAGTTCTTTGACCTCGGCATTTATCTGGCTAAGGGTTTTCATATCTGCATTGTTGACAACAGGTACCAACAAGCCATCAGGAACGGCAACAGCTACCCCAATGTTGACTACGTTATGAATTATGATTTTATCTCCCATCCAGGAAGAATTAACCATTGGATGTTTGCGCAAAGCTGAGGCGCATGCCTTTACTACAAAATCGTTAAAAGAAATTTTCACATCGCCTTCGGCATTGATTGCGGCACGTGCAGACATGGCAGTTTCCATGTCAATTTCCATGGTAAGGTAGAAGTGGGGTGCTGTAAACTTACTTTCTCCCAGTCTTTTGGCAATCACTTTTCGCATTTGGGTTACCGGAATTTCACCTGCGGGCAGAGAAATAGCCTGGGCTACTGCAGAAGGTTGGGCGGCAACCGGGTTTTCGATAAATGATTCCACATCTTTTTTGATAATGCGTCCCTGGTCGCCGGAGCCTTTAATAAGGCTGAGGTCAATACCTGATTTATCCGCAACAGATCTTGCCAGAGGTGAAGCTTTAAGTCTGACTTCTTCTACAGAGGCAGCTGGAGCTGTGGCTGCTGTTACCGTTGGTTGAACAGTGGCAGCTTGTGGTTCAGCTGCCTTTGGTGTTTCGACAGGAGCTGTTATGGCTACAGGAGTGCCGGCATTTGCAAGAATGCTTTGAACATCATCTCCTTCTTTACCAATAATGGCAATTATGCCATCCACTGCAACAGGTCCGGATTGGACACCTACATAAAGCAATTTTCCATTAAAAAAACTTTCCAGTTCCATGGTTGCCTTATCGGTTTCCACTTCTGCCAATACGTCTCCGGATTTTACAGTATCTCCTACCTTTTTCAACCAGGCAACGATGTTGCCTTCTTCCATGGTATCGCTCAATCGGGGCATTCTTATTATCTCCGCCATATGGGTATTGTATTTCTGATGATTTGGATAATGTGCAAAATTAGGGTATTTCAGCAAGAAACTTAAAGCCTTTGCCAAAATTGATAGTTATAAAACACAGTAAGGGTAGTAGGGTTTAGAAAAAAGGCAAGTACTCCCCCAATAGGGTGGCTTGTCTAGCTCTTTATTGATAATAAAAAAGGGAAGCGATATGATCACTTCCCTTTTTTATATCGTATTAATTCAAATGATTAATAACCAGAGTTCTTATTGCCTTTGAAGATAGAACCTGAATTGCTAGAGTTGTTACCGCTGTTTCCGCCTTTACCTTCTGGTTTTTGCATCTCAGCATCGGTTGGTTCACAAAGTCTGAACTCAACTCTTCTGTTCATGTAGTGTTCTGTTTCTGTTTTTGATTTTCCAACCATTGGAGCATCTTCGCCACCGTACATCAATTTCAATCTTGACCTGTCGATACCGTAGTTGGTAACAAGGTAGTCAACAGCAGCCTGAGCCCTGTTGTAAGAAAGCATATTGTTGTAGTTGTTTGAATTTCTAACATCTGTATGACCTACCACAGAAACGCAAGCAGAAGGGCATTGTTTCAACACTGAAGCTACATGGTGCAAGTGACCATAAAATTCAGGTTTGATTCTTGATTTGTCAAGATCGAAGTGGATCATAGGTAAGAACCATTTTCCACAATCGTTTTTGAATCCTGCAGTTCTTGAGTCAATCATGCGGAATACATCTGCCTCGGTAAGACAGCTTTCGCATTTTTTAACGTTAGCTACCCCATCTTTTCCAATTTCATATCCTATTGGAGAGTAAGGCTCTTTGTCTTTGTAATCAGCTACGCCATCACCGTCAGAGTCAAGAGCAACACCTCTTGTATCAACTGGTGCTCCTGCAGGAGTTTCAACTTCCTGATCCAACATATCAATGATGCCGTCGCTATCGCTGTCAGTGAGATCAAGAACTGGTCTTGCTTTCAACTCAGCAATATCGTTCATGGTTGCATCCAATGGATTTACCCAGTACAATGGCTCAGTTACTTTATCTAAGTTGCCAAGGTTGATAGCCAAACGAAGGTTGGTGTAGTGTTCAAGATCTACATCAGCAGAAAGGTCATCTTCGCTGCGGAAACGAATACCATCCAGGTAGTCATTGTCTGTAGCCATTACCTGGTGCTCAATGCCCAAGTTGATTCTCTTGCTCAACTTTCTTGAAACACCTACTGAGGTAGTAAACATTACGTGAATGTTGGTTTCATCACCTAAACGGAAGATACCTGCTTTTTTAGGGCCTTCAGTTTCGTAAGTGCCATCATAGATGTTTTTGAGAGCATCTTTGATTTCACCTCTGCCTTTTTTGGTATTGAATTTTTCTTCGCTATAACCAGAAAGAGTAAGAAGATTCTGATAAGGCTGGTTGTTAGCATCTAATAAGTCAAGTTTTGTTTTGTGACTTGAAAGACCTACACCAAGGGTCCAATACCAGTTCCACTTATTGTTTTTCTGGTGGAAAAGGATGTTACCGATGTTAAGAACACCTTGCATAACGCCATACACCTGGGTCGTTTTATGGCTTGGAAACCATCCATCGGCGTTATTGGCATAAGGCAAATATTCTTTCTCGATCAAACCACCACCCACTGGCTCACCCACTGATGCGTGTGTCCATCTTTGAGGCTCAAGGCCGGTTGCAGATCCATAGAACAAGTCAGCCCTGATGGAGAATGAATAATGGATGGCTTTTCTTAAGTGAAGACCAAGTCCATAACCTCCAGGTATAGTCCTGTCCACGTCACCATCGATGAAAAAGTGACCTGCATGAACACCCAACTCCCAAGCATTTTTTGGCTTGGCTGTGTAGTTGGACTGGCCCATGCGGAAACTTGCATCCGTCTGGTCTTTTTTCATATCATCCTGTGCGAACAAGGTGCCGCCCAGAAACAATAATGCGTAAACGTATATTTTTCGTGTCATAGGAAAATTGTTTATATTCTTCTTTGAACTACAAATGTAGGTTTTATTCGTTAATAAGCAAGTATGTTTATTCAAGTTTTTGTAAACTTTTGAACAAAGAACCTTGGGAAATCTGAGTAGTTCCAGGGTTTTCCCTGAACAAAGCTTCCAAAAACGTGCCAATTGTTTGAGAGGCATCCTGAAAAATGCCATTGTCTGTTAAATCTGCCTCATTTTCCATCAAATAAGCAAAAACCCTGGCCATTCCACAGTTGGCAACAAAATCAGGAATTAGGGCAATATTTTCATCAAGCCATCTGGCAGTTTCGCCAAAGAAAATTCCGTCATCTGAAAAAGGCACGTTGGCTCCGCAGGATATCACCTCGCAGCCGGCTTCCACCAGGGCCTCTGCCTGGGCCCGACTCACAATTTTAGAAGCGGCTCCTGGCACAAAGATGTCGCATGGCAGGTGCCAAATTTTCTTATTTACTTCTTCAAAAGGAAGGATTTCACCACTCAACCGGTTTTCTTTTTTATCCAAAAACAGCTTTTCCACCGTTTCTGCAGATAAGCCATCGGGGGCAATGATGCCGCCAGCTCTGTCAATAATGCCCACAATAGAGGCCCCCGCTCTGGAAAGGTAAAGTCCGGCAGCCGAAGCCACATTTCCCCAACCCTGAATGATGACTCTTTTGCCCTTCACATCCGAATTCTTAAAAATGTGATAAAAGTGGATGACCGATTCGGCCACGCCATACCCTGTAATCAGGTCTGCTACTGCATATCTTTGAACTGATTGAGGACAATACCTCGGATCCTCCACTGTTTTGCTGCATCCATACCTCAACTGCCCCAATACATTGATAGCCTGCCCACTTCCAGCGTGCAGGTGTCCATTGACAATGCCCTCTTGAGGGTGCCAGAGCCCCAGATCTTCGGTAATGGGAACAACGTCTTTTATTTCATCAACATTGAGATCGCCCCCGGTGCCATAATAGTTTTTGAGCAGCGGAAAAACAGCGGCGTACCAGCGCTGTAGCACCTCCGTTCTTCTTGGATCCTGCGGGTCGAAGTCAATGCCCGACTTTGCACCACCGATGGGTGGACCACAAACTGAAAATTTTATTTCCATGACCTTTGCCAGAGATACCACTTCATCTTTGGTCAGTCCTTTGCGCATCCTTGTGCCTCCTCCGGCTGCTCCGCCACGCAAGGAGTTGATGACTACCCAGCCCCTGGCATCGGTTAAGGCATCTTTCCATTCAAAAACGATTTCAGGCTCTTTGGCCTTGTATTTATCGAGCAGTTGATCAAGATTCATCATAATTTTATTTGGTTTATAAACTTTTATATATTTGAATAAAATTTTAACTGTTAACAGCAGAGGTTTTACCCCTCCGATTAAAACTGAATATTAAAGTCAGCAAGGAAGATAAAGCAGTCATAACGGTGTTGATACAATGTGCGTTGACCGCCTGAAAAAAGGAATTTTTTTCAGATAAAAGCTTGGCTATCCGGCAATCATTTTTGCCTGAGTACAAGAATAAAGGGTTGGTTGGCATCTTTGGTTATCCTGGTTAGCGGGCAAAATAAGACCTCAAAAATTAGATTTATGAAACATTTCATTTTGCAGTGCGAAGTTGGTAAAGAAAATCAGATTTTGCCCTATTGCGATGCAATTATTTTAGGCACTAATGAGAAAGATTTGCAAGAATTAATGTTCTGTTTCCATCGTTTTGAGGTGCATTTTGAAGGGCTTTCCGTTGGTGTTGCTTTTTTGGGAGAAGACCCCGAAATGCAGCTTGGTTTGATAAGGCATTGTATTCAAAGAGGCAGCAAGGTATTGTTGTTAGGGGCAGAAGTCAGTCACTACCAACAATTAAGCCAACACATTGAGCAAGTTCATTTGATTTCAAACCGAATTTCATGGCTGGATCTTCCCAATACAACCCACTGTCTGGGTTTTCAGCGCCATCTTGTTTCTGCTGAAGATATTCAATTATTGGAACAAAGATCTATGGATTCTGCCTCATTGGGTTTGCTCACTGAGGATTTAAATGCTATGGAACCAATACTCCGATCATCGGTTGCTGTTCATGTTGATGCATCCGTATGTAAGTCTGCCTTTGCTCCAGATTGTAGGGCGTGTGAGCCTTCTGGTCTTAGCCCTGAAGAGCTCATTCAAATGGTTAGATTTGCATCTCATTCGCCTGGAATTACTTTAATTGGATTTGACACCACAGCAAAAGAGCTCAAATCAAATGTTAGATCTCCAATGATGGATTTGTACGCCACTGCCATCTGGTATTTTATTGAAGGCCTTCAACAAGGACCGTTTTTAGCTGCAACCGCCACAGAGATTACATTTGTCAATCTACAGGATTATGACGAAATATTAGAATTTGCTCACGACCCAATGACCCAACGCTGGTGGGTGAGGGTTCAGCAAGAAGAGTCAAAAGCCTATTTGGCCTGCACCAGAACCGACCATGAAGAAGCAGTAAAGGGAAGTGTAACCCACCGTCTGCATCGATATTTATTCGAAAATTAAACGTCCCGTTCTTCTAATAACTTTTCCAGGGCAATGCCTCTTGAACCCTTTAGGAGAACGGTTTTGCCTTGCCAATCATGCCAATTGATATCAGGGTAGGCTTCTTGAACAGAATTGTAAAATCTTGCTTTATAAGCATCCCTAAATTCCCCAAATCGCGGGCCAATCAAAATCGCCTCCATATCCGGGTAACTGCAAATTAAGTCGAGAACTTTTTGGTGCTCTTTGGGGCTAAAATCTCCCAACTCCAACATATCTCCCAGGATGACCACCTTGGCTGATTTTACATTGTGAATCAAAGAATTTAATGCCGATGTCATGCTAGATGGATTGGCATTGTACGCATCCTTTATCAGAAAGCAGCCTTTGAATTCAATTTGTTGTGATCTATTATTGGTGGGAATATAATTTTCAAGTGCCTCATAAACCCTGGCTTCTTCAACACCGAAATAACTACCAATAAAAATGGCAGCTGCTACATTTGATTTGTTGTAATCGCCTGTTAGCTGGGTTTTAATTATTTTGTTTCTGTCATCTGTCAAGGTCAGAAATGTAGTGTTTTCTACAATGCTAAAATCATTTGCATCATAGGTCAATACCTTCCCATTTACAGGAACGAGGTCGACCAGGGTTGGGTCAGATGTATTCAGAAAAATGGTACCTCCCTGTGATTGAAGGTAACGATACATTTCAGATTTTCCCTTTTTAACACCTTCTGGTCCTCCGAAGCCTTCGAGGTGGGCCAGTCCAATGTTGGTTATCAAGCCATAATCAGGGTTTGCAATTTGGCAAAGAGCATCAATTTCCCCCTGGTGGTTGGCCCCCATTTCTACGATGAGCATTTCACTATCTGACGGAGTTGACAACAGGGTGAGAGGTACTCCAATTTCGTTGTTGAGGTTGCCCTGTGTAAAATGGACCTTGTATTTTTGAGCAAGGACGGTAGCAACCAATTCTTTGGTGGTAGTTTTACCATTGGATCCTGTGAGGGCTACAACCGGAATTTTAAAAGTATCTCTGTACAGTCTGGCCAGCTGTTGTAATGCCTGAAGCGCATTGTCAACTAAAAATACTCCTTTCGGCACGTCCGCAAATAATGTAGCATCATCTGCAACCGCAGCCAGGGCTCCTTTTTCAAGAGCGCTTAAGACATACTCATTGCCATCAAAATTGGCTCCTTTTAGGGCAAAAAAAAGATCACCCGCTTTTACTTTTCGTGAATCCGTACAGATGGAGCGGGAAGATAAGAAGAGTTGTAAAAGTGTATCCATGGCACAAAAAAAAAGGCCCGAATGGGCCTTTTCTATTTTTTGAGTTATTTGTATCTTCTTTTTATTTTAGAAGCACCCGCTTCTTTAAAGTTGTTTCCTCCAAGGTCGCCATCGAAGCCTTCTGCTCCAACTCTTACCATGGCACAACGGAAGCCGAGGGTTCTGTCAGACTTGATCTGGTTTTTGTATCTTCTGGCACCTGGAGACAACCAGAATAATCTGTCACCCCAAGAGCCGCCTTTGATCACTCTTGAGCTGTCGTTGATCAGGGTTGTAACACCATAGCCATATTTTACATACTCAGCATCACCATCGCGGAAGTTTTTGACATTTCCTTTGCGGTAGTTTTCTCTTTCGGCAACCATTGAATCTTCCACCATTTGGTAATTCAACTTACCAAGACTGTCTTTAGTAATAGGTTTACCCTCTTCATCAAGAATCAATTCTTTGAACACGTTACCCCTGAATGAGTTGAGGTCGTGGTTTTCAGGATCACTTAAGGTGGTGCTGGTCATAGGCCTGTATACATCTTGTACCCATTCGCTCACGTTACCTGCCATGTTGTACAATCCAAAATCATTGGGTAAGAAAGACCTTACAGGACCAGGAATAGATGCATTGTCATTCAGTGCACCTGCCATACCCATGTAATCTCCTCTTCCTCTCTTGAAGTTAGCTTGAATATCACCTTGTGTTTTTGTATGTTTTTTGTATCGTGAAGTGTTGCCGTTCCAAGGATATAGTCTTCTGTCTGTCACTACTTCATCCTGAGAAGTGGGTTGGTTGCCTCTCAAAGCAAGAGCAGCATATTCCCATTGTGCTTCTGTAGGAAGAATGTAGTCTGGCAACAAAATTCCGTCTTCAAAAGTAACTTGTCTTTCTCCACCTGAAACATTGTCTTTCAGGTTTTTCTTCACATTACCGGCATATTGACCAGCAAGGTAAGACTTGGTATTAAAAGTTTCAGAATCCTTTTGGTCAGGTGTTGGATTGAGGATGCCTCTTTCGATCAGGATCATTTCATTTACCCTGTCGCTTCTCCACTCTGCATACTTGGTTGCCTGCTCCCAGTTTACACCCACTACAGGATAACTATCATAAGATGGGTGACGGAAGTAAGTTTCTACCATTGGCTCATTGTAAGCCAATTCTTCACGCCACACTAGTGTGTCTGGCAGCGCTTGTCTCCAAACACCCGGATAAGAAACGTATGTTTTTCTCAACCAGTGGAGGTATTCGCGATAATCAATATTGGCAACTTCGGTTTCATCCATGTAAAAGGAAGAAACAGTAACCCTTCTGGGAACGTTGTTCCACTCAAAAGTCACATCCTGTTCTGTAAGACCCATATTAAAGGTTCCACCTTCAATGGGTACCAGATTGGGTCCGATGATCTGACCCTCGTAATCCAATTTTTGGAAACCACCCCATTCAGGGTCATTATAATTCCATCCTGTAGTTGAAGACTTTTCTACACTTTTGCTGCATGCGCTGAGCAAAACTACCACAGTGAAAAGACCAAGCGTTAACCTGAACATTCTATTCATTTAGCACAAAAAATTTTAATTTTAATAAACCCCTTTATTCAAATCAGGCGACAAATATAAGTAAAAAATTGATCGAAGGCCATTTTTATTGTGTTTTCACAAAAAAATGCAGACCAATGACCCAAAAATTACATTGTCTCCAAAATGTCATCACAAATTGTACCAGAAATTGAAAAGCGGGGAAAAATGAAAAAATAACCCCATTTTTATTTACCGATGAAAGTCAATTTGCTGACGACCATAATGGTATGAATTAACGTTTTTTTTCAGGTTTTATTGTCTTTACCTGAACAATTGCAAACAATCGTTGAGTTTTGACCTTCGGGGCTTGTCGCTCATAAAATGATAAGAAACTGAAATTTCGTGCCCACCACCGGTATCGATGGTAAGTCCAGAGACCGTATAGTCAAAACTATAGGCAAGGGTATAGTGTCTGTCCCGAATGCCCGCATGGAAGATAACGGCATCACCATTGGCTCCTGACTGGCGGTAATAAATACCTCCAACCAACTGATTTACAGCAAGATAAATACCAGCATTGAGCTGTGAAAAGGAAGCCTGGCGGGTGTACAATAAATTAGGTGCCCAAAAAGAGAAAAGACCATTGGGTGCTTTTCTGCCAAATTTAAACTGGTAGCCGCCGTGTACTGACCACCGAATTGGCAGACCCTGGTAATTTTCAAGATTATTCTTTAAAAAACGGTCTTCGGGCGTATTCATGTGATTGATGGCCAGACCAAAGTAATAGGCAGAATTGTATAAAAGCAGACCACTTCCAATATCAAGGTAAGCCCTTCGGGTGTTGGCTGGTTCCACCTCCAAAGAAGGAAGGTAACTACCTCCTGGTGTTATGCTGCCTCCAACACTTTCGATGGCATCAAAAAACAATAATTTCTGCCAGTTCAATGATTTTTGGATCAAAGAGGCTTCAATGCCCCCTCTGATATATGTTTCATCATTGATATTCAACCTGTAAGAAAGCATGGTTGAAATCCTGGAAGTTCCGAGAGCTCCATTGCCGGCAGCATCTCTGTTGATCTGAAAACCCAGGCCAAGATTAGAGGCATCAAAAAATTGATCGTATCCCAGGGCAAAAGTATTGTAGGAAGCTGAAATACCAGGCCACTGCAGTCTGTACACGGATGAAATATGGGCATCTTCGCTCAAACCCGCAAATGCAGGATTAATTTGAATTGGAGTAGCAAAAAATTGAGAGTAAACCGGATCCTGAGCCCTGCCCGGGGTCCACGAAAGACAAAGTCCTACCCATATCAAAAGTATAAGGGAATGAATCGAAGCCATTGAGCCGGAAGCAACTCTTTTTGTCCGATCTTGCTCTATGCTGTGGGAGTTAATGTCTTCCAAGAGGCATTTTTATTAAAAAACGTCAAAGATACCTGAAAATGATGTGGAGATTTAACAATTTTGGAACAATGTTGGTTTTAAATTGGCGTTTAAACATCAATCTTCCGAAAAATAAGATCAATCTTTAAAAGTAAAATAGCAGAAAGAGGGTTGTTGAAATTAAGAAGAGACGTTCAATTGAAAAACATTATTTTTACTCCATTGTGGCTGGAATGCCTGAAAAAATTGGAATTATGACAAAAATCAACTTCGTATTAGGAATTTTATTGGCTTTGTTTCTGAGTCAGGAAAATGCGAATTCCCAAATTTTTCCGGTAACTCAATCTGCATTATCAGATGGGTCGATCTTTAGATTTGGCATAAACAAAACGGGAATTCAAAAGCTGACCAAAAAAATGCTGGACGATGCAGGTGTTAATACCGGTACGCTGAATCCTAAAGAGATTAAAATTTACAGCAATTATGGTGGAACTCTTCCAGAAGCCATCCTACAATCTTACCCTGACGATCTGTTTGAAATACCTCTATTAATTAATGGAGAAGAGGATGGTAAAATGAATGACACAGACGTCATTTTATTTTATGCAGAGGCCGCTGATACATGGAAATACGAGGCCGCGACCAGAACCTACCTCTTTGATAAAAACATTTATGCTGATAAAAATTATGTTTACCTAAAAGTATCCCAGGGCAATGGCAAAAGAGTTATTACTGAAACCATAGCTGACAATCAGGTGAAGTTTGAAACCGCAACTCAGACAATATGGGACATATTTACTGAGGATAAAACAAACATGCTGGGATCCAATCCAGCTACCATAGGTTCCGGTAAATTGTGGGTAGGAGAATACCTGGTAAACAATCAGGAAAGAGATCTGAGTAAATTATTTGATTTAAAAAACAGGGTAGCCGGTACACCGGTGGATGTTTTGATAAACTGTTATGGACGATCAGATAAGGAGGGACGATTTACATTGACAATGGACGGTCAGGGTTATACGGCAACTACTTCGGCTGTCAGCCTTGGCAATGCAGAAGCCATTTTTGCCAGATTAGGGGTAATACAGAAGTCAGTGAATATAGGTAACAACAGTCCTAAAATCACATTAAAATACAGCACTTCCGGGAATGGAGATGCGTGGTTGGATTTTGTACAATTGAAGAGCACACAAAACATCATTCCCGGCAGCAGTCAACTATTGGTGAGTCATTCAGAATTTGCCACCAGTGCTTTTAGCAAAGCAATCATAGGAGGGGATTTCGCAGGTGGTATGGCGTGGATGGTGAGTGATCCTGCAAATGTACAAGGTTATACAATCAAAGATGGCAGTGTCAATTTTGCTTCCGGTAAAGAAGATGTAAGATTGGTTTTGTTTACACCCAATGCAGCCTATACACCTGATCCTGGTAGTAAGCTGAACAATCAAAATCTGCACGGCATATCAGAAAGCGATTTAATCATTGTTTATCATCCAGACTTTGCCAGTGCTGCTCAAAAATTAGGGGAGCATCGAATAAAACACAATGGTTACAAAGTGACTTTGGCAGATGTAACCCAGATCTATCAGGAATTTGGCAGTGGCAGGCAAGATCCCAGTGCGATACGGAATTTTGCCAAAATGGTAATAGACCGATATCCCAATTTTCGGTATTTGTTGCTCTTGGGAGATGGTAGTTATGATTACAAAAAACTGATGCCCTCTGTACCCTATCAAAATTACATACCCGCATACGAAACCGATGAATCTCTCAATCCGATCAACGCCTTTCCTACAGACGATTACTATGCACTTTTGAGCAATAATGAAGGAGCTAACCTCAAAGGAGCACTTGATGTAAGAGTTGGAAGACTGACTGTGAGCACAGCAGAAGAGGCAAATCAGGTAGTTGACAAAATAATTCGTTACGATGTATCTTCAGAGAGGTTTGGCGAATGGAAATTAAAAACCGGATTTTGCGCTGATGACGAAGATGGAAACCTACATGTTAATGATGCAGATAGCATAGCAGATGAAGCCTTTGAAAAAGATCCGCTCATCAATCAACAGAAGGTATATCTGGATGCTTACCGACAAGAAAACACACCGGGTGGTGAGCGATACAATGAAGCCACTTCAGCTATCAATCAGCAAATGGATCAGGGGCAGTTGGCATGGTGTTATCTAGGCCATGGCGGGCCAAAGGGTTTGGCTCAGGAAAGAGTGGTAAAGTTGAGTGATATACAAGGATGGTCTAATTCAGAAAAACTAACATTGCTAATCACAGCTACCTGTTCCTTTTCAGGTTATGATGATCCGAGTGTTTCATCGGGTGGAGAACTTGCCTTGCTCAATACCAAAGGGGGAGCAATAGGTCTTCTGACCACTACCCGACCGGTATATGCAGATAAAAACAAACGTTTGACCTCCAATGTGTTTAAAAATTTATATGTCAGGGAAAACGGTAAGGCCTTGTCTTTTGGGGAAATTATATTAAGAGCCAAAAATGGTACTTCACTAGATACCCTGGAAGACAATACCAGGAAATTTACCCTTTTGGGAGACCCTTCACAGATTCTTGCGTTACCGGAGCATGATGTAGTAGTTACCACCATCAATGACCAGGATGCAACCATCTATGCAGATACGGTTGGAGCACTTGATAAGATCAAACTTGGCGGAGAAATCAGGGATTATACCGGGGCCTTGCTGAGTGGATTTTCAGGAGAAGTATTTGTAACCCTTTTTGACAAGGCCACAGAATTGAAGACCCTGGGCAATGATGAAGACAGCTACGAAAAAAGTTTCAGTCAATACCGCAATATTATTTTTAAAGGCAGGGCATCTGCTACGAATGGTAAGTTTGAAATAGAATTTATCCTGCCGAAGGACATCAATTATCAGTTAGGCAAAGGTAGGATCAGCATCTATGCGCACAATGCCCTCACTGATGCTGCCGGCCATTATGACCGACTGACCATAGGAGGCAGCAGCAATATAGCAGTGAACGATGATCAGTCACCGGAAATGGCCCTATACATGAATGATGAAGAATTTGTTTTTGGAGGCATTACCAATGCCAATCCCCGGTTGTTGATTAAGCTGGCGGATGACAACGGTATCAACATCACCGGCAATAGCATTGGACACGACATCACAGCACGTATAACAGGACCGGATTATGATGAGGAAGTAATACTCAATGAATATTACACGGCTGCTGCTAATAATTACAGAGAGGGGGAGGTAAGCTATCCGTTGTCAAAGCTGGCACCGGGTGTGTATAAAGTTAAAGCAAAAGCGTGGGACATCGCCAATAATTCTGTTGAAGGAGAAACAGAATTCAGGGTTGTTGAAACGCGGAATGATAAGTTGCATAGAGTTTACAACTACCCTAACCCATTTACCGACAATACAGCGTTTAGCTTTGAACATGACTTAGCAGGACTGGATGTAGAGATAGAGCTTAAAATATATACCATCAATGGCCGTCTTGTCAAATCAGTGTCTGAAAGGCGGATAGCCGAGGGTTATAGAATATCCATGTTTGAATGGGATGCAAGAGAAGACTATGGATCTAATCTGGCCAGCGGTATTTATATATACCAAATCACCATGACAGCACCCAACGAAGGCTTGAAGAGGGATAGTGGATATCAGAAAATGGTGAAAATATAGATGCATTCAATTGATAACTAAATAGTTAGAAAAAAAATATAATTTATAATGTGGGGATTGCAAGATACATATTAAAAAATAATTAGATATGTATATCTTTGTCCTAAAATACAGTTAACTATTATTACACCAAAGAAATACTAAATAAGGGTCTTCTACGTTAGAACAATGCCAGCCAG
>JAGNSQ010000059.1 GCA_017987975.1 Saprospiraceae bacterium
AAAAAATCGGACAGTTGAAAATGGCAGCAACCGATGGCAAAATGCGAATGACAGATGTAGCAGATACGGAACAGTTATTTCGACTTATACAATCCATTCCTTCACCAAAAGCAGAACCGTTTAAACTTTGGCTGGCACAAATAGCCAGTGAACGATTAGACGAGATGCAAGACCCTGAATTGAGCATTGACAGGGCTTTGGAGCAATATTTAAAATTGGGTTATTCAGAAAGTTGGATTAACCAACGCCTGAAAAGCATAGAAATTCGCAAAGAGCTTACAGACGAATGGAAAAACCGGGGCTTAAAAGAAGGGCAACAATTTGCCACCCTTACTGACATCATCACAGAATCATGGGCTGGAAAAACAACAAAAGAATACAAAATATTTAAAGGTTTAAAAAAAGAAAACCTGCGAGACAATATGACCAATACCGAACTGATCCTAAATATGCTTGCAGAGGCTTCTACTAAAGATATTTCACAAGCTACACACCCAAAAGACTATGAAGAAAGCAAAAAAGTAGCAAAACAAGGCGGCAATGTCGCTAAGGTAGCACTTAAAGAATTAGAATCTAAAACAGGAAAAAAAGTAGTGAGCCCACTTAATGCCAAGGCTGCCCTGAAAAGTCAGAAGTTAGAAATTAAAAATCAGAAGTTAAAAGATGAGTAAGGAATTACAAGATAGAACCAAAAAGTTTTCATTGTCAATTATTGATTTGGTGGAACGTATGGATTATTCATTAACTAAAAAAGTGGTTATGACTCAGTTGGTTCGAAGTGCTACTTCTGTTGCTGCTAACTATAGGGCTTCTAATAGAGCAAGAAGCGATAAGGAATTTGTATCAAAAATGAATATTGTATTAGAGGAGGTTGATGAATGCTGCTTTTGGCTCGATCTAATAAAGGAAAAGCAGTGGATAAATGTTGAATTAGAACTAAAAGAATCAAATGAACTAACTGCCATTTGTGTTACAACAAAAAAAAAAATGAACGCCAAATTTGCTAAACTCTAACTTCTAATTTCAAACTTTGTATGAAAAAAGAATTCTTCCCTCCCCGCCCATCCACCAATCCCACCATTTATGCTTATGAATTGGTAGGCGTGGCTACGCACAACGGTTTACTCAAAATTGGCTATACTGACCGCGACGCTCAAACACGAATCAAAGAGCAGTTGGGTACGGCCGCTATACCATACAAAATTGTATTTGAAGAGTCGGCCATGAAGCGCGATGGAAGCTCATTTACTGACCATGATGTGCATCGACTCTTGAGAGAATGGAAAGTGGTTAATGAAAGCGGAGAATGGTTCAAATGTACCTTAAACGACTTAAGAAGAGCCATTCACCAAATCAAAACAGGTGAAAAAACAGAAGAAAACCGGGTGCTTACATTTGGCATGCGCCCCGAACAAGAAGCTGCCGTTGAAAAGACCATTGCCTATTTCAAAAGTTTTAAAAAGGATGCTTCGGCAGGCTCAGCACTGGCGACAAAACATCCTCACTTCCTATGGAATGCCAAAATGCGTTTCGGAAAAACCTTTGCAAGTTATCAATTGGCAAAAAAAATGGGTTGGAAAAAAGTATTGGTGCTCACTTTCAAACCTGCCGTTGAAGATGCCTGGAAAGAAGATTTACTTTCCCACGTAGATTTTAAGGATTGGCAATTCATTTCCAAACATGAAAACCTTACAGATGCAGAAATTTCAAAGGTGGTTGAGCGAAGCCGAAACCATCCTTTGGTTTGTTTTGGTTCGTTTCAGGATTTTTTAGGTAAGAATACCCACACAGGCGGTATTAAAACCAAAAACGAATGGGTTCACGCTACCGCATGGGATTGTATCATTTTTGATGAATATCATTTTGGTGCCTGGCGGGAAAATGCCAAGGATCTATTTGGCAAAGATTGGGAAGCCGAAAAAGAAATTGAAGCATACAAAAAGATTGAAAAAGAAGGGATTGCCGAAGAAGATAAAGTGGAACACTTAGAAAAGATTATGCCAATAAGCACCCAGCACTATTTGTATTTGTCCGGCACTCCGTTTCGGGCCATTAGTTCAGGCGAATTTATTGAAGAACAAATATTCAATTGGACCTATTCAGACGAACAGCGGGCCAAAGAAAATTGGTCTCTCGACTCCTCTCGAGACCCTCATAGGAATCCATATGCGGCATTACCAAGGATGGTTTTGCTAACTTATCAACTACCCGATTCTATTCGTCAGATTGCCATGCAAGGCGAGTTTGATGGTTTTGATTTAAACATCTTCTTTTCAGCCGAAGGTGAAGGCCGGAAATCACGTTTCAAATACGAAGATGAAGTACAGAAATGGTTGGATTTGATTCGGGGTTCTTTTAGCGAAACCACTGTTGACCATTTGAAAATGGGGGCAAAAAAACCGCCATTACCCTTTTCTCACGCACCTTTGCTCAAAGTTTTGAACCATACCTTTTGGTTTTTGCCAACCGTTGCTGCTTGCAACGCTATGGCATTGCTTCTTGAAAGACGTCAAAATATATTTTACCACGAATACAAAGTGGTGGTTGCCGCAGGAACACAAGCAGGAGTTGGAATAGAAGCATTGCCACCAGTTTTAGATGCCATGACCGACAATCCCCTGGAAACAAAAACAATAACCCTTTCATGTGGTAAACTCACCACAGGCGTCTCGGTAAAACCTTGGACAGGTATTTTTATGCTTCGCAATTCTTCAAGTCCTGAAACATATTTTCAGGCAGCTTTTCGTGTGCAAACTCCCTGGGTCATTAAAAACCCAGACAGCAAATCACCCAACAAAGAAGAAATTCTAAAAGAAGAATGTTACGTTTTTGACTTTGCTCCGGATAGGGCCTTAAGACAAATTGCTGATTACAGTTGTCGTCTGAATTTGAATGAATCCAATCCCGAAACAAAGGTTGCTGATTTTATAAACTTCCTTCCAGTTTTGGCATATGACGGCAGTTCAATGAAACAGGTAGATGCCGCAGGGATTTTGGATATGGCATTGAGTGGCACCACCGCCACACTTTTGGCAAGGCGTTGGGAAAGTGCCCTTCTTGTAAATGTAGACAACACCACACTGGCCCGTTTAATGGCAAATGAAGAAGCAATGAAAGCCTTAATGAACATCGAAGGCTTTCGCAATTTAAATCAAGACATTGAAACCATAATCAATAAGTCGGAAGCCGTTAAGAAAGCCAAGAAAGAAGCCAATGACAGGGAACTGGACAAGCAAGAGAAAAAGGAATTATCGGAACAAGAAAAGGAATATAAGAGTCTCAGAAAACAAATCCAGGATAAGCTGATTAAGTTTGCTACCCGTATTCCCGTCTTTATGTACTTGACCGACTACCGGGAAAGAAGTTTAAAAGACGTAATCACACAATTGGAACCTGGACTTTTTAAGAAGGTAACCGGACTTTCAGTAAAAGACTTTGAATTATTGGTGAGTTTTGGGGTGTTTAATTCCGCATTGATGAATGATGCCGTTTACAAATTTAAACGGTACGAAGACGCAAGTTTGGAATATATTGGTATCAATAAACACGAAGGACAAGACATTGGACTTTATGACACCGTATTGAGTCGCAGTGACTATGAAGATAGTTTTGTTAATGAACCTGAATAGGCAAATGCAAAAGCTAATCAGCTATGTATTGCCAAGTCGCAAAACTTGTCTTGCTGTTGTGGTTCAGGCTCTGCAAACTTCCTGTCTGCGTTGTTGCTTCGACATACAGGGAAGCTGAGTGCATTGATCAAATCCCGGTATCTATTGGTATGAGGGGTGATAGAGAAGGGCTCCTCGATTCTACAAAGTGAGCCAATTTTATAATAACCGATCTAGGCCGGCAAACATTAGCTAAAAAGCCAGACCGTATTGATACAGCCTTCATTTTTGATAATGCTGATGTGAAACACCAACTTTTAGCTGATAAACAAATTAAAACAGCACTTAATATCGTAAACCCAGAAAAATCTTCCCTAACTTGAAACACGATTTAATACAAAGAATCGTTCTTGGTGAGTATAAAAATTGTTATCTGTCAACCAATCAAATAATAATTAACAATAACGCCTATGTTCAGAATGATTTAAAACTATTCCTTACTTTTTCAGATGACGAGAACGTAAATGAATCATGGGTTATGGAATTTAGGGGTGTAAGCCATTATCACAATCTCATGAGTATAGCTTACATGCCACACTTCACAATTGATCTGGAAGATCATCACCCATTGCTTTGGACCTATCATTATGACATGGTAGAATGTGAATTAACGGGTATGCAAGAATTGGATAGCAGGCAGATGAATGAACTTATTGGAGAAGTGGCCAAGTGTTACCATGAAAATACATTTGGATTTATCAATCTCGATTCTAATCCATTGCTCACACGATTTAAAACAAAAAATGGAAATCATTTCTTTGAAACAAATCAAAAAATAATCGAAATAACAGAAGGCATTTTTAATAAATACAATGTCCATCTGTCGAACAAAATAATTAGGACAGGCAAACAAAAAGGATCGGCATTCAGGCCCAATGCGAAAGTGATGATATTTAGAAACCCCTTTATATCATCAAAGAAAACCTCTTTTGGACAAACTTATATTGTGGCAGATGAAATCAGTATAAACCTCATTGAAGAAGGATAACAAACCGTTACGAAAGCAAATAAATGGAAGATTTTGTGATAATTTGGTTTATTTATTTTGTAATCCCGGTCATTGGAATTTTATTCTATTTTGTCCTTGTGAATAAAATGAAAAAGGAAGCAATACCCAATGCTCCTGTCGTTCAGCTACTGTTGCTCTTTGGCAATTATGGTGTTCTCCTTATATTGATTTTAACTTCAGTATTGTGGAAATGGTCAGGCATGGCATCTATTGGGGCGTTTGGAATTATAACCATTGGACCTGTTTTCGCTGGCATTTGTGCATTCAGTGTTTACAAGAATAGAAAATTGAGTAGATATCACAAATTGACCTATAAGTTGTCAATAGGATATCTTGGATTTGTAATTCTGCTAATATTGTCTTCCTTAATTTATAGTGTGACGAAATAAAAACCGTGCGTATAATTGAAAAAACCAAAATACAACCACAGGCATGTGTAAAGTGACGTTCACACAGTAATTTGTTTTTCCTATTGCGAGGCAATCTCTGCTCAATCTCTACGTTTTTATGCTGAAGCGCTATTCTTGAGAAAACCACAACCTTATTCTGAATGAAAATAATAAAACGAAGTCTTCTGATGATCCTGCTTCTAGCGGCAGTTGGATTTTTATTTCGAGGCTGGATTTACAGACATTTAGTGTCCTATAAGTCAGTTGGAATGAGGGCAAGTTATAAGGCAACGGACGCAAATTTTATTAAATATGTTGACACATTTGTCGACAATCAAATTGAGCCAGATATCAAACATATCATCAAACTGTCACTTTCGATAACCTCAAAAAAACTCAACTATGCTGCCCATAAAATCGACATTGATCCAAATAAGCTCATAACTTCACAGAAAGCGCATTGTGTTGGCTATGCAGCTTTTTATGCAACAACATGCAACTACCTTCTGGAGAAATTTAACCTTAACCACCGATGGACTGCCAAGCCTAATATTGGTCATCTCTATTTTCTAGGGACAAATGTTCACCCCTATTTCAAGTCCTCTTTTTTTAAAGACCATGATTTTGTGACCATTGAAAACATAGAGACAGGAGAAAGCTTTGCAGTTGACCCCACGGTGAAAGATTATTTATACGTTGACTTTGTATCTTATACAAAATGATGAATCAACTGCACTTCTTCCCACAGTTTGGTCTCTTCATTGAGGAAGTCGCAGTCGGGGGAGTCTGGGGTCCATAGAATTTGTAGATATGCAAAATTTGAACTTTCCTTACAGAGCTTCCATTACAAAAATTAAAACTCGATTCAGAATAATATTTAGTGAGATGTAAACAAGAATTACCTATTCCAAACATTATTTCATTATAATTAATTCATCAAAACTTCCCTAACTCTGTTGATAGTTGCATTTTTCAAAAATGAGAACTAAAAATTACTTGCAATTGTTCACTAATTGGCTAACTTTGTAAAATGAAGTCTGATTTTGTTAGAGAGGTAGTATTTTATGGTGAACATTTTCGAGATTTTTATCAAGGATTGAATAAAAGGGCAAAACTGAAAGTAGATTGGACTATCAACCTTTTGGAAACCGTAGAAATTGTACCTGAAAAATATTTCAAACATCTTTCCGGAACAGAAGGACTTTATGAAATTAGAGTGGATTTTGAATCCAATATTTACAGGTTCTTTTCATTTTTTGATGAGGGAAAATTGATCGTAGCTATTAACGGATTTCAAAAGAAAACAAATAAAACACCAAAATCAGAAATAGATAAAGCACTTAAAATTAAAAAACAATATTTCAATGAAAAGTAAAAATTTGACATCGTTCAAAGATCATCTTGATAAAGAATATGGAAAGATAGGCACTAAATCCAGAACGGAATATGAAGAAGGATTTGAAGCCTTTAAATTAGGTGTATTACTGCAAGATCTTCGCCTCAAAGAAGGTATGACCCAAGAAGAGTTGGCCAATAAATGTGGCACAACTAAAAGTTATATCTCCAGGATCGAAAACAATGCTTCTGATATAAGATTGTCAACCATCATGAGAATCTTTAGGGAAGGTTTTGGCAAACAAATTATTCTATCAATCAATTAAATAAAGCATCATAACAATACAATAAAGGGACAGAATTATGATCGCCCAGTCCAATGTCGGTATTAAGCCGTTGGGCTCCATCAGATGAAAAAAGAAACCAAACAATCGAAAAAATCCTCCTGGTTGCATTCAGCCTTTTTGCCCATTTTGTATATGGACATAAACCAGGATATTACTACTTCTCTGTAAAATCCATTCTAATTGACTACCTCAATCCAATATTAATTCACCACCCTCTCCCCCATACTCCACGCAAAAATATGCTTGGGACTACCAGCCATCAACTGTACTACTTCCCATAAGGTATTCTCCTCATTGAGAAAATCAAAAACACGCGAAGCGGGGTTTTTATGGATTTAAGCTCCGAAAAAATAGTTCTCAGCAGTGCTTTCACATCAATCAAGTAAAAACACATGTAAAAAAATTATATTTGGTTTAAGTCGATCACAAATAAATATTAAGAAATTTTATTCCGATAAAGTTAATCCAACAAAATAGCACTATATTTATTTTTGTAATTTAATAATTTACCTTACATTTACTAAGTTAAAAAGTACTGAGTTCATAAGCCCTAACCCAATCTTAAGATGAAAGATCCGGGCATAAAGATTGAAAACAAACTTACTTTTAAAAGGACAGAATAGATTTACCCGACTTTGGTATGTCTTCAAGTGTAATTTAATTAAGGTTACATTGAGGTGGTAACGTTTGATGATCAGAAATTTATTATAATCAACTTAATTAAAGAAATTGAGGCCCTTTAAAAAACGAAACCCGATAGTTTGAATTGCTTCAGGGACTACCGGGAATAAGATAATGCAAATATAGTTAGATTTGAATGATAAAAGCAAATAAAATTTTAATGTGAAATTTCAGGACTTCGAGAGAATAATGACACCCGCCAGAATGAGTCGCTATCAAACGGCTTGTGCCGGCAATAGTAAAAGGGCAATGACACTTTACAGGAAGAATCTGGAACTATCCCAGGAACTGTTTACTGTCATTAGTTGCTTTGAAATTGCTTTAAGAAATGCCATAGACAAGCAACTGCATTATACCCTAGGAAATGACTGGTTGCGAAACGGTGCTATGGAAGGCGGAATTTTTGACAACCCCAATTGTCGATTAACAAAGTTCAATATCAATGAGGTAGTGCATAAGTTGAATCACCTTTATACACATAACAAACTTGTAGCAGAATTGGGTTTCGGGTTCTGGCGTTATATGTTTGCTCCAAATCAATATACGGCGACTGGCAAAACGCTTCTTCAAATATTTCCGGCTAAGCCACCAAGTACAGCAGCATTTCAGTATAATCAATCATTTGTATTTAACCAGCTAGTTCAAATAAATAATTTACGAAATCGAATTGCCCATCACGAACCAATTTGTTTTATTCCAGGGCAACCAATAAAAGAAACAACCTATGCAAGACAACATTACAATCTGATTTTGCAATTATTTCAGTGGATGGATATTGACGAAGGAAAATTTC
This sequence comes from Saprospiraceae bacterium, assembly GCA_017987975.1. Classification (GTDB taxonomy): domain Bacteria; phylum Bacteroidota; class Bacteroidia; order Chitinophagales; family Saprospiraceae; genus JADKBO01. The sequence continues at coordinate 8,223 of JAGNSQ010000059.1, forward strand.
TATATGGAATAGACCACATTAACACAGTTTGCAATCAAATTGATGCTCTATAAAATCAATCTGGTTACAAGAAAAGTGATATAATATTTGGGCGAAATCCCGTTTAAATCAAGTGCGCTTGATCATTAGACTTGCCATCATTTCGTCCCTCGACAGAGCTAGCCTACTAAAAGCCCTCCCAAAATATTACCTCACCCCAGACCCTCTCCCCCATACTCCACGCAAAAATATGCTTGGGACTACCCGCCATCAACTAAATTTCTTCCCAGAGTTTGGTCTCTTTGTTGAGAAAATCGAAAAGGCGGACAACTGTAATTATTCATGAACTCAAAATTTCCAAATATTGTTTTACCTCTTAGATCAACAAAATAACTATACCCTCACTTCGATTTGAAGTTTGTGCTAAAAATCCCGCTTATCGGTATTCAGCAAACCTTAGCTGAACAATTAACACGTGTTGCTTTTTCAAATAAAACACGTATCTTTGTTGTAAAAGGAGAGAAATGAATACCAAATTAACGTTGACAATTGAAAAAGAAGTCATTGAGATTGCCAAGGAATATGCTAAAGAAAAAGGACAAAGCCTTTCGGAACTGGTTGAAAACTATTTTAAACTTGTTACTGTAAATCGATCAAAAATGAAGGAAAAACAACTTTCTCCAAAAGTTAGAAAGCTGAAAGGAATTATCAAAACTGATGAAAACATAGACTACAAACAAATTTTAACGGAAGAGCTTTCGAAAAAATATGGCGTATAAACTTTTTGTAGACTCCGATGTAGTGATAGATTTTTTCACTGCCAGGGATGCACATGCAAATCCTGCAAGTGAGCTTTTTGAACTAAATGAGCTGGGCCGGGTAAAACTTTTTTTATCTGCTGTGAGTATTAACAATATTTACTACATAGTTAGGAAATTTTTAGGCCACAAGAAAACCATAGAAGTTATAGAAATGTTGACAGAAATGACCGAAATAATTGGCACAACTAAAGCAGAAATTGTCCAGGCCTTAAAGAATAATTTCTCTGATTATGAAGATTCTATTCAATATTCTTCTGCTTTAACCATAAAAGACATAGACGCAATTATCACCCGAAATATAAAAGATTACAGAAACTCTTCTATCGCTGTGATGACTCCATTGAATTTCTTGAATATGATAGAAGGAAACAAGGGGTAATACCTGAGTTTCAAATTTCGTGCATTCTCACCCCTTCACCACCCTCTCCCCCATACTCCACGCAAAAATATGCTTGGGACTACCCGCCATCAACTGCACCTCTTCCCACAGTGTGGTCTCCTCATTAAGAAAATCAAAAACACGAGAGGCGGGATTTCTCTGGAATAGTGTGAGGAAAAAATCGGCGCCGCGGTAACGTTTTTTGTCTAAGACCTGGAGCAGAGTGGCATCGTAGAGTTTGTGGCGGGCTTTGAATACGCGGGAGGCGTGGCCGGGAGCCTCACCCTTGAGGATGCACTGGGCGATGGCATCGGAGTGAACTTGAATTCTATCAAAGGCGTAACCGGAGCTGGCTTTGACGGCGCCACCGGCACTGCCGATGTGGGTGACCAGTGGGCTGTTGTTTTTTTCAAAGGGATAGGAGGTCATGGGGATGATGCCAAACTCGGTTTCGGTGATTTGATAATCGGTGAGGCCGAGGTGGGTTTGGATGTAGTCACCTACTACCTTGTCATAATCTTTTTGTGACCACAATGTGGTGGAAAATACGGCCAGCTCTACCAGTGCTTTGGTGGGGCTATGGGGCAGCACGTACATAAAGCGCACTTCGTCGCCCTGGTCGATGCTGAAGTCCATAAAGGTGCAGGCGGTATCGTCGAAGGCGGGAGTGGGTGTTTCGATGACCCAGCCTTTAAAATGTTGGTCGGTGTAGACGTGTTTTTTTTTGTCGATCTCTCCTGTGAAAACGGAGGAAAAAAGATGTTTACACGCATAGCTGCCCTGGTCGGTGACGACCTCTACTATGCCCTCTTTTTCGTGGTGGCTGTGGTAGGCGGCTTGTATAAAGTGTACGTGATTACTTTTTTCGATGCGGTCGTGGATGTGCTGGTAAAAGGGGGCGGATAGCAGCATGCGATAATCGTAGGGTGCGGGGTCGAGTTTGATGTGTTCGCCGCCGGGACCTACAAAATGCAAGGTCTTCCAGCGCTTTTGGGCGAGGAAGTCGTAGCGGTTGGGCTTTTTGTACCAGCTGCACCAGGTTCGGTCATTGCCGGTTTTTATTTCTTTGTCGATGACTAAGATGTTGAAGCCCGCAAAGGCAGGATCACACAGTCGATCTGCCAGGCTGAGGCCTGCTGCTCCGGCTCCGATGATTATGTAGTCGTAAATCAACATCTTGGTATAATGTTTTTAATCGGGAAAGGTTCAGCGAGCTGGATCAATACAGCTCACTTTCGAGCTTGTACAGGTACTTGTTGACGATGATGACGGTAGAGGTAACGGTGATGACCAGTGAAATAAAAAACATCAACAGAAGGGAAAGGATGACGTAGTACCACTTGAGGATGTCGGCCGTAGCCTCCCACTGGTAGTACAGCAAGGCACAACCGGCCAGGAGTACAGCCGTAGAGATGGCAAAGGACTTAAGGGCAATCTTACCGGCTATTTTGATGTAGGGTTGGCGAATGAAAGAGTCTCTGGCCCCAATGATTTCCATGGTCTTGATCTCCCAACGGTCGGCATAAAGCGACAGGTTAATGGTATTGTAAATGATGACCACTGCCAGAAAGACAAAAACGAGGGATAAGATCAGCACTACGTATGAAATATTCCTGAGGTTGGATTTGATGTTTTCGACCACTACGTTTTCAAAAAACACATCAAACACCTGGGGTTTTTCTTTGAGCTCCGACTTGAGTTTGGAAAGGTTTTCTTCTGAGTAGTAGGCTGCCTTGACATTAAATGAGATGATGTCCTTAAAGGGGCTGCCTACGGCTTTGAGGTTTTCGCTGATTTCAATGCCCAACACCTTATCTGCCTCTTCTTTGGGAATAAACTTAACACTGCCCGGCACCACCTTAGAATTAGAGGCAATCTTGTTCATCAGGGCCGTATAGCCTGCTGAGGTACTATCCGGATTGAGTTCAATGAGGATGTTGATTTTTTCCTTTACCAGGTGGGTGATGCTGTTGGTATGGAGGTAGAGCAGGGAAAAAAAGCCGATCAGCACCAATACGATGGTATTGGACAGGATGGCATAAGTCACTGATGATTTTCCGGCGGATGCTCTCATAGGAATGACAAATGTAATATTTTTTTTATATATCCTCAGTCCTCAATGGACATCGATCGCTCAGCTTTTTATCAGAGGCCAGGATGCCCATGCGTTATTGACACAAAAACACTACTTTTGTTGATCAGCACCACATTGATGCAAAAGTCACTTATTTTGATTTTTTTGATCCTCGCCATCTACCCTATGTACGGGCAGATCCGTGTGGTCAATCCCGGCTTTGAAGACCAGCCCTCTGATGCCACCGTGCCCAAAGGCTGGCTGCCTTGTGAGGATGGCACCACCCCGGATATTTTACCCGGCTTTTGGGGAGAATACGGTGATGCGAGTCAGGGCAGCACCTATGTTGGGCTGATCACCAGAGAAAATTCCACCTTTGAAAGCATAGGCCAGCGACTGAGCTCACCTCTCATCGCAGGAGAATGTTACCGCTTCAGCATCGACCTGGCAAGGGGGGCTGTATATGCCGGCTTCAACCAGCCGATCAAATTCAGGATCTGGGTGAGTGAGGACAAGTGTGAAAAAGACCAGCTCATTTTTACCACGGGCCTGATCCAACATGCCGAATGGAAAACCTATCCCATCCAGTTTACCGCCAAAAAAAATTACCGGTACATCCGCCTCGAAGCCTACATCAAGGATGGCAGTTTTTCTCATAAAGGAAATGTAATGATGGACAATATGACCGCCATCACCCCATGCGGCCGGGCATAGCTCCTGCTCTTATTGATGTGTAACCCTTGTTACGCTCCACATTGGGGAGATGGTATTACCTTTGCAACACAATTATAAACAATCATGGTAAAAAAAATCATCTTTTTTGGGCTGCTGGGTCTGGTATTGATCGTATCGTACAAACAAGAAAAAAAGGCAGAAGCAGCAACAAGCCCTTCAACAACTGAAATCACCAATACAGCCCCTTTTATCCAAATTTCTGTGGAAGAAATGAAACAAATGATGGCCAAGGGCGGTAAAACCCAGATCCTGGATGTAAGAACCCCCGCTGAGGTAGCGGCAGGAGCCATTGAAGGGGCCACCGTTATTGATATTTACGATCCCGCCTTTATGGACAAGGTACAAAGTCTGGATAAAAGCCTGCCTACCATCGTTTATTGTAAGGTAGGAGGTCGAAGTGCGCAGGCCTGTACCCAAATGTCGGAAGTGGGCTTTACCCAACTTTACAACCTGGCAGGCGGCTATGATGTCTGGAAAACACAACAATAATTTTCGATGGAGTTATTAAAAACATTTTTATCGGGCTATGCCAATTACGCGGGTTATTTGTGGTATGAAATTACCCATCCCGGTGTGCACAATTACCTGTACTGGCTTCTACTGGTTTCGGCCTTCTTTTTTGGTTTGGAATGGGTAAACCCCTGGAGAAAAGACCAGCCCCGGTTTAGGAAAGATTTCTGGCTGGATTTCTTTTACATGTTTTTTAATTTCTTCCTCTTTTCGCTCATAGTGTACAATGCGGCCTCTGATGTAGTGGTCAAACTGTTTAACGATGGCATCAAAGCTGTGTTTGATTTTGACCTGCAAGCTTCCAATCCGATGCAGCACTGGCCGATGTGGGCCATTTTAATCACAGGATTTTTGGTCAGGGATTTTATCCAATGGTGGGTACACCGACTGCTGCACAGGGTGTCTTTTTTGTGGAATTTCCACAAAGTACACCACTCGGTGGAACAGATGGGATTTGCCGCTCACCTGCGCTACCACTGGATGGAAAATGTTGTGTACCGCACCATTGAGTACATACCGCTTGCCTTGCTCGGCATAGGCTTGCACGACTTTTTTATCATGCACATTTTTGCGCTTACCATTGGCCATTACAACCATAGCAATATTACCGTGAGTGCCAAAACATCAGGCGGCATCCTGGGACTTTTTGTGGGCATTTTGACCGCAACCGGGTCATTGGAAATTACCTTACTGGAGGGCCAAAGTCTGTGGATCCAACTGGCCTCCCTGGCAGGCATCACAGCGCTGGGTTATTTTGTGGTAGGTCCGTTTATGAAAAAAATATTCAACAGTCCTGAAATGCACATCTGGCACCATGCCCATGACATGCCCAAAGACATGCCCTATGGCATCAATTTCGGCATCAGCCTGGCTTTGTGGGATTATGTCTTTGGCACAGCCCGGATGCCCCATGATGGCAGGGACATCAAGCTGGGTTTTGAGGGCATCGAACAATTTCCGCAGGACTTTGTGGCACAATCCAAGTATGGTTTGTAGCGCAAACTCACTCAATATGGCACAAATGTCGAATGAAAGACAACAAAATGGGGCTTCTTCGGGTTATTTTTGCAAATCATAAAGTATAAAGCATGAAAAACTTCATTCTTCTGGCTCTTGTTTTGACATTTGTAGGTACCTCTTGCAGCAAAGACAGTTTGGTACCTGATAATACCCAATTGGTTCATGTAGATAACATTACCACCTACAATCAGGAAATTGCGGCAGGCGTTTCAGTTGTGTTTTTCCACGCCACCTGGTGTACTAAGTGCGCCTCACAAAGACCCGCTCTCGAAAACATGGTTGGTAAATCAGAATTTGGCAGTGTATTTTTTGCACAGGTAGATTATGAAAAAAACACCAACATCGTGAATCAGTCTGATGTTTTTAGTTTTCCTACCATCCTCATTTATAAAGACGGGGTAGAAAAAGCGCGTTTTGAGGGCACTGGCCACAGTCAGGCCACGCTGGAAGCCAAGGTAAAAGAGCTTTTGTAAAACCATTATTCTACTTCTTTTTACACTTTCAGTTATTTATAAATAACTGATTATCAGCATTGGATCAAAAAGGCAAAACTTTTTGTGTAATTTTGCACTTTATTTTCACACATGAGTAAGCACGGAAGAGTTTTGGTGGCCATGAGCGGAGGTATAGACAGTACCGTTGCCGCCATGATGCTGCACGAAGAGGGGTACGAAGTAGTGGGCATCACCATGAAGACCTGGGACTATGCCAATAGCGGTGGTTCCAAAAAAGAAACGGGCTGTTGCAGCCTGGATTCCATCAACGATGCCCGTGAGGTGGCCGTTCAGATGGGCTTTCACCATTTTATCATCGATATCAGAGAAGAATTTGGCGACTATGTAATCGACAATTTTGTAGAAGAGTACATGGCCGGCCGCACCCCCAATCCTTGTGTGTTGTGCAATACCCACATCAAGTGGAGTGCCCTGCTCAAAAGAGCGGATGCCATGGATTGTGAATTCATTGCTACCGGGCACTACGCCGTGATCAAGGAACTCGAAGGCAGGCGGTACATATCAAAAGGAAAAGACGAACGCAAGGACCAGTCTTATGTTTTGTGGGGCTTATCACAGGAGTGTTTGGAGAGGAGCCGCTTCCCGTTGGGAGGTTTTTCGAAAGATGAAATTCGTAAGATGGCCTTTGACCGGGGCTACGAAGAGTTGTCGAAAAAAGCAGAGAGCTATGAAATCTGTTTTGTGCCCGACAATGACTACCGCGGCTTTCTGAAAAGAAGAGTAGATGGCCTGGAACAAAAAGTGGCAGGCGGTACTTTTATCGATGTGAAAGGCAAGGTGCTGGGTAGCCACGAGGGTTATCCATTTTACACCATTGGTCAAAGAAAAGGCCTGGGTACCGCCTTTGGCAAGCCTATGTATGTGACCGGCATCCTGCCGGAGACTAATACCGTCGTATTGGGAGAAATCGAAGATTTGATGCGCAATGGCATGACCGTAAGAGGGGTCAATGCTATGAAATACGCTACCCTCCCTGAGGGCCTGGAAGTAGTGACCCAGGTGAGATACAATGATAAGGGTACGATGAGCGTTATACATCCAATGGAAAACGACATGTTGCAGGTAGAGTTTTATGCCGATGTAAAAGGCATTGCTCCGGGGCAGTCAGCCGTTTTTTATGAAGGCGACGATGTGGTTGGTGGTGGCATCATCCACAGCAGTTTGCAAATGACTAATCATTGAAAACTACAAACCCAGATGAAGATTCAACATTATTTCTTTTTGATATTGATCACCCTGGTAAGTCTGAGTGCATGTGAGGAAGAAAGGATTCCCGCTGATGATCTCGATACAGGTACAGCCTACTACCCCGTTGAAACCGGTAAATTTATAGAATATGCTTATGATAGCCTCATTTACGATGATGGGGGATCGAGTAAATTCAACCGCAGTGGTTTTATCAAAGAGCAAATAGATAGTCTGCTGGAAGAAACTGCCTTTGAAAAAGAATACCGCCTGATCAAATACTGGCGCAAACAAATCACCGATCCCTGGGTGCTCACCGATGTGGAAACCATTCACCAGAGCAAAACGGAAATCATTAGATCAGAAGAAAATCTGCCCTTTATCCGGTTGGTTTTCCCCAATTCTAAAAATACCCGTTGGAACGGCAACGCCCTCTTTGATGAAAACATCATTGTAAAAGTTTCGGGAGAGCCCATCAAAATGTATCAGGGCTGGGAATATAAGGTCGTAAAAAAGAATTACACGGCCACGATAGGTCAGTTTGAGCTGGACTCGCTCCTTGAAGTGGAAGAAGTTTTTGATGACAGTTCCATTTTTTCATTGAGGTCGGTGAATCAGGTATATGCCCGGGACATAGGGCCTGTGTACCGGGAAATGAAAATCTATGATTCGCAAAGACCAATGGCTGGCAAGCCCTGGGAAGATTATGCAGAAAAAGGTTTTTATTTAAAACAAACCATGATAGCCCACAATTAATGGAAAGACCTCAATACGTAGAAGTAGGTAAGGTGATGAAACCTTTTGGCAATCAGGGTCAGGTACTGCTGGGCATCCAGGATACCTTTGCAGATCTGATACCCGAAACGGGGTATGTGTATATGTACATAGATGGCAGTTATCTGCCTTTTTTTATTACCAGCTGGGAAGGCGACAGCGATGTTTTGGTAAAACTGGAAGAAGTGGATAATCCGGAAACCGCCTCTCGCCTATCTGGCAAGGCCCTGTACCTGAATCAGGATGAAATTCCCGAAGAATTGATGGATAGTCCCGAGACCTGGGGTGACCTCGTAGGGTTCACCGCCTATAATGAAGAGGTATTATTGGGTCCTATTTGCGAAATATTTGACTATCCCGCCCAAAAACTGCTCAAAATTAATTACGACAAAAAAGATGTGCTTGTCCCCCTGGTAGAAGACTTTATTGTAAGTATTGATACAAAAGCCCGAAAAATTGTGCTAAAAATTCACCAAGAACTCATTAACCTCTAATCAATCCATTTCCCTGACTTAGTTTTACATCAAACTTAAACAGCACAAGATCATGTGTGAGAGGGATAAAACCCTCTCACATTATGATTATTATTAATTAGTTTTGTATTATAATCGATAACCAGACTTTGAAAGCGTTTCGCTTCATATTAGGCATTTTTATGCTATGTACAGCATTGCAAGCACAATCCCAGAACTTCGGAGCCGGTATTGTGTTGGGAGCCTGTCAATACAAAGGGGATCTATCCGATAAAACAGAAACTTTAACCCAAAATCTTCGCTTTGCCAAAGGCATTAGTTTTACCTATGACCTGCATCGCACCATGGATTTTTCTGCCAGCTTTATCAATACCTATATGCAGGCCTACGACAAGGATGCAGATTCGCCTGACCGACAAAAACGCAATTTGCATTTCAGATCGGCGCTCAATGAACTGAGCCTCTGTTTTCATTTTTATCCGGTTTCATTATTTACCAAAAAAGAACACCAGCTTAAGCCATTTATCAAAACAGGTATCGGTGTTTTCTCTTTTAATCCAAAGGCCGAGTATCAGGGAGAATGGGTGCGACTGCAACCTTTGCACACCGAAGGCCAGGGCATGCCTCTTTCCGGTTTGAATGCATATAGTTTGGTGGATATTTCATATCCCTTTGGCTTGGGTATTGAATATACCCCATGGCCCTTCCTTAAAATCAGGGCAGAAATTTCACCGCGAAAAACGTATACCGATTACCTGGATGACGTGAGTGGTAATTATTACGATCTGAATGGAATCAAAAAATACTCATCGGATCTAGCGGCTCAACTCGCTTACAGAGAAGTAGAATGGAACATCGACAATCCACCGGCTGTGGCGGGCATTCAGCGCGGCAATGCTGAAAACAATGACTGGTACATCATCCACCAGCTTTCTGTGTACTACATGTTTGGGGCTAAAAAAACAGCCATTCCGGAGGCAGGTCCTCCTATTCCTGCCGGTTTGTGGTAGTCTATTCCGGAACGAGGATGGTATACTTTTTATCTTTTGCCGTCAACTTTGCATCTATCAACCACGGATTATAGTATTTGAGCATACGATAGGTAAGTCCATATTGGTGGGCCAAGTCGCTCAAACTGGCTATTGGGGTGGTGATGGTTACTTCTTTGAGTCCCTTAAATGGGGCATACTTTTGGTCTTCATCGACATAAAAACCAAAAGCCTGGGGCTTGAGTAAAATTTCTTTCAGCGCCACAATTCTAAAAATATAACGGGAGGTTTCGTCATTGACATTGAGGTCAAAAAATGATTTTTCCGACTGTGCATCCAGCGCTTTGTTGAGATTGGCCAGTCCCATGTTGTAGGCTGCCGCTGCATTGACCCAGGAACCGGTTCTCTGGTACAAGTGTTTGATGAAACGGGCTGCGGCTCTTGTTGATTTTTCGTAGTGAAACCGTTCTTCCACCTCGGTATTGACCTCCAGACCAAAATCGCCGGCGGTACCCTTTAAAAACTGCCATAAACCCTTGGCCCCCGCACCTGATGAACCGTTCGACAAGTTGCTTTCTGCTACCGCCAGGTATTTAAAATCATCTGGCACTCCTTCTTCCTTTAAAATTTTTTCGATCATGGGAAAAAAACGAGGTGCATTTTTAATGGCCAGGATGGTGCTGGTGTGGTAATAAGAATTGACCAACAGCTCTTTTTCCATTCTTTCGCGGGTATCGATGTTCATGGGCAGGGTTTCTCCGGCAAAACTGACATTTTCTTTCAATCTGGGTGGTCGCACCAGTTGAGGCAGCTCATTGAGAGGCGGCATGGCATCGGGTGCGGTATAGGCAATGCCTACTCCCAATACTGCCGAGAGCAAAATGCCGGAAAACAAGCCTGTGATAAATGTGTCTTTTTTCATCTTTTCTAAAAATTACGATACCCTCAGATACCTCTTAAACGAAAGGTAAATCAAAAAAATGCCATAAAACAGCAATTAATGGTAATTTAACTCAATTGTCCATCCATTCTTTGAAAGAAGACAGATTTTCCTGACTCACCACAATGTCTTCCTGGAAGGTGGGATTGCGCTCTATCATCAACTTACTTTTGGCATAAGCCTTTACCTTTGCTATGGCCTGCCTGGAAGCCAGTACCTGCCGGTTTAACCTAAAAAATAGATCAGGATCCAGGTTTTTTTCGATTTCCGAAAGCGAGGGGTCCATTACAAATTTGTGGCCATCCTTATTGACCAGACAGACCAACTTATTGGAGGAGTAAAAATAGGCGATTTGTTCCACCGGCAGCGAAAGCAACTCGCTTCCTTTTTTTACCAAAAACCGCCTTTTAAACTGATTTTCTTTGGGCATGGCCAGCTGGGCTATCATTTTGGGTTGGTTGACAAAATGCAACTTGAGTTGTTCCAGCTTATCCAGCGCCGCATCCAGCTTGTCGAGGGTGATGGGCTTTAATAAATAATCGATGCCATTGTTTTCAAAAGCCTGCATCCAATATTCATCATGGGCCGTAGTAAAAATCACCGGACATGGCACCTTTACCTGATCAAAAAGTTCAAAAGAGAGGCCATCTGTCAAATTGATGTCCATCAACAATAGATCCGGACTCGCATGGTTTTTCATCCAGGTCACTGCTTCTTCCAGGCTGTGTAAGGTGGTCAACAGATTGATGGCATGTTTACTTTCAGTCAACATAAGTGCCAACCTGGCCGCAGCGGGTTTTTCATCTTCCAGAATTACACAATTGATCATGGCTACCATTCTAATAAGGGCAATACTACGGAAAAAACGGCTTCATTTGTATCTATGATGATTCCCTTTCCCGCAATTAACTGGTATCGGTTGTCCAAATTGGTCAATCCGGTTTGTGATGAGGGAACGCCTGTTTTTTTAATGACTTTATTGTTGCAGACTTTCAGGCTCTTTTCATCCACCTCAACCTTTATTTTTAAGGGTGCGGAATCTGAAAACTCATTGTGTTTGATGGCATTTTCTACCAGCTGCTGGATAGAAATGGGCGGCAATAAGCGCGAATACCGGAGTCCCATTTTATCATTGATTTCCAACTCCACTGCCGAGCCGTGTCGGATGCGGATGAGTGAAAAGTAGGCGTTTAAAAACTGTAGCTCATCGTCGAGCACCACCAGATTGGAATTACGCTGATTGAGAATGTATCTGTAAACAAGAGCAAGGTTGTCATTGAACTCAGAAGCTCTGGAAGGTTGCTCATTGATGAGGTGGGAAAGCGTATTGAGCGAATTAAAAATAAAGTGGGGGTCAATCTGCGATTTCAGGGCATTCAACTCCGCTTCTGCCTTGGCTTGCTCGGTTTCGGCTCTTTTTACCCGCTCCCCTTCCGCTTCCTTTACCGTGAAGGCGGTTTCATACACATGGGCGATAAACAAAACGGCAATAACGATGATGAGGGTAGACGTCTGTACCTTTTGCCAATCTACTTCGCCCTGCTCGAATAGTTGAAAATAGACATAATGTAATAGCACCGAAGCAACGATGGTAAAATTAACAATAGAAAAAAAGAGAACCATAATTTTTCGGACCGGGTGTTCAAACCAGTTAAAATAGGCTCTCAGGAAAAAAAGCAGGTAACGGTTGCCATGCCAGATGACAAATGAAATAAAAATGGTGAACAGATAGGCTAGTTTGAGCTGGGTAAGGCTATAGGTGCTGTGATCAACCAGGCCCACAAAAGCGGCGATGGCGATGCCAAAAAAAGGAATGAGAATGAGTCTGAAACCAATGTCGTTTAAAGTGGTTACATCTCCTTTTCGATCTATGGAAATCAGTTTGGCCATAGATCAAATTTAGAAAATGATAGGTGAATAACCTGATTTTTAAAAAATAATGTGAATTATTAGGCGTAGGTCTTGAAATTTTTGAACAAACCCAATACTTTTACATCAAATAAACAGATGAACGCTTTTTTCCTCGACAGGCATGACTTTGCCCCTTTCGGTATTGAACATTGGCTCTTGTTTTTGGCCTACACTCTTGTTGGCTTCTTCCTCATTTACCAATGCCGAAAGAAGGCAGACCCGCAGCAATACCACCGCCCAATTACCTGGTTTCTGGGCTTTATTACCCTACTACAACTGGCTAAACCCTTTATCCGCCTGCATTACGGCATGTTTGATATCAAAGATGATTTGCCCTTCCATTTGTGCAATATGTTACCTCTGCTCATGTGGGTGGCCGTAGGATCAGGAAGTCGGTTTTGGTTTTCGGTTTTTTCATTTTGGATCATCATAGGTACTACCCAATCGCTGATTACGCCTACCGTTACCGAGACCTTTCCGCATTATGAAAGCATCCGCTACTGGACCGTTCATTTTGGGCTCACCTTTGTAACTTTGTTTGGATGGATTGTTTTAAAGTGGTTGCCCACCTATAAATTGGCCTTTCAGTCATGGCTGTTGTTCAATGCCATGGCACTGGGTATGTATTTTATCAACCTTGGCCTTGACAGCAATTATTGGTACCTACGAGGCAAACCCACAGAAGATACTGCATTGTCTATGTTGTGGACATGGCCATATTACCTGTTACAATTAGAAGCAATTGCCCTACTCTCCTTTCTGGTTTTGGTAGCAATAATAAAAAGGTTCAACAGAAACTAATTACTTCCCGACCGGTTTTGAGGCAACCAATCTGGCTGTTTTTACAATGTGATCCAGCTGTTGCATGTAGTCTCTCTTTTCTTTGCCCGGAGCAAAAACAAAGGCATCAATCATGATGATTTCATTGGTAGCTGCATCTAACAGGGTGTAGTTAAAAAAGGGTCCACCCATAAAGTCGTTTTCC
>JAGNSQ010000175.1 GCA_017987975.1 Saprospiraceae bacterium
AACTATCATTATCCGTAAAAGTACAGGCGGAAAAAAATAAAATGAAAGCAACTCCGAACCTGAGGATTGGCATATTTGGTTTTGGTTTGTTTAAATTGGAACGCAAAATACGCATACATAGTGTATGGAATATTTGAATTTTTTGTATTTATTATTTTAGAATATGTATTCAGCCGACAGTTTTACTTCATTTTTCTGACTATCAAACAATTACAATTCCATCAAAAAGCTAATTTTTTGAATCCTTCCGAAACTTCTTACATTGTTGTCACAAATGTGTAAGAATGAAATATTTTAGCCTGATTGTACTTCTTAGTTGCGCACTCACAAATACAGCCATTTCGCAGGAAAAAGCCAACCCACCGGGCATTATCCCATTGCCACAGCAATTGCAGTGGTTGGGATATTCAATACCTGTGAAAAATATTGGCGTATCGGATCAAAAGGTCTGGCCTCAATTAAATCAACTGATACGCACCTTACTACCTCTTACTTTGAACCCTGGCGCAAAGGCTGAGTATTCCCTGGAAATTTTGAAAGATACTTTGATGGGCAGCGAGTCTTATAGCATAGACATCGCAAATCGGTCTATTTTACTGAAAGCAGGAGATTACAAAGGTGCTGTGTATGGCATACAGACCCTGAATCAAATGACAATCCTTCAGGCCAATGTACTGATGCTGCAGGCGGCAACGGTCAGTGACCAGCCCCGGTTCCCCTACAGAGGGATGCACCTGGATGTAAGCAGGCATTTTTTTCCGGTGCCTTTCATCAAAAAGTACCTCCGTATGATGTCGAGGTATAAAATGAATACCTTTCATTGGCACCTTACCGATGACCAGGGTTGGAGAATAGAGATCAAAAAATATCCCCTACTTCAGAAAGTTGCCGCCTGGCGCAACAAAACCCTTATTGGTCATGCAGGACAAATGAATAAAAAGTTTAGTGAAAAAAAATATGGGGGCTTTTATACACAAGAGGAAGTCAAAGAAGTAGTTTCCTTTGCATCGGCACTGGGCATTGAAGTGATTCCTGAGATAGAGATGCCAGGGCATGCCAGTGCCGCTGTTGCCGCTTACCCTGAATTGGGATGTACCAATGAATACAGAGAGGTAGTTGGGGAATGGGGTGTTTTTGAAGATGTTTTTTGCCCCTCAGAGATTACCTTTCAATTCCTCGAAGATGTAGTGGACGAAATCTTACCACTTTTTCCATCGTCATATATTCACATTGGTGGCGACGAATGTCCGAAAAAACAATGGCAAACAAATTCGTTATGCCAGGAACTCATACGTACACTTGATTTAAAGGATGAGCATGGCTTACAAAGCTATTTTATCAAAAGGATGGAGAAGTATATCAATGCAAAGGGCAAAAAGATCATAGGTTGGGATGAAATCCTGGAAGGAGGCCTTGCACCCAATGCAACGGTAATGAGTTGGAGGGGCATTGAAGGCGGAATTGCTGCAGCCCGACAAGGGCACGATGTAATAATGACACCTACCGATCATTGTTACCTCGACTATTACCAGTCCAATTCCGCTAATGAACCCTTATCAATTGGAGGCTATTTACCCCTTGAGAAAGTCTACAGCTACAATCCTGTGCCATCGGATTTGGATAGCAGCCTGCATCATCATATTTTAGGCACGCAAGGCAATGTTTGGACTGAATACCTGCCCAATGAGCAAAGAGTGTGGTACCAGGTGCTACCCCGAATGCTGGCCATTGCTGAAAATGGGTGGACCTATTTGGATAAGAAGAACCTTTCTCATTTTTTAGAGCGACTCAATACCCATTTTCCATATTGGCAATCGATGGGGCTGAATGCTGCTGATAAACGTTATGAGTTGTATTATCAGATCACAGAAGGAGATGGAAAATCAATAGGTCTGGAAATAGCAAGCAAAGGAGGAACATTAATGCCGCAAACTTATAAAAACGGGAATTTATTGGCTCCGTTGCAAAACAACATCCGCATTAAGGAAACGTGTACCATCACTTCACTCGTTAAAGAGGGAAGTTTCACAAAAGATAGTCTCAGTCTTGATTTTCAATGGCACAAGGCCGCCGGCAGCAAGATTGAGGTAGAGGTTGCCCCGGATGACCGTTATACAGCTTTCGGCCCGGTAACCCTGGTAGATGGGCTTAAAGGGGATGTTACGTCACATAAAAATGGTTGGCTGGGCTTTAATAAGACAGAACTGAGTTTCCAATTATCTTTGCCGGAGCCGGTTCAGATCGACACCCTGATCATCGGTTTTTATCACAATCACAACCAGTGGATTCATGCACCAAGCATTCAACTGATAGAGCTGGTAGTAGAAAACAATGAAAATATCAACCATCGAATCTTGTCGCGGACAGGCAATCATCAGAACAGCTATCTGGTTATGCAGCCTTTTACTGCAAAAAACCTCCATATTAAAATTTACAACACCCTTCCCATACCACAAGGCTTGCCGGGAGAGGGCAATGTGCCGTGGGTTTTTATTGATGAAATTCGTCTGAAATAACACAAAAAATAAAATATCCCTACAAAACAGATCAAATAACTATTTTTACCCAAACATCAAAACCATGCACTTAACCAATAGCGACTGGCTTATTATTGCCCTATTTTTCACCATCACTTTGATCATTGGACTTTCAGTGGTGAAAAAATCCGGAAAGAACAGCGAAGAGTTTTTTCTATCTGGCCGAAAAATGCCATGGTGGCTTTTGGGTATTTCAATGGTGGCTACCACCTTTTCTGCAGACACACCCAACCTGGTCACAGACATCGTTCGGGTCAACGGGGTGGCTGGCAACTGGGCCTGGTGGGCATTTTTGTTGACCGGCATGCTCACTGTTTTTGTATATGCCCGTTTATGGCGAAGGTCAGAAATCACTACCGATTTGGAATTTTATGAAATGAGGTACAGTGGGGCAGAAGCCAGAATTTTGAGAGCTTTCAGGGCCTTTTACCTGGGTGTGGTTTTTAATGTGCTCATCATGGGTACCGTTATGCTGGCTGGCATAAAGATTGCTGGTATTTTATTAGGCCTGAGTGCCATAGAAACGGTACTGATCGTATCTGTCATTACCGTCGTTTACTCTTCTTTTGGAGGTTTAAGAGGAGTACTTTACACCGATTTTTTTCAATTTATCATTGCCATGATTGGCATGGTGTGGGCATGTATTTATATTGTCAACATGCCAGAGATCGGTGGATTAACCAAGTTGTTTTCACATGAGGTTGTAAGAAGTAAAATGGACCTCATTCCTTCGTTTGACAACAAAGACATGTTGATAAGTTTGTTTATCATTCCCATAGCAGTGCAGTGGTGGAGCACCTGGTATCCGGGGGCAGAGCCAGGAGGCGGAGGTTATGTTGCCCAACGAATGCTCTCCGCCAAAGATGAGACCAATGCGGTGACCGCTACCCTGCTATTCAACATTGCGCACTACGCACTCAGGCCGTGGCCATGGATTCTGATTGCTTTGGCATCCTTAGTAGTATTTCCCAATGTCAGCGACATAGCCGCAAAATTTCCAGGCCTCAATCCGCAGTTTATAAAAGACGACCTTGCTTTCCCTGCTATGTTATCCTTTCTGCCATCAGGCCTTTTGGGCATGGTCATAGCAGCATTGATAGCCGCATTGATGAGTACCCTGAGTACCCATTTAAATTGGGGAAGCTCTTACATAGTAAACGATTTGTATCACCGGTTTTACAAGCCCAATGCTGAGCAGAAAACACTGGTAAGAGTGGGCCAGGTCTCAACTGTAGTGCTCATGATTTTAGGTGCCGGGGCTGCACTATTGATGGAAAATGCCAAACAAAGTTTTGACATCATCTTACAAATTGGAGCCGGAACCGGCCTCCTCTTTATCCTAAGGTGGTTTTGGTGGAGGGTCAATGCCATAAGTGAAATTACCGCTATGGTAGTATCTTTTTTAGTGGCTCTGGCCCTTCAACTGGACTTCGCTGCTGACCTTGTATTTTATGAAAAATTGTTGATCAGCGTGGTGGTAACCAATGTGTGCTGGATTATGGTTGCCTTGTTTTCAAAGCCGACCCAGGAAGCTGTATTGGTTTCATTTGTAGCCAAGATCAGACCTATGGGGCAAGGCTGGTCGCCTATCATAGAGAAAGCAATACAGACAGGGGCTTTGACAAGCCAACAAATGGGCTCCGGAAAACTGGCCAACCAAATTTTAGCCATGATCGTTGGATGTTTTATGATCTATGGACTGCTCTTTGGACTGGGCTATCTGATATATGGCCAGATGGCAACTGCACTGGTCTGTTTTGGCGTATTTTTAATATCTGCATTTGTGATTTGGAAACTATGGAGTACCCTGAAAAACTAAAAAGGAAAAATAAAAAAGGGGAAGCTTTACTTCCCCTTTTTTATTTTAGTTTTTACCTTTTCTTACCGAAGTCGATCGGCCCTGCATTTTGCCATTCTTTTTAACGGTGGTCGTTTTTCGGGTGGTGGTATTGCCCCTTGGTCCTGTGTGGGTGGTTTTGGTTTTTGTCACTCGGTAGTTGCCAACTTTGGCAGAATGCCTGGTTTTAACCGTTACCGATGTGGTGCGATGGGGTTTGTAGACCGCACGGGCATGGATGGTTCTGTGCGTATGTACAACAGCATAGTGCCTGTGAAATCCAACATGAAACGGATGAAACACCCTCCATCCTAGTGGCCTCCAGGGTCTCCATCCAGCTGGATAAACCCTCCATCGGAAAGGACTCACCCATGGGCGATATAACGGAGCATAAACAAATCTTACTGATGGCCAGACCCAAACATTGACAAAGACAGCGAGGTTGTCATCTACCTCTACTGAAGGTCCGCGACCACTTGACTTCTCTTCCGGCTGTTCTGTGGGTTCTACAATGACCTCTTCCCCGTAAATATCTTCGTCGCCTATAATTTGAAGCATGGCTTCATCTTTACCAGTCTTTTCAATTTCGATGGTGGCAATATCCTGAACGTCTTTATCACCCAGGGTAGCCTGGAGAATAAAAACATGGATATCTTTTTCCATCTTATCTTCAACCCGGATGTAGTCTATATCCCCGTCTTCATTGAGGTCGAGATTGTTGACATGGTTGTTTTCATTATTGAGGGCGGCTTCGAATGCTTCGGGTGAAGCGGCTTCTTTAAAAAGCTGCAAAGCGCCCTGAAGGCTAAACTGATCGCCTGGCAAGCCGGTGGAATCGATACCAGGGCTACCTTGAGCCAGTAATCCTGTAGAAAGGAACACCAGTGCTGTAAATGTTAAAATAGTTGTCTTCATATTGCAAATTTGATTTTTAAAATAATGCAGGTTTGACCAGCGCATGGAACAATCGTTTAACGGTTAAAATTTAAAGAAAAGTTAAAACCGTTAATGGCTGTCGTCC
Organism: Saprospiraceae bacterium; assembly: GCA_017987975.1. Taxonomy (GTDB): domain Bacteria; phylum Bacteroidota; class Bacteroidia; order Chitinophagales; family Saprospiraceae; genus JADKBO01. The sequence continues at coordinate 5,396 of JAGNSQ010000175.1, forward strand.
AATGCATCAATCACATCCAGGATATTGGCATAAACCGGATGGCAATCTTTTCTGAACGTTTCAATGGTCAGCCAAACAGCCTGTTCAATGTCTTCAGAAGTTTGGGGTATGAGTTCTTGTTTTTTGGAGACCATCAAGTACCAGTGCGACTTTTTAATGATTCGTTTGCCCAGCCTGTTGCGAAAAGTATGTTTTGTTACAGCCAGCTTTTCCACTATTTCTACTTCTTTCAAACCGGTTTCTTCAATGACTTCTCTGATAGCGGCTTCTTTTTTTGTTTCTCCTTCTTCTATCTTGCCCTTTGGCA
>JAGNSQ010000060.1 GCA_017987975.1 Saprospiraceae bacterium
TCCATGGCAGATACACTCAATATACCGTTGGCGTCGATGTCAAATGACACTTCGATCTGAGGTACCCCCCTCGGTGCCGGGGGTATGCCATCCAAAATAAACCTTCCGATTGCTCTGTTGTCTCTTGCCATGGGTCTTTCACCCTGTAAAATGTGAATTTCTACGCTTGGCTGGCTATCTGCCGCGGTACTGTAAACCTTTGATTTTTTGGTGGGAATGGTAGAATTGGACTCTATTACCACGTCATACATACCGCCCATCACTTCTATACCCATTGAAAGTGGCGTAACATCGAGCAGTAAAACATCTTTTACATCACCGCTCAATACCCCACCCTGGATGGCTGCTCCTACGGCTACTACCTCATCAGGATTTACTGATTTGTTGGGTTTTTTGCCGAAAAAGGCTTCCACCGCTTCCTGGATCTTAGGAATACGGGTAGATCCTCCTACCAGAATTACCTCATCGATGTCACTTTTATCCAGACCTGCGTCTTTTAAAGCATCTGCACATGGTTTCAGGGTTCTTTGAACCAGGTCATCTGCCAATTGCTCAAATTTGGCTCTTGTCAATTTTACCACTAAGTGTTTAGGTACACCGTCTACTGCGGTCACATAAGGTAGGTTTACCTCGGTTTCTGCAGATGATGAAAGCTCTACTTTTGCTTTTTCAGCTGCTTCTTTCAAGCGCTGTAAGGCCATTGGGTCTTTTCTCAGGTCGATATTTTCCTGGGATTTGAAACTTTCTGCCAACCAGTCAATGATTACCTGGTCAAAATCATCACCTCCCAGGTGGGTATCACCATTGGTTGATTTTACTTCAAAAACACCTTCTCCCAATTCCAGAATGGAAATATCAAAGGTTCCTCCACCCAAGTCATATACGGCAATGGTAGAATCGTGGTGTTTTTTATCTAGTCCGTAGGCAAGGGCAGCAGCTGTGGGTTCATTGATGATCCTTAACACTTTTAAGCCGGCAATTTCTCCTGCTTCTTTGGTAGCTTGTCTCTGTGAGTCATTAAAATAAGCAGGTACTGTGATGACAGCTTCTGTTACTGCCTGACCCAAAAAGTCTTCAGCGGTCTTTTTCATTTTTTGTAAAACCATCGCCGAAATTTCCTGCGGCGTGTATTGTCTGCCATCAATGTCTACTCTTGGAGTGTCATTGTCGCCCTTATCTACTTTGTAAGCTACCCTACCGGCTTCCTTACCCACTTCTGAGAATCGGTTACCCATAAACCTTTTGATGGATGCTACCGTCCTTCTGGGATTGGTAATAGCCTGCCTTTTGGCCGGATCACCTACCTTACGTTCACCATTATCAAGAAATGCCACCACAGAGGGTGTAGTTCTTCTTCCTTCCTCATTGGGTATTACTACCGGGTCATTCCCCTCCATTACAGCAACACAAGAGTTGGTAGTTCCCAGGTCAATACCTATAATTTTTCCCATTGTATTTGTTTTAGTTTTTATGTTTCATTATTGTTATCAATCGCTGTGCCATGCCACTTTTTCTTCTGTTTTTGATCTTTTTCATGAAAAGCTGTCAGTATTACCAGGTTTTTACCTGCTAATATTTCAGTCATAGTGTCATTTTGTCTAATATGACAGTCTGTTTTCCTGTCTTTACCCGAATTTATTACTTTTGTGCAAAATCCAATTTCATGAAACAAAGGTTGTTGTTATCTACTATTGCTTTTCTATTTCTGGTTTCCTGTTCCCGAAAACTTGACATTCCGGGTGAGGATCCGGTTCAGCAAATTACCATTGACATTGGTTTTCTGGCGGCCGATGAGATGGAAGGACGTGAAATAGGCACTCCGGGTGAATCTAAAGCGGCGGCCTACATTCAAAGCAGATTCAAGGAGGTAGGACTCAAACCAGCTGGAACAGACGGATTTTATCAGCCTTTTTCACGCAAAATCAAAGCCAATCCCCATGCTACGGAGGCCGCTGCTGATGATCCGGTGATCAATGGAAAAAATGTCATAGGCTTTTTAGATAATAAGGCCAAACAAACGGTGGTGATTGGAGCCCATTTTGACCACCTTGGTTATGGCAAGGAGGGTTCTCTTTACACAGGTGCGCCTGCCATTCATAATGGGGCCGATGACAATGCCAGTGGGGTTGCCATGATGATCTACCTGGCAGAAACACTTAAAAAGAGCAAGTTAAAAAACAACAACTACCTATTTATTGCCTTCTCCGGAGAAGAGAAAGGGCTATGGGGATCCAATTATTTTGTGAATCACCCAACCTTGCAGTTGACAGACATGAACTATATGATCAATATGGACATGGTGGGCAGACTCAACCCAGAGCGCCAATTGGCGGTCAATGGCACGGGTACCTCACCTGCTTTTGAAGAAGTTTTATCAGCGGCAAATAAGAGTGGTCTCAAATTGAAGTTATCCGCCTCGGGTGTGGGCCCATCGGATCACACGTCGTTTTATCTCCAGAATTTGCCGGTTTTGGCATTTTTCACAGGGCAGCACGAAGATTACCACAAGCCCAGTGATGACATTCACCTCTTAAACTTTTCAGGAATGAGAGATGTGTCAGCCTATGTCTACAGAATTATTGAAGGTCTGAATGCCAAAGGAAGAATAACCTTCACCAAAACCAAAGATGAGTCCAATGATGCCCCCCGATTTACGGTTTCTCTCGGTGTGATTCCGGATTACCTGTATGATGGTAAGGGAATGCGCATAGATGGGGTCAGAGAGGGAAAGCCAGCTCACAAAGCCGACCTTTTGAAAGGAGATATCGTACTTAAGATGAATGACATTGAAGTAGCTGACATGATGTCTTACATGAAAGCCCTTGCTTCCTTTAAACAAGGCGATACGGCCAACCTGCTCATCAAAAGAGGGGACCAGGAAATGGTAAAGCAGGTGAAATTTGAGTAGATAGCAGCTGTCTTATTTGTTCACAATTTCTTTTACGATGTACAAAGGTCTGCCTTTGGATTGGAAGAAGATTCGCAATACATATTCACCCAATAATCCTATAGCCATCATTTGTGCACCTCCAAAGAGAGTGATGAGGAAGATGATGGCAGTAAACCCTTTGGGTGCTGTATCAAAAACAATTTTTTCAAATAGAATCCAGCCGAGATAAGCACCAGATATCAGGATTGTTACACCACCGAGAAAGGTGATGAATTGAATTGGAGCCTCGCTAAAATTGAATACGCCATTGAATGCCAACTTCATTAATTTTGAAATAGGGTATTTGGTATCACCGTCTGCCCTTGCATCTCTGTGGTAGGCAATGCCGGTTTGTTTAAATCCAATCCAACTCCTCATGCCCCGGATATAACGACTTTCTTCCGGCATTGAGTTTAGATGATCCACAACTTGTCTGCTCATAATGCAAAAATCTCCACTATCTATGGGTATGGCAATATTGGTAAGTTTCGACTGGAGCCGGTAAAAACCTGCATAAGCCCACTGCTTCCACCATACTTCTTTTCTTGTCTGTCTTATGGCATACACCACATCATAACCCTCTTTCAGTTTAGCATAAAATTGATCAATCAATTCCGGTGGATCCTGCAAATCGCCGTCCAGAACCATTACAGCTTCCGAAGCAGTTACTTGAGCCAGGCCGGCTGTTAAAGCGATTTGGTGACCGAAGTTTCTGGAGAGTATGACAGCTGTGAATCTACTGTCGTTTTGAGCAAGGTTTTTCATCAAATCAGGGGTTGCATCGATGCTGCCATCGTCAACAAGAATTATCTGAATGGATAGTTTAGAAGATTCCAATACATTTATAAGTCGTTGAATCAGCTGTTCAAAAACGGCTTCTTCGTTAAACAATGGAATGACGAAATTTATTTTGCTCTGAATATTCAAGTTTAAAATTTTATTTTATTAAAATATTATTTAATTTTGAATAAAATTACTATTTTCTTCAATTTTAACCGTAAATACCATGAAATTATTTTTTACCTGTCTTTCTTTAATTTTATTTTTTAATAATGTATCCTTTTCCCAATGTTGCAATCAAAATCCAATAGAATGTGAACCTTCTCAATGTTTAATAGACAGTGGAGTGATTAGCGCGGAGGGGTGTGAACCAGTCGGAAGTGCCTATGTCGAAACAACTTGTTTTAATTCAATTGAGAGAATTCTTTCAAGTGCTGTTCAAATGAATTTTTTGGTTCACGGATTATGGGAAAACCCATTTGATTATGATACTGGTGCAAATTCACTTGCAAACTATTGTGATGATATCAAATTTTTAGTTGAATCAAATGCTGGACTGATCACACAAGCAGCCGGTATTTGGGGATACAACGATGAGATGGATCCAACAAGCACAACAAAGACATATTTGAATAGTGTAAGACAAATGGTTTGTGATATTAACAAAGCTTATGATTGTAATAATTTAAGAAGACCTTTTGTCCAAGCAAGTATCTTTGAATATTTAGACGATGATACTTGGTTAGGAAAGGAATTAGTGGAATATGTAAGAATTCCACAATGTGTTATAGAGCAGTATATGTTTGAAGATGGATTTGATGTTGATTATTATTGTGTTGATAGTGATGGTGATGGGTTTGCAGATATTCCGCTCATAGCTAGAAATGACTTGAATTTTAATTTTGATAGGATAAGATATATTCTAGATCCTGATGGTAATTTGACAGTCCCAGGTGATTTTTTTTACACTTGTCCTGATATAACTAATTTTGAAACATCAATGTGGATATATCACAATGCAACAGTTTATATGGACTGTGGGATTAACTCATTCCATTTGGGGCAAATTGGAAAAATGTGTCAAAGAGAGCGCAATCAAGAATATCCTCAGTTACAAGTATTGCTTGATAAAATTAGGGAATATGCAGATGATTGTAATATTGGAGATATTTTGTTGACTGCTGAGCCTTTATTTCACAATGATGGTTTAGGATCAAAATATTATAAGGAAGAAAATGGAGTAAAACATCATTTTTTTGATTACAATATATTTCCAGTTTGGTTTAATGAGTATACAGATCAGTCATTTGTTGATTATTTAGGATGTGACAACCCTCTCGATATTAACAGTATTTATGATTCAGAAGCATGTGCTAACGTTGAAGGAAAAGCGCTCATTGATGTTTGTATTTTAGAGAAATTTTTAGCATTTGATCAATCAGGAATAGGGCCAAATGGTTGTGTTTATGAAAACATGCCAATTTCATTATATTTTGATTTAGGACATGCTTGTGTAGATACTATGTTTTCTGAAACACCAGATCCAGATTTTGGTCATACTTGGGGGTATGATGATGCAAATTGGTTTGCAAGTTTGAATGAGACATGCAAAATTGAATTGTTTAATAGGTATTTTTGCAACTATAGTATTGGATATTATAATTCTCAGAAAATTAACATTCCTATTCCAGGAAAATTGCCAACTAGAGAACCTTGTAGCGGAAGTAATTTTTATCGAATTAACAATGATTCAATTTTTAAATCAACGGTAGTTAATATGCTAAATCCTGCAGTATCAAATCCTAGTTATCAAATTACTTGTTTAACAACTGACCAATGTAAAAAATGTGGACCACCTGATATTGTATCAATTATACCAAAAGTATTTAAATACAAATACAAACAAAATAAGGTAATAATTTTATCTGTTCCTGCAGATTGTACAAGTAAATATTCATGGCATTTCCAGCACGAATCTGGAAATTGGGAGAAATACCAGATAGGAAACATAATTACATTTAAGCCGAAATATGAAGGGAAATATACTGTTACTCTAAGAATTGACAATAATCGATTTCCAGCTTCAGATCTTGGCTCTAAATCGAAATCATTTGAAATTAATACTTTATTAACTGACTGCTGTGAATACAGTCCAAAATGTGATAGCCGTAATCCAAAATTTGAAGTTTTAATTGACTGCATAGATTCGACTGAAAATTTATATTTAATAGATATTCAACCGATCAATCCATATAGAGTAAATGAAGTGTTGGTAAGAGCTTTAAGCGGGGAAATAAATGATATTGAAATTGACTCAATTGATAATAAGATACAATTACTTTTTGAAGCAAGAGAGAGAGACACTTTTGGCGCAAACTTGAATTTAATTGATCTTGATATTAGTTATCTTGGTGACACATCTATAGTTGAAAGAATAGCTGAGTATGTAGACCCATGTTCGATAGCTTCTGATCAATCAAAACTAATTCATAGGTCAAAGATAAATTTTAGTTTAGCTCCAAATCCAATTGAAAATGATGTGTTTTTTGCAAATTCTAATAATCCTGGATTAATTGTGGTGTCGAATATTACAGGACAACAAATTGCCTCTTTTTCTTCAGAATTCGCCTTCGTAGATTACCCTATATTTATTTTTAGTTCGGGCTTATATTTTGTAAGTCTTATTACAGAAACAAATGTAGTTACTCATAACATAATTGTTCCATAACTTCAGACCAATGAAATTATTAAATCGAATTATAATCGCATACTTCTTGGTTTTAGTCTTTTTATCCATTTATTTTTGGTTAGAAAGATCTGTTTTTATTGATAATTCATTTTATGTTTTTCATTTAGTAAAATCTTCTTTTTTTAGCGTAAATCATTTGCGAATTGGAGGATTATTTCCGCAGCTACCCGCTTTGGGTGGTGTTTTGATGGGACTCTCACTAAAAAGTGTTTCAATTTTGTTTTCTATTGGATTTGTATTGTATTATATCAGCATAGGATATATTTTATATAAAATTCAAAGCTATCAATGGCTCTTTGTACTTATTTTATCCCAATGTCTTATAACGGGTCATACATTTTTCTGGATAGCTTCTGAACTTTCACCAGCTTTGGCATTCACAATCCTTACCATGGCATTAATTGAAAGAAAAATAGAAAGTTTTAAACAGACTAATTTGTTAGAATTTTTCCTTCCTGTTTTTTTCTTTATAGGGGTCTTTTTTCACCCTCTCAATAGCATAGCCATGGTTGGAGTATTAGGATTTCAATTTTTTTCGAAAAAGGAAACAAGAGCACAATATGGTAAGTATTTAATAAGCTATAGTTCATTGTGGCTCCTAAGATTGATTTTTATAAAAACTCCCTACGAAACAGGGGCTTCTGCAGGGATGGAAACATTTTGGCAAAACTTGCCTAACTTTTTAAATTTGACGTCTACCAAACAAATGATGTCCCACATTCCTGGCGGTTTATTTTTATTGCCTCTTAGCTTTGTTTTTCTGATAGGATGGTATTTAAAACACAAACAATATATTCAATTATTTTTACTGGCTTCTGGTGTTTTAGGTATGATCGTTTTGATCAACGTAAACTTTACCCAAGGAGGTGAGGCATTTTATATGGAAAACCTATATCAGGTACCAGCATTTTTCATAGCCTATGCCATTGGAATGGGGCCGCTCAAAACATTAGATATGCGTTTATCAGCCTTCGTGATAGTTGGTTTTATTTTGATTGCATTTAGTAGGATAGTAATAGCCTCACCATTATACACAAATCGGTTAAATTGGTATCAAGATATAGTAAACAAAACTGAAAACCTTTCAAATAAAAAGTTAATTATCCCTAAATCTGATCTACCTATGGACACCCTATTGATGACTTGGTGTTCGGCTTATGAAATTTGGCAACTATCTACTATGATGAAGGAACAAAGTAGAAGTATTTTGTTAGAGGAAAGTGATGGGCAGTTAGGCTGGATAGAAGGGGATAGAACAAAATTTCACACCCAGTTTGAAAATTTTGAGACAAATAGTCTAAATCCCCGGTATTTTATTTTTAATGATACTACTGCATATAAACGATATAGACTTAAATAGTCTATATCGTTTAATGTGATCCCCCTCCAAGGCGAATTGTCACCCACCCTCCCCGCCCGCCAACTAGCTGATATACAATACATAGTAGGCGAATTGGAAATCGATGCCCTCATTTGGGCCAATCCCGCACCCACACCCCCTAACTGCACAGGCAAAACCGGCGAGGCCCTCAAACAATGCCTCTGTGAAGCCGGTACTTGTACCGACCTGCTCTATTTCTTCCATTCCGACCACATCGGCTCCAGCACATTTTTAACAGATTTTTCGGGACAACCTTATGAATTCATTTTATATTTGCCATACGGGGAGATACTCGTTAATCAAAAAGTTGGTCCATACGAGACTCCATACAAGTTTACCGGCAAAGAATCAGATCCCGAAACCGAGCTGACTTATTTTGGGGCGAGGTATTATGATGCGGCGCTGGGGATTTGGTTGGGGGTGGATCCGTTGGCAGAGAAGTTTCCATACTTGACTCCATTCCATTATGTAATTAATAATCCTGTAAGAATGGTTGACCCAAATGGAATGGAAGTAGATGATATTATTGATATCGATAAAAAGACAGGAAGAATAAAAGTAACAGCCGCAAAGGGAGCTGATGTTGTTAGGCTTGTGAATAACGGAAAAGTTGAAAATAGCTATATTTATGGAGCAAATGGTAGTTTTAATTCTGAGAATATCATTGAACAAGATAAGTCTGGAACAACTTTAACTTCTGCTCAAATTATACCAGGTTCAGCTGATAAAGCACAAACTTTTTTTGAATTTGCTTCCAAGAGTGATGTGGAGTATGGGAAATTAGATATTCTGTCGCCATCAGGCGAGAAAATATCTGTTGTTACTACCTCTCATGAACCAGAAGTAACCTCAACTCTTCCCGGATTAGTAATTGACTATTCAAAAAGAGGATTTACTGGTGTGAAACAATCTCATTCACATCCGGGCACGATCACACATTATAATGAAAGTGTGCCAAGTGGACATTATAAAAATGAAAGAGGAAATCCATTAAGTTTAATGCCATTTACAGTAAATGGGAAAAAAGTGGGTGATGCAGCTAATGGAATTTGGGTGAAAAGTAAAAAAGGTTTCAGCAATACTTTATTTGAGGTACATGCACCAGGTAATAAAACAATAACTACTTATGATGGAATTAATAGGGCAAAAATTCGTAATAATTAGCATATTAACATTCATATTTATCTCTTGTAATCAAAAAGATCATGGAGATTTATTAGAGTGCCTTCTTGATAGTATTGAGTTTGATTTAAGCGGAATAGAAATTGAAGTTGGCCAACACAATGGGTGGACGGATACAACAGCTTTAATTATAATTACGTATCATAAAAAATCAAGTGGAATTCCTATTGGTTGCACGGCAAAAGGTCAATACAATGGAACAAACATCTATTTCTATCAAACTTCAATTGATTCATTGGATAGCAAAATGTATGACACGATTCCCAATAGTATCGATTGGCATTACAATAATCCTCAGAAATTTGATGTAGATTTCATTACACCACCCTATGATCCTAATAACATTCAAGTAGAGTACAATTTTCAAAAAAAATGTATAGTTTCTGTAAAAGACAAAATTGGATTGTTTAAAGAAGATGTGTTTTCAACCTGCAGCTGCAAATGATGTAGAAAGGTATAAACTAAGGATGAATTTATTGTTGGAAAGTTCCTTTTAAAATTGTTAATGCAAACAATCAAATTTCCGCACCGTCCTAAGTTTACATCCTATTCCCAAACTCGGAGAGCAATTTGAAAATTCCCTGATTCACAGTGACAGGTGCAACTTCAAATGAATATTATAATCACTGCACCTTTCTTAGAAATATTCTCACATTATTGCAAGAAGAATTGACAGCTGCACTGCTTGATGAATAATCTCAGGCATAGTGGGTCACTCTTAATTATCCCCCGCTGTTTTAAGTTTAAACACTAAGCCCAGTCCCCAAGGAGCTATTTGAAGTTTGTAACTTCAAATCACTATTAGCATTACCGCCCACCCCTTCGATAACTTACCCTCTGACCTAAGTTTCAGCAACATCCCAAACCCGAATGAGTTGTGCCATTGGACGGCATAGATATCTCTAAAGCGATATTGATTGAAGTTTGCGACACACACCACCGAACTGCACAGGCAAAACCGGCGAAGCCCTCAAACAATGCCTCTGCGAAGCCGGTACCTGTACCGACCTGCTCTATTTCTTCCATTCCGACCACATCGGCTCCAGCACATTTTTAACAGATTTTTCGGGACAACCTTATGAATATATTTTATATTTGCCATTTGGTGACTGAACGTTACGAAGTAAAATTGTGACACGAAGTCACAATTTAGTGAAGGAACCGAGCCAAACGTGGCGAGGCGAAGTGAAAGTTTGAAAAGAAGTGAATGCGCCGTATAAGTTTACCGGCAAAGAATCAGATCCAGAAACCGAACTGACTTATTTTGGGGCGAGGTATTATGATGCGGCGTTGGGGATTTGGTTGGGGGTGGATCCGCTGGCGGAGAAGTATGCAGGGATTTCACCTTTTGTTTATGCTGCAAATAATCCAATAAAATACATTGATCCTGATGGTAAAGATCATATCCTTTATTTAGTATTTCAAAGCGGAGCTGCTGGTGTGGTTGATTTAGCTAATAGCATAGCGAAACATACTCAATCAATATTAAATTTAAATGAAATTAATATGCAAGTTCAAATTCTTTATGTTGGTAATGAAGGATTTGCTAATGGTTATAAAAACAAACTTGATCAAACTGACGGATTAGCATTTATTGGAAATCAGTCATTTGTTGAAAAAATGGGAGGATGGAATGATTTATCTGAGGGATCAATTGCTGATGATAGAGTAGGTTATGTAAATCAAACGGCAACTGCCATTAGAGCTTCGCGACAGGATGTAAATAAAGACAAGTCTGATGCTAGAACTTCAATACATGAAGCTTTAGGTCACTGGTTACTTGGGGAAAAACATTCAAATGCTGAAAGTAGTAATCCATTAGCAGGTAACGCCTCAAGATACCATGGAACGAATATTGAGAATTTCAATAATATGATGACTACAGGCGATGAAGTAAATTTACATGATCCAAGTTCATTCATTTTTTTAAATCAGGATAAAAAGATTTTAGCAGGAAAAGGAATGATGTTAAATTATACGAATAATGTAAATGGGATTAAAATAAGTATATGTTCTAATGGTAGTCCAATAGATAATTTTACAACAAGATTAAATGAATAAGTTAAATATACTTCTGTCATTCTCATTTCTATTAGTTCTTCTCGGTTGTTTATCGCAACCAATAAATACTGATGCTTACATTTTTGAGGAGAAAACAATTGATTTCAAGAATAAAATTATTAGGATATATTTTAAAAATCATGAGAATGTAATTGATAGTACAGAAATTCAAAAATCAGTTGTCCCATCAATGGCATATAAAGGATCTAAATACTGGAGTTGCGAATATTTGTATAAATTTCAGAATACTTTGAAAGGAAATAATGAAGATCAATTTTACTCAAAAGCATTTAATTATATTTTGAGGGAAGGTAAAATAAAATCATATGAAAGAAAAAAGATTGCTGAAGTTTTTGTTAAATTAAATCGTGATTTAATAATTTCAAATTTTGATTCAGATTGGATGTCAAAACATGATATTTTTCTTAAGAGAATTGATTCTCTTTACAAAAATAATGAAGTAGATATTTGTGAAGTTATCGCGATCAATAATATTAATTACGAGATAACAAGAAATAAAACATGTTTATTTTTTGCAGACAAAAATATTGATATCAATTCTAATCCATTTAGCATAAAAAAATTTTATCGATTTTATGAAAGAATTTGTATATCTGAAAGTGAATCTGGGTATGCTGAAGTATCTATTAGTACCCTTTCACCCAATTTTAGAATTTTTAATGAATAATTTGAATTAAAATGATTAGATGAAAATTATGCTATCCTAAGTTTCCCTTTATACTCCGACCCGCAAGAACTGTTCCTCTTAACCAATATAAAAATTTCTTAAGCTATATTGTTACCTCTAAAGCGGCATAAATGCTAAGTAACCCTTGTTGTACAGGAATACATGCATCTTCATACCAATATTACCATCACCGCCATACCCCTCGCTGCAACATAGGATTGCGAACTATGTAGACTAACTAAATACTTTATGAAGCCGCCGGCTTCCTCTTCGTCTTAAACATCTCCACCACCTGCTTGTCGGTAAGGAAGCCCATTTCCACAAAGGATGAAGAAACAAATTTTTTGATGTCCTGGTAGTCTTTGCTTCTTTTGTCTGTGTATTTTTTGAAACACTTTTTCACATAATCCATGCTGGCTTCTTTGATGTCCTGATTGAACTTTTCATTTGAGAAAATACCAATATAAGCCACAATGATCTTGTTGATTTCAAAGTAGTCAGCATACTGTTCAACTTCCAGGTTTTGAAGGAAGCGTGTGATGTATCCATTGATCACTGCCCTTACACATTCGTTTTCCTGTGAGAGTCCCTGGTGGCCATCATAGTAAGCCCTTACGGCATCAATGGCATCGGGATGGACAAAGCCCTTGGCATGTACCTCCATGATGGTATTGAAATAAGCTTTCAATTCAGCTGATTCGATAGGTGCCAGTAATCGGGATAACTGCAGTTCATTTTCCGGCATTACTTTAATTGCGCCATCATTGAGCAGGGCATCGTACAGGGAAAAGAAAGATGATATTACCTGACTATTCCCTTTGTAAAGCTCGCTGAAGGTTTGGGTGTAATCTGTGTCAAGTCCATTTTCCAGCGGAAACATCAATCCTATAATGATCAACAAATCCATGTATTCCTGAGAACCTCTTAATGCAGGATTGCTAATAAAGGACTTAATGTGGCCAGACAAGTTTTCATTGTTGGTTGCATGGCTTGATCGGTAAATCAAAAATGCTTTCAACGCGTGGTAAGACGACAATAACTGGTAATCGGTATCGGGAAATTCAGCGCTGTGGTAATTGACGTAGGTAAACTGGTTTTTGTATTTTAGGAAGGCCTCTTTTCTCTTTTCAACATCTCTCATCGCGTCTGATTTCATGCTGGTAAGATAAGCCTTGATTTTTTTATTGTCAATGCTTTCTATGAGGTTGGTGATCCAGATATCTGAGCTCAGGGCAAAGCCGATCTGGGTGGTTTGTCCTATCCTTTTTTTGATTTGCTCAAAATTGGGGGAATGGCAGATGGCCAACAAAATATCTTTGAAGTGGTTTTGGGGTACGGCATATTTAAAGGTATGATCAATATGACCTCTCAAAACAGCGTAGCCAAGAATTTTGGGCAAGTACAAACCTTCAAATTTGGGATCTAAAAGTTCTTTTTCCAATTGTTCTAACTGGAGTGGACTGTCATTGGCCACCACTTCGTAAACCGAGTGGATGGCAGGTTCAAATTCATCCTGAAGGTTTTTATACAATACCTCATCTTCTTCTTCGAGGTAGGCTGCTAAAATTTCTGATTCCTGGATGGCATCTGCCAATTGATCCAATGCATCTTTGTAATTTTGATGTAACAGTTCCATTGTTAAAATTTTGGGTTATAATAAATGAAAACCTGGTAAAATTTTTAGGCTTTACCAGGTTCAAATCAATATCTTAAATTAAATTTGGGTTACCCCAAATGATCATTCTTCTTCGTTGGCGGCTTGAGGCTCTTCTCTGAAGGCCGCCTGGTCTTCTTCCGGTGCTGCTACTTTTGTAACCACTTTCATTTCACCTGAAACCATCTTGTTGAAGTCTGCTTTTTCTGCTTTGGTCTTCTCAACCCTGCTTTGAATTTTAGCTTCTTTTGCATCGATCCATGCCGCCAGTTTGGCATCTGCCTGCTCCTGACTGATGGCACCTTTTTTCACACCATTTTGAAGGTGTTTTTTCAACAATACTCCTTTGAATCGAAGAATTGCAGCTACCGTATCAGTAGGTTGTGCTCCTTTGGTCAACCAATCGTAAGCTTTTTCTCTGTCTAATTCAATGGTAGCAGGAACCGTCAATGGGTTATAACTTCCAATGCTTTCGATAAATTTTCCATCTCTTGGAGATCTTGAATTGGCTACCACGATGTGGTAAAATGGGTTCTTTTTACGTCCCCTACGGGCAAGGCGAATTTTTACAGCCACTTGTTAAAATTTTATAAGTATTTGAAAATCAAACCTAATTACTGTGATAAACACACTTTTTAGGTTTTTAACGGGGCAAAGGTAGTGTTTTTTATCGAGATGGACAAGTTAAAATGAAAATTTCGCTGATAAGGCAGGCATTATGGGCAATTGATTCACTCTGTTGTATCTCACTCTGTCAAAATAAAATATGTTGGCGCGGTCGTATGCATTGGTCACGCTGGCATTGACTTCTAAGCTGGAAAACTTGGAAAAATGGAAGGTTTTGCTCAGTGAAATATCCAGCCTGTGGTAGTAGGGTAAGCGTCCTCCATTTCTGGTGGTAGAATATAAAATGCCCACCTGATCTGGATTTTCAGTCTCGTATTGGGTAGAAGCTCCTTCTGTAAATTGGAGCTGATTGTAAAATCCCTGGGTCTTGGTGAATGGAAAGCCTGAGCCCAGGTTCCATCGGATGCTCATCTGAAAATCGCCCTTCCTATCAAAGTTATAGCTTGCCATGGCATTCAAATTGTGTCTGCGGTCAAAAACAGTGGGATAGGTCTGATCACCGTCAAATCGATTGACAAATCCATACGAATAAGCTAAAAACAAATTGTATTTAACTTCTTCCAACTTGGCAGACATGTCAATGCCATAGGCCTTTCCGGTTTCGACGGCATAATCAGATTGATCAATGGAAGTTTTATTTCTATTGACAACGATCAACTGGTTAAAGTCTTTCAGATAGGTTTCAATATTTAACAATAAATTGTCTCTGAGGTCGATCTCTATTCCTCCAACAGCATGTCTGGCCAATTGCAATTTATTGACGAGGTTGTTACCATCCAAACCTCTCACTGAAGATTCAGGGCTGGTGAGGAAGCCATAAAACAAATTGACAACATCTCTTTCATTGGATGTTCCCAAAACATTTTGTGAGTACAAACCTCCGGCAGCTTTAATCCTCAAAGAATTTGTAATGTTGTACTTTAAGCCCAATCTTGGCTCAGGTGAAAATCTGGACTGAGATGCATAATACATCATTCTGATAGAAGGTTCAATAACCAGATTGCCTAACGTTTGTCTGTATTTGCCGTAAGCTGAAAATTCGGTGGTATTTTGCTCCTGACTCAAAGCAATGCCATAAGGGTTGGTGAAATCAAAGTCTGTTTTTACGGCTCTTACATCAAAGCCGTATTTGATTTCGCTCTTATTGCGAAAGATGGAAAAATCTACCGTTGCGCCAAATTCGCGAATGCTGGAATTCCTGGCATCATCGGATTCTTTAATTCCCAAATCGTAGTTGGTGTAGCCTATTGTTCCTTTGATGATGATATCACTGCTATTGGGCACCATGGTGAAATCTGCACCCACTCCGGTGTTTTCCCAACCAATGTTGGCTACCAAAGGATTGTTGTATCCATCTTTAAAATTGAAGCCAAACAGGTTGAATTTGGAACCATTGCCGGAAACAATGGAGAGCTTGGAATAGATATCAGAAAAAGAAAATGGTAAGCCTATTGAATCTACATCGCTCGCATATCTGTAGAGTGATTTAGATGTATTTTCTATCAAAGATTTTTTACCCGTCACTACCAATGAGGTGGAACCTTTACCCTGTTCAAATTTACTAAGCGGTGTTTCAATCAGGAGCTTGCCCATAAATGGACTGATGGAGCTATACCCACTCAATCTTGATTTGTTGGGTTCTCTTGTTTTTATGTCCACTATGGCTGAAATTCTGCCTCCATACTCGGCGTTGAAGCCACCTGTCAACACATCAACATTACGAATCATCTCTGTTTCAAAAACAGAGAAAAAGCCAAGACTGTGGAAAGGGTTGTAGATATTCAAGCCATCGAGCAAAATTTTATTCTGCACAGGAGAACCTCCCCGGATAAATATCTGTCCACCCTGATCTCCTGTTGATACGATGCCTGGTAGAATTTGTAAGTACTGAGCAATATCGGCGTCTCCTCCAATGGAGGGCAATGATTTAATTTGTTTTGGTGTAACGGCAATTTTAGAGACCTGAACCTCTGATTTGGAACGCTCTTTACTGGCGGATATTTTTACCTCTCCCAACAATACCCCACCCGGCTTTAAATAGAGATTGCGGGAAATAATCTCACTTTTTGTGATTTTAACTTCTGATCTCACTGAATCATATCCAATGTAAGTTGACATCAGGTAGTAGGTCCCTGCCGGAACATCACTGAGGTTGTAAAAACCATTGGCATCACTGGTTGTGCCAAAATTGGTTCCATTGAGATACACATTGGCATAAATAACGGGTTGACCATTATCGGCATCATAAATATAACCCCTGATGGTCGCTTTTTGTGCCTGGAGATCGGCCGAAATAATAGGAGATAGTGCAAGTAAAAACCAAAATAGAAATCTCACTCTTGTCAATTTAATGGTAAAATTAGTTTTTTATAACAGATCGGTTTTCAGCATTGTTGAAATGTAATTGTGGCCGACATTTTCTTAATCCAGCTTTAATACATCGAGGAAGGCTCTTTGTGGCACCTCCACATTGCCAATTTGTCGCATTTTTTTCTTTCCTTTTTTCTGTTTTTCAAGCAGCTTACGCTTTCTGGTAATATCCCCTCCATAACATTTTGCGGTTACATCTTTACGAAGGGCAGAGATGGTTTCGCGAGCTATGATTTTGGCTCCAATAGATGCCTGGATGGCTATCATAAACTGTTGTCTGGGGAGTAATTCCTTTAACTTCTCACATATTTTTCTACCCAGAGACTCGGCCTTGGTTTTGTGGACCAAAGAAGACAATGCATCCACCGGCTCACTATTCAGACGGATATCCATTTTGACCAAATCTGAAGCCCTGTATTCTAAAGGATAGTAGTCAAAAGAAGCATACCCCCTTGAAACAGATTTTAATCTATCATAAAAGTCAAAAACAATCTCGGCCAGGGGAAGTTCAAAGGTCAATTCTACCCTTTCCTGAGTTAAATAATGCTGCTTGGTCAGATTTCCCCTTTTTTCCATACACAAAGTCATGATGGCACCAATGTATTCTGGCTTGGTAATGATTTGAGCCTTGATGTAGGGCTCCTCTACCCTCTCCAGCAATGTGGGATCAGGAAGGTCGTTGGGGGTATGAATGACTAACTTTTCTCCCTTTTTATCGTAAGCCACATAGGATACGTTAGGTACAGTCGTAATTACTTCCTGATCAAATTCTCTTGATAGTCGCTCCTGGATGATTTCCAGGTGGAGCATACCCAGAAAGCCGCACCTGAACCCAAATCCCAAAGCTATGGATGTCTCCGGCTCAAAGACGAGGGATGCATCATTGAGTTGTAATTTTTCCAAACTATCTCTCAGGTCTTCGAAGTCTTCATTTTCGATGGGATAGATCCCCGCGAATACCATGGGTTTTACGTCCTCAAAACCGTGGATAGCGGATTCACAGGGATAATTAACGGTGGTGATGGTATCCCCTACTTTAATTTCTTTGGATTCTTTGATGCCTGTTATGATGTAGCCTACATTGCCAGCTTCCAATTCCGGCTTGGGCACCTGGTTCATTTGTAGAATGCCAATTTCTTCGGCTTCATAATCTTTGCCAGTATTGACAAATCGTACTTTATCGCCTTTCTTTAATTTTCCATTTAAGATCCTGAAATAAGCTATCACCCCCCTAAATGGGTTAAACATGGAATCAAAGATCAGTGCCTGAAGTGGGGCTTCAATATCTCCTTTGGGAGCCGGGATCCTGTCTACAATGGCAGCTAATATATTTTCAACGCCAATTCCTGTTTTACCGGAAGCTAAGATGATGTCTTCTTTTTTGCAGCCTATCAACTCAATTACCTGATCAGAAACCTCATCTATCATGGCAGATTCCATGTCTACTTTATTCAGGATAGGAATGATCTCCAGATCGTGTTCGATGGCCAGATAAAGATTGGAGATGGTTTGGGCCTGGATACCTTGTGAAGCATCAACCAGCAAAAGCGCGCCTTCACAAGCGGCAATGGATCTGGATACTTCATAGGAAAAATCAACGTGGCCCGGAGTATCAATCATATTAAAAGTGTACTTCACCCCATCTGTGTGATTGTAGTACATTTGAATGGCGTGACTCTTGATGGTGATACCCCTTTCTCTTTCTAAATCCATATTGTCAAGGGCCTGGTGAACCATATCC
This sequence comes from Saprospiraceae bacterium, assembly GCA_017987975.1. GTDB lineage: Bacteria > Bacteroidota > Bacteroidia > Chitinophagales > Saprospiraceae > JADKBO01. The sequence goes on from JAGNSQ010000060.1 coordinate 18,163, forward strand.
CGCTCTGAGATCGTTTTGGTGAATTCCAGTAGCCTGTCAGATAAGGTACTCTTACCGTGATCAATATGCGCTATTACGCAAAAATTTCTGATGTTTTTCATGGGCCGCAAAGATACATTTTTTCCAGCCATTGTAGGTGCAAGTTTCAAACTTTATGTTTAGTCTATGTTCAATTGTGAAACCTTTTTTAATTTGTTTTAATAGATTGATAGGTATATAGTTACGCATAACGTTGTCTTTAATGCGACATCATTCCAACATTGTGGGATTTTTTTATATTTGTTGCAACAAGCAAATTAAAATCTTGCTATATTTACCTCATCTAGGTAATCATCTTGAGGTTAAACAAAATTTTTATGATCAAAGTCTTACAAAATCCATTTTTTATTCTTGGCGCTATCCTTTTACTTTTGGCAAATTCAAGTTCCCATCCTACCAATAGCGGTGGGTATACAGGTGCTCCGGGCGACAGTGTATGCTCAACTTGTCACTCCAACAGCAACCCAAATTTTACGGGAGAAATATCAATAAATGGGGTCCCTTCCAGTATTTCTGCAGGCCAATTGTATCAGATAACAGTTACGGTAACCAATCCGGGGCTCAACCAGAATGAAGCTGGATTTCAGATTGTAGCTTTAAATTCAACCAATACAAACGCGGGTAATTTTACCAATCCTTCTGCAGCCTCTTCCGTAAAAACTTCAGCGGGTAAAAAATATTTTGGACACGCTCCCTCCGTTCCTTTTATGGGTCTGTCAGAATTAACCTGGACAGTGGATTGGACAGCACCCGCAACAGGATCGGGAGAAATCACTTTTTATGGAGGCTCTGTTTTGGCAAATGGAAATAACAGCAGTTCCAATGACAGGTTTGTTACTACCGAAACTTCAGGTACATTGATGAGTGCTCCTACCCCGCTATCTGTGACCCTTTCCAATGTTCAAAATGCCAGTTGCAATGGACTGGCCGACGGAACTGCAACAGCCGTACCGACAGGAGGAACACCCAATTATTCCTATTCCTGGAACAACGGAGAAACCACACAAACTGCAACAGAGCTGCCTGCCGGCCTGGCCAGGGTTACTGTAACAGATAATGTAGGAGGCACCAGCACTGCTTCCGTTAACATTACCCAGCCAACTGCCATCAACATTACAGTTCAAAACACACAAAATCCAAGCTGTTTTAATACCCCTAACGGGAGTATCTCGGTCTCAGCTTCAGGTGGTAGCGGTGGTTTTTTTTACGATTGGTCTAATGGGCTATCCGGTTCTTCAATCAACGGATTAACCCCGGGCAATTACACCGTGACAGCTACGGATATCAATGGATGTGAAGATACCCAAGAAGTGCAACTAACAGGTTCTCCTGCCATTCAAGTGGAGAGTGCATTTATCACCAATGTCTCCTGTTTTGGGGGAAATAATGGAATTATTGAATTAACAGCATCAGGAGGTACAGGGAGCCTTGATATAGTTTGGTCCAATGGTCAAAGTGGTGGCACAATCTCAAATTTAACATCCGGTAATTATGCAGCTTCCATAACAGATAATAACAATTGCCAATTGGAAGTTGATTTCAATGTTAACCAGCCACAGCAGGTGGGAGGCAATATTGTACAGACAACTCCAATAGCATGTCCAGGAGGTAGTAATGGAGTTGTTTTGGCAACAGGCAGTGGTGGTGTTGGTCCTTACACATTTGTGTGGTCAACAGGTGCCACTACAGCCAGTGCATCCAACCTTGCCGCAGGAACCTATGCGGTGACAATTACAGATAAAAATACTTGTACAACTACCCGTCAGATAACTTTAAACAATCCTGCCGGTATGGCCATCACAACTGTTTCCAGCACCAATGCCAGTTGTCTGGGCGTAGCCAACGGATCTGCAACGATAACTGTTGCCGGAGGCACAGGACCTTATACGGTAAGCTGGGTAACAGGAGCAACCGGGCTGACTTTAAACAATGTGACAAGTGGTACTTATGCTTGTACCGTTACAGACAGCAAACAGTGCACGGCTGTTTCTTCAGTCAATATTGGAAGCAATCAGCAGGCTACTCTGGCATTGGTTTCTACCACGCCCCCAACCTGTTTTGGTTTCAATAATGGAAGTATTACCATCGAGGCCATCAACGCGGCGGGTTATTCGGTAAATTGGTCTAATAATGGAACAGGTTTAGAACTCAATCAACTGACCGGGGGCATTTACACAGCACAAGCGGCTAATCCTAATGGCTGTCTTTCAAACCCACTTGAAGTGTTACTTAATCAGCCAGTAGCTATTGCAGAAGATACTGCATACGTAGATAATATCAGTTGTTATGGCCTTATTGATGGCAACATAGAAGTTTTGTATGAAGGCGGTACGGGTACCCTTTCCTATCTTTGGTCAAATGACAGCATTGGCGCCAAAATTGATTCTCTTTCTGCAGGAGTCTATCATTTGACGATAACAGATACTAATGGATGTGTAGATACTGCCCTGTATTCTATTTTAGAGCCACTTGCTATTTCCATTGATAGTTTTGTTTTGACATCTCCAATTTGTTACAATTCAGAAGATGGTGGTCTGGTCATTTATGTTTCTGGTGGAACCGACACCTTGATTTATAACTGGACTAACGGTTTGGTGGGTGATACCCTAAGTGGTTTGGCGAGTGGTGCTTATGCCTATAACATTGAAGATGGCAATGGCTGCTTGCTTTCAGATACACTGGTTTTAAATGGCCCTGCCGTTTTTGCACCCAATGACACCATTACCAATACCTCAATTCCAGGGGCAAGTGATGGAAAGATTACAACTTCCTTTACAGGAGGATCTGCACCCTATTCATATGTATGGTCAACAGGAGACACATTGTCAACCATTGATAGCCTGGCCGAAGGGTTATACTTCCTAACTTTAACAGACAGCTTGGGATGCAATCAGGTATTCCAATTCAATGTGCAAAGTGGAGATTGTGCCTTAGCAGTTGATTATCTCACAACTCCTGTTTCTTGTTTTGGGGCAGCTGATGGTGAGGTCCAATTAAACGTAAGCAACGGTACGGCGCCATTTACAGTAAACAATCCAATTTCCGGGCTCGCTGCTGGTACGTATGATTTCATTGTGACGGATTCATTGGGTTGTAATTTTGCCATCGATGATGTGGTTGTTTCACAACCGGCTGCTCTTTCCATTTCCGTTGATTCTATCGTAAATGCAAGCGGACCGACAAAAACAGATGGCCAGATATTAGTCTCAGTAGCTGGGGGGATATTACAGTACAAGTATC
>JAGNSQ010000061.1:0-18389 GCA_017987975.1 Saprospiraceae bacterium
ACCTAAGTACCGGCACGGCCGCCCTTCGGTTTGCAGAAAAAGGGGCCGGTCTCACTTCCGGCTTTGATTCAATTACTTCTCCTACGGTGCTGCTCACCACCGGCGACAATGCCATTGTTGACTGGGTCTTTGTAGAGCTGCGGGATAAGGGCGATGCCAAAAAAGTCATCTCTACCCGCTCCGCCCTCCTCCAGCGCGATGGCGACATAGTAGACCTCGATGGGGTGAGTGCCCTCACATTTCCGAATACACCCTATGAAACCTATTACGTGGCCATCAAACACAGAAGCCACCTCGGTGTCATGACGGCCTCGGCCATTTCTTTTCAAAATTTAGCCTCGGTCATCGATTTCACCCTGCCAACCACACCTACCTTTGACTTTGGCAATACTGGCAATTACAATTACGCAGGTCTTGCCCAAAATAAATTTATCGTCCCCGGCTACACCTGCCTCTATGCCGGCGACTTTGATGCCAATGGAGTGATCAAATTTTCCAATCCCGGTGACGACGCCAACATCCTCACCACCGATGTATTGACCTACCCCACCAATGTCCTCTTTGTTTCCAACTACAACGCCGCTTTCGGCTACCTGCCCGGGGATTACAACATGGATGGCAAAGCCAAACTTGATAATCCCAATGACGATCAATCCCTGCTGCTGAGCCAGATTTTTCTTTATCCCATCAATGTGGGCATTGTGCATAATTTTGGGGGTATGGTGGAGCAAGTGCCGTGGTAGGGGCGTAGGTGTGCAAAATATTGCACACCTGCACCCCTTGTTTTTTGTACTTCTGCGGTAAGCGCCGGGCGGGATATGTTGCACCTAATGGTGCATGGGGCATAGCGCTGAGCGCTCCGCGCCTCCCCTCGCTTCGCTAGGGGACAGGCCGCGCTATGCGCTAAACGCCCAGCGAATTTTTAGCAGGATTTGCCAAACTACCAAACACCATAGTACCCTACTTTTGAAATTAAAAAAATGTACCGACAGCTTTTTACTTATTTTGTTTTGATTTTTCTTTTTCTCAGCACTGCGAGTGTTGCTCAGGTGAATGCCGACCTTCAGTTGCGACTGGATAAAACACTGGATAGTATGCGTATTCGCATTAAATCAGCGGCATTGAGTGGGGGTATGGTTTTGCCCGATGGCAGTGTGTGGACATCTGCTTCCGGTATGGCTTCTCAAAACCCGGTTACACAGGCGCGGCCTGATCAACTGTTGGTCATAGGCAGTGTGACCAAAACCATTATCTCCGCGGCCATCCTCAACCTGGCACAAAATGGTCAACTGGGGCTCAATGATAAAATTTCTAAATGGATTGAGCCCCTACCCCACATCGATACCAATATCACCATCACCCATTTGCTCAGGCACCAAAGTGGTATTTATGATATCCTGGAAAGTCAGGCTCTCAACTTAGAAATGATCAATCATCAGGATGTGGTCTTTTCGCCATGGGATATCATTACCCGGTATCTTCAGGCTCCTCTTTTTAGTCCGGGTGCGCAATGGTCTTACTCCAATACCAACTACTTTTTATTGGGCATCATCATTGAAAAAATTACAGGTCAGACCTACTATCAATACATACGGTCTCAGTTTTTGGATGTTCATCAATTGACTTCTTTTGCCATCCCGGCCTTTGAAAACATGGAGGGAGAGGTGTGCCACGTGTGGCTGGATCTCAATGGAGATCAACTTACTGAAGATGCACACGACTTTTATAGCAATTACATTGCCCTCAATTCTGTGGCCGGGGCTGCTGGAGGATATTATGCCAATTCTGCCGATCTGGCCAGATGGATTTACAAGTTTATGAGGGGAGAAATAGTAAATTCCTCATGGGTGGCGGAAGCTCACAAAATTGTGTATGCATCAGGGGTGCCAAATGGCACCTATGGCTTGGGCCTGATGAAAAAATCATTCCTGGGCTACACAGGCTATGGCCATGGTGGCGATCTGGGCTATTCGGCCAGTGCATGGTATTTTCCGGAAAAAGAAGTGAGCATTGCCGTACTCAACAACGACGCTAAAAATATTTCATGGAACCTGGTGCCCGTGGTTCAAGCCCTCTTAAAAACATACAATACCTGGGCTGCTACCACATCTACCATTGATGACAACGATGCTGCTCAGCTGAGGCTCTACCCCAATCCCGCTCAGGCTGAGATTACCCTCGACCTGGTTGATGGGTTGACAAAGGCAAACCATGGAATCAGCATCTGTGATAGTCGCGGTCAGATTTTCTGGCAATCATCCCTGGCAAAAAACAATATGGCATCCGACAAGATCACTATTGACGTAAGCCAGCTACCGGCAGGACAATACTTTGTATGGATGCACCAGGCCGGCTTTCAAAAACCTGTAAAAAGTTTTATAAAATCATAATCATGGATATCAATAAATCAAATTTAATTAAGTACTGGTACCTCTCACTACCTGCCTTTGTCATTGCCGTAGCGGGCTTGTATTGCCTTGGCTTCCACTTTGGCCAATGGCTCTACACCGCCAATCATTGATGTATTTGTCGTGAAAAAGTCATGAAATGAATTGGGCGTGGTAATCCAATCCAACTGCGTTAGTTTTGGCAACAAATCCAATGTATGTTGAATGTTTTTCATGCCCAATCGCTTCATGCAAAACCATTGCCTAGAAGAAGCAATCTGGTCAACTATTCTTTGTTCAAAACACTCGATTCATGGATCGATTTCAGGAGTTTTTCCATCAAATATGTTTGCAATGGCCTGGAAAAATATACCGTCAATCAAAATACCTATCACGTAAAATCAGGTCAATACATCCTGGCCAATGAACATGCCAGCGGTAAGGTGGAAATCGAAAGCAACGAATGGGTAAGAGGTATTTGTATAGACATCTCTCCTGAACTTTTGGCCGAAGCTCTGGCCTCTCAATTAAGACCCGACACCCCGTGCCCCGATATCAACCTGGATCGTTTTTTTAACTCTCCCGACTTTCTGGATAATCTTTACAGTGCCCAACAAACTTCAGTTGGTCAACTACTGACCCGGCTGGATGCCTCCCTCTCTACAGGAGCCATTAGTCCGGATGCTATACTTCAAAACCTGTATTATGATTTGGCTACAGCCCTGGTACTAGATCATATACCCATTTATTTATCGCTTCAAAACATTCCATCTGTCAAATGGCAAACCTCCAAAATACTTTACAAAAAAGTATCGGAGGCCAAGGCTGTGATAGAGCACCAAAGTCATGAAGCCATCGATGTGGCGCAATTGGCCTTACATGTGCAAATGTCACCCTATCACTTTCACCGCATCTTTCAAAAGACGTTTAACATCAGCCCCTATCACTATTCGCTGAAAGTGCGATTGAACCACGCCGCGACTTTGATGGCTCACCAAAAATACAGCATCACCGAGGCAGCCATGGCAACAGGTTTTTCGGATATATCCTCGTTTAGTAAAACGTATAAAAAACATTTTGGCGTTTCACCCAGTCAGCTGGTTTTATAAACAAACGACTTTACTTATCCAATTTTAAAAGTATACGTGATTACCCCGCGCTTGGATTCTGCAGGTTTTTGTACAGGTTTTGATACGTTAGATGTCACCTGGTAAACAATCTGGGAGGGCTTGGACTCCGCTTGTGGAGCTGGGGTTACAATGGTATGGGGCTTAAAGTGGATTTGAATGTCTTTGTGAAACATCACTTTGAGTCGACGTGGGGTCTTGGGCACTTCAAATTTCAGCAGACGAACCACTCGCAGTGCCTCTTCATCAAACGCCGTCCCTAAACTTTTAATGACCCGGGCATCCACTACATTGCCATGGTGGTCTATGTCATATTTTACAATTACTGTACCTTCAATGGGAATCACAGCATCCTTGGGGTATACCAGCTGGGATTGCACAAAGGCACTCATGGCCTGATTGCCCCCCTTGTAAAATGGCTTTTTGATGAAACTATCGTCCTTCCTTTCCTTTTTCAAGACCTTTGATTTTGTGCAAAAATAATACAATTAAATCAGCATCTGTTAGTGAACGATTTTGACAATGCTGTAATGGCAACCTTGGATCATCATTTTATAAAATTTCAAACTACCCTAAATTTCCTTTTTCATGCCAAGACTAAATTTTAAAACAAAGCCTCAATGATTCAATACCCTAGCTTGGCAGCATACCCCTTAGTAGTTTCATCAAGACTGAGTGGCTTGACATACAGTAGTAATCAACAGCAGCTAAATAGTATCATTCAGGAAAAACATCAATATACCCCGTCCGGCGGAACGTTTGGCATTTTTTCTCTTGCGCACAACTAAACAAGCTGCGCTTTACACATCCACTTTTGAACCTTTTTGCCCTTTGTTACATTATTTACTTATGCAGTCTTCCCTAAAAAAACCGCTTATTGTTCTTGGGCTAATTTTGCTCTTTTTGGTAGGTAAACACTTTTACCTGGCTCCCAAATTCGGCGATGGAGAAAATGTGCCTTCTTTTTCGGCAAATCTGGCTGATGGTAGCTCGTTTGAATTGACGTCACTGAAAGGAAAATATGTGCTGCTCCAGTTTTGGGGTTCGTGGTGCGGTCCATGCCGTCGTGAAAATCCGGAGCTGGTACAATTGTATCAGGAATTACACACCCAAAATTTTGAAATCGTAAGCATTGGCCTCGAAAAAAACAGTCAATCGTGGCAAAGGGCCATAAACAATGATGGACTCATCTGGCCTTACCACATTTTACAAGAAGGTAGTTTTGACAGTCCGATCGCCACTCTTTATGCTGTAAAACAGATTCCTACCCTCTATTTATTAGGCCCCGACCAAAGGGTAATTCTCACCAATCCTACGCCAATAGAGGTAAAGAATTACATCCAAAACCGCTCATTATAGCCGCTATTATGCCATTTTTTCGGTTCTTTGTGGTCAAAATATGCCAATTTGACCCAATTTGATGTTTGGCAGGCATATTGAGGAGCATAATAGACGTATAAAAACAAGAAAAATATGACTGAAGAATCTCTTCACAACGACAATGAATTGATGGAAAACGAGGGCAGTGCTGTGCAAAACCCTGAAATAACAGACGAAGCGGCTTTTTTTACAGAAACCGCCTCTGATTCCGATGTGGTCAAATTAAAGGCCGACCTCGAAGAAGCCAAAGACAAGTACCTGAGGCTTTTTGCTGAATTCGACAATTTTAAAAAACGCACCATGAAGGAGCGTTTGGATCTTATTCGTACCGCCGCTCAGGATACCTTACAGGCCTTGTTGCCCGTTTTGGACGACTTCGATCGTGCAAAAAAAGCAGCCGAAATGCCAGGGTCCACAGAAGTTTTTTCTGACGGAGTAAATCTGGTGTACAACAAATTGGCCAACACATTGGAAGCGCGCGGTTTGAAAGAAATGGTCAGCAATGGAGAAGTTTTTGACCCTGAAAAACACGAAGCCATCACTGAAATACCAGCCCCTGCTGAAAATCTGGTTGGCAAGGTGGTGGATACAGTAGAAAAAGGTTACTACCTGCACGATAAAATCATTCGTTACGCCAAAGTAGTGGTTGGAAAATAAAAGACATGACAAAAAGAGATTATTACGAAATCCTGGAGGTGCCTAAAAATGCAGATGCGGATGCCATTAAAAAAGCTTACCGCAAAGTTGCCATGAAGTACCACCCCGATAGAAATCCGGGGGACAAATCGGCTGAAGACAAGTTTAAAGAAGCAGCCGAGGCCTATGAGGTACTTAGCGACGCTGACAAAAGAGCCAGGTACGACCGCTACGGCCACGATGCTGTATCCGGCAATGCCAGAGGAGGATTTCAAGGGGGCAACATGAACATGGACGATATCTTCTCTCAGTTTGGAGATATTTTTGGTGATGATGGAGGCCCATTCTCTAGTTTTTTTGGAGGAGGTGGTGGTCGAAGAACCGGACAAACGGGTCAAAAAGGCACTAATTTACGCATCAAGGTAGCCCTTACCCTCGAAGAAATTGCCACCGGGGTCAACAAAAAAATCAAGGTCAAAAAACAGGTTAAATGTCATAATTGCGCCGGTACTGGTGCCAAAGATGCCAACTCGGTCAAAACCTGTGGTACCTGCCAGGGCTCAGGCTATGTGAGACAGGTAAGAAATACTTTTTTGGGTCAGATGCAAACAACCGCAGTATGCCCCACCTGCCACGGAGCCGGTAAATCCATAACTGCTACCTGCCACGTTTGTAAAGGAGAGGGTGTAACCCACGATGCGGAAACCATCGATATCGACATTCCGGCTGGAGTAGAAGGAGGCATGCAACTCTCTATGCGCGGAAAAGGCAATGCAGGTAAAAGTGGTGGCCCGGCCGGCGACTTGCTCATTACCATTGAAGAAATGCCGCACGATCATTTTACACGCGATGGAATGAACATCATCCACGATTGTTACATCAATTTTGCAGATGCTGCGTTGGGTACATCAGTAGAAGTGCCGACACTGGATGGAAGGGTAAAGGTTAAGATTCCTGCAGCAACCCAGGCGGGGAAAATTCTACGCCTGAAAGGCAAAGGACTTCCTTCTGTACAAGAATACGGACGGGGCGATCAGTTGATCAACATCAATATCTGGACACCCAAAGATCTCACCGCAGAAGAAAAAGCCATCCTCGAAAAATTGCGACATGCCCCTAACTTCCAACCCAATCCTTCGAAGGAAGACAAGGGCTTTTTCGAGCGAATGAAAGAGATGTTCCAATGAGACCTTACCTGATTTTATTTTTTCTTTCAGCGGTACTATCGGCCTGCAACTCTGATACCCTTTACGAGGAAAAAATCACTTTACCGGTGGCCGGCTGGACCATGGCTGACAGCGTGAAATATCAGGTAGCCATCGAAGACACTACCCAAAATTATGACATGCTCTTACGCGTTGATGCGTTGGATTCATACCGTTACCAAAACCTGTATGTTATGATCAACACCCTCTTTCCGGATGGGAAGTTGGAAAAGGATGTGGTATCCCTGGAAATGAGTACCCCGGGCGGTGAGTGGCATGGAAAATGCAGTTCCGACCACTGTGCGGTACCCATTTTGATGCAGGAAAATTTTAGATTCCCCAAAAAGGGAAATTACACCATTACCGTGGCCCAACATTCGCGACTGGATACCATTAAAGGCATTGAAGCCCTTCAATTGGCCATCTATAAAGTTGGGAAATAATACGTTAGGGGTCACAATTTATGCTTGTTTTCATTCTTTTAGCAAAAGCTTAATAGTATTTGTTGCTTTAAATGCGTTATCTGGCTTTAGAATAGAGCTTCTGGCTCAATTTTTGTTATATTAAATATATTTTTAATATGTTTAACATGTCTAGCGGTAGTATGTCAATTATGAATGGTCTTAAAAAAGCCTTCACGGTTATTTGTTTATTCACGAGCCCTTTAATGGTTCGGGCCCAATCTCAGATTCCAGAGGCAGTTACCGCGTTTAATGAAGCCATTGCCCATTTTAACGCCAAGGCTTATGAAAATGCCATTGTTTCCTATTCCAAAGCGATCACATTGGATCCGACTTACACCAAGGCATATTACAACAGGGGCAATACAAGGCTCAACCTCGAGGATTACAAAGGCGCACTTACAGACTATGTAAAAGTGGTGAGCCTGGATCCTAAATTTTCCAAAGCCTGGCAGTACAAAGGGTTTGCAGAAATGAAAACCGGTGAGACCAAGGCTGCTTTAAAATCATTTAATACAGCCCTTTCACAAGACAGGTCGCTGGATGCAGCCTTTCTCAACCGAGGTGTTATCCAACAAAAGCTCGAAAATTATGAGCTGGCCATTGACGACTACAATGAAGTAATCAAACTCAAGCCCACCCAATACAATGCCATGTACAACCGGGGCTTGTGTTACTACAAACTGGGCCAGTATCAGGAGGCTATAACCAGCTTTACGGAAGCCATCAATTACCAACCTACCAAAGGTGAATTGTACGAAAACAGGGGTAAAAGCTATTTGAAATTGGAAAAATATGCTGAAGCCGTTGCAGACTTTTCAGCGGCTATCAAAAACAATTCCAACCAGGCAGAGTACTTTTATTATCGTGGATATTCCAAAATGCAAATAGAAGATCTAAGTGGTGCCAATACCGATTTTGCCCTCGCCCTACAAATTCAGCCGGAGCACGAAGCTTCTTTGACCAACAAGGCCATGGTAAGTCTGCAACTCAAAAAATTTGATGAAGCCATCGTAGATTATTCCAACCTCATCAAAAAAAATGCAAAAAACCCGGACTACTTTCTCAACAGGGGCCTGGCCTATTTGCAAAGTGAGAATTACGAAAATGCGGAAGAAGATTTTAAAACCGCCACCCAACTCAAACCTGAGTTTGCAGAGGCCTTTTTTAATCTGGCCAATGTGTTGACCAAGTTAGAAAAAATAGCTGACGCCTGTGAGGCTATGAAACAAGCTTCTAAATTGGGCTACGAACCTGCCAATGCCCATATCAATGCCCTTTGCACCCAAAAATAAAAAAGCCTTGATGCGTCATTGCCTCCCCATTCTTTCCTATACCGGATACATAATCGTTTTAGGAAGATCTTCTGGGAAAATACTTGTGCGCTTCTTTCCTGCAAAAACCTGCAAGTGGAAACCGGCTCATCAATTCATAAACATCCGTTAAAATGCGGACCACAGGCAGGTGGCCTTTGACTATTTGCCCGCAATACCGCATCTTTGTATTTCGAAATTGAACCTTTAACATGAGAGCAATCATTTTTATTTTAGGCCTTTTGTCCTTTACTCTTCACATCAACGCCCAGGGCATTAAATTTGAAGAAACTACCTGGAAGCTGGCCCTTGAAAAAGCAAAATTATCTGACAAGCCGCTCTTTGTAGATGCCTTTGCCCAATGGTGTGGCCCCTGCAAATCGATGGCCAAAAATGTTTTCACCCGCGATGATGTGGGAAAGTTTTTTAATGAAAACTTTATCAATCTAAAATTGGATATGGAAACACCGGATGGAAGAGATTTTGAAGGCCTTTATCCCGTTAGTGCCTACCCTACCCTCTTTTTTATTGATACCAAAGGAAAGGTGATCAAAAAAGTAGTAGGCGGCCAACAGGCAGAAGGTCTGCTTCGGCTGGCCAAAGAAGTATTGCTCAAAAATGACAATTCAGAGGAAATGGCCAAAGAGTACGAAGGTGGTAAACGAGATTACGACTTTATGCTGAAATACATCAAGGCATTAAACAACGCCGGCAAGCCCAGCTTGAAAATAGCCAATGACTACCTGCAAAGCAATCCTGTGCTGACAGAAGATCAACTCCTGGTCTTCCAATTCGAAGCGGCGACAGAAGCAGATACCCGATTGTTTGAAGGTGTAGTTGCCCGCAAAAAAGAGGTGATTAAATTGGTGGGAGAAGAAGCCTACAACGAAAAAATAAAAGCCGCTTGTAAGGCCACCATTCAAAAGTCTATTGAATATGACAGTCCTGAACTTTTCCAGGAAGCTTTAACGAAATCCGACAAGTCACTCACAGCAGATGCTGCCATGTTCAGGTATTCTTCAGAGATGTCGTACTACCAGACTTTTCACCAAAAAGATGCCTACCTCAAAGCAGCAGATCAGCTGGCCAAAAAAGCAGCCAAGGACGATTATAAGACTTTGCGATTTGTAGCTGAAGATATCTGCAAAAACTATAAAGACGATCCCAAGGTGGTAAAAAAAGCCATCGCATTGGCACAGGAAGCCTATGACATTCAGCCCAATTACGACAACCTCTATTTTTATACCAGAACCCTGCTCGATGCCGGTGAAGTTGACAAAGCTTTAAAAGTGTCAACCGAAGCTTTAGAAGAAGCAAAAAAGAAACAAGGACAGGAAGCAATTCAAATTGAAGGCCTGGTCAAATTTATCCAATCTAAAAAAGACAACGGCTAGGTCATAAATTAAGAAAACCTGTATTCAATAATGTCGGTTCTCTCTTCTCCTGCCTTGATGACAGCCGAAGGGAAATGTGCATGATTGGGTGCATCCGGGTAATACTGTGCCTCCAGACATAATCCGTCAAAGGCTGTATAACCTCCTGCTTTTTTTACCCCTTCTATGTCGGGATTTAGTCCGTTTCCGGTATAGACCTGGAGGCCTGGCAGGTTGGTGTGCACGGTCATCGTTAAATGTTCACCAACTACTTTGGCTACCTGCTTCAATTGCTTTTCTGTATTTACTATAAAACAATGATCCAGGGTAATTCCCTCTGCATACAAAGGCGATAAAAGCTTCTCTACTCTGAAATCATACATTGTGTTTTCTACACTCAGGGTGCGGCCCGAAGGAATTAAATCACCATCCACTTCCAGATAAGACATTGCGTCAATGTTTAATTGATGGCCGCCGGTACCTTTTCCTCCCAGGTTGAAATAGCCATGAAAAGTAAGATTAACCGGACAATCCTGATCGCAACGCGAAATATATTCAATATGTAGAATATTGTTTTCTGTTAGTCGATAAATCAGCTTGACTTCAAGTGCACCAGGGAAGCCGCCTTCCCCATTTTCTGAGATAAGGCCCAGGGTTATTTCATTATTTGACTGTTCAACCACCTGCCATAGTTTTTTGTCAAATCCCATAGGTCCACTGTGAAGACAATGTTTTTGACCTCCGGTATCTAAGGTAAAACCTATCTCATTGAGCGCAAAATATCCATTTTTAATTCGGTTTGCATACCGGCCCACAGCACAATTAAAATAGGGATTGTCTGGCTGTAAATAAGATGCAGGGAGCCTGTATCCCAGCAACACATCATATAAATTTCCCAAGGTGTCGGGTACCCACAAAGACATGATGGTAGATCCATAGTTGAGGATCTCCGCCTTCATGCCGGCATCGTTTTGGATGGTATAAATCAGCAACTTTTCCTCCATGTCAGACATAAAAAAAGCAGGATGAAAACACCCTGCTTTGCTTTTTAGTAATGGTGATTACTTATTTTTTTCTACTTACGAGCATTTGGTCAACGCCCTGTGTAAACTCAGTTACAGAAGGTGAGTATCCTGTTTTACCCAATGCACCCACGCTGTAATTGTTGTCTTTTTCGTTTTTGTCAAGGTCAAAAACCCAAACAGTTGGGTAGCCTGAAACCTGGAATGCTTGTTGTAAACTGGCATTTTGTTGTTTGATGTGTTCAGGAATGGTTTTCCTTCTGGGAAAATCAAGTTCCAACAAAACCACATTTTTATCTGCCCAGGTCTTAAACTCAGGTTGAGAAAAAACGCTTGCTGTTAGTTTTTTACACCAACCACACCAATCGCTTCCTGTGAAGTTGGCCATGATGGGTTTTCCTGTTTTTTTTGAGAGCGCATAGGCCTCATCCAAATTGGTCAACCATCCTGGGTTTTCTGCTGTATAAACATCTGAGCTTACAGGATTGACACTTGTAGATTGGGCATTGGCCTGTGTGGTTAAAAGGCTTGCCGCAAATAATAAAAAGGTGAATACGATTCTTGACATTTCAATGATTATAAATGATGATTTTTATAAGACGCCATAAAAATACAAAGTTAACAGCTTTGTACAAAAAAGTGTGATGGATAAGAAAACATTAACAAAAAGGGGGGCTTATATATTAGTAATTTTTCTATACGTTGGCACTGCCAACTGCTGCCCGTCGCAATCTATCGTTCATTGCCCGCCCAAGACCTTGCTCCGGCAACCATTCTGCCAGAATTATATCCACCGGTAGTTCGTCGCATTCTCTTAATACTCCAAACAACTTTTGTGCCGCCTCTTTCAAATCCCCACCCGGTGACAGTACTTTTATAAAATCGGCCTCCAGACCCTCTGGTTCCCTGAAACTGATGATCGCTATTTTTTTGCCCTTGTTTACGGCAGTTAAATCAACCAGCTTGCCCATCACCAGTGGTTTACCGGGGGCATAGTGCGCCGACAACATGCCCGGGGCGTCAGGTGAGGATGAAGAATGTTCTCTGACAATTACCTCACCGGCTTCATGCTCGATGTCTTCTATGGCCAGTCCTCCTTTGCGGTAAATGATCAGCTTGTCGTTTTCAATGCCCGCAATGGTGCTTTCCAGACCCACCTTACAGGGTCCTCCATCCAGGATGTAGGCTATTTTTTCGCCCAGCTGCTGGGCTACGTGAAATGCAGTAGTAGGGCTAATGTAACCAAATGGGTTGGCACTGGGAGCTGCCAGCGGGAATTCGAGCTGGCTCAACAATTCATGGGTCAGGGGGTGGTCGGGTACCCTGATGGCCACCCTGTCGCTACCCGCCGTAACGATGTCGGGAATGATGTCTTTTTTAGGCAAGAGCAGGGTCATGGGACCCGGCATAAATTTTTGGGCCAGCTGCCAAAGCCGGTCATCCAATTCTTTGACATATTTTGAGATTTCTTCAATATTGGCCACATGCACAATCAATGGATTAAAACTCGGCCTGCCCTTGGTTTCAAAAATAGAAGCCACCGCACCGCCGTCAAGTGCATTTCCTGCCAGGCCATAAACCGTTTCTGTGGGTATGGCCACCAATTTTCCCTGCCTTAGGAAAGCAGCAGCCTGCCAAACATCATTGCCTATCATGCCTCAAAATTAGTATTTTCTTTGCTTTGGCTAAAAAATAAAATATCTTATATGAAAATCACAAATATTCAACATTTATTAACAGTTATTACAGCATAATTTAAACAATTCAGAATAAAATTTGGTCGACTTGTCAGTTGTAATGAGTACTTTTGCATATTATTTGTTTCAAAACTTTTCTTTATCATGATGGATCAATTGATCGAACGTTTCCCCGCCCAGTTGACAGAAGCACTGGAAATTGGAGAAAATGCCACTATCAAAGCACATACTCAGGAAATCAATAAAGTGTATGTGGCAGGAATGGGTGGCTCAGGCATCGGCGCCAACTTTGTAGCTGAATTTATCGTTGGAGAATGTAAGCTCCCATACATCATAGGCAAGGGATACGACAGTCCAGCTTTCGTGGATAAAAACACCTTGTACATTGCCTCTTCTTACTCTGGCAATACCGAAGAAACCCTTTCTGCGTTGGCACAGGTGGCTGATTCCGGAGCAAAAATAGTTTGTATCTCTGGTGGTGGTAAGCTGATTGCTTTGGCCAAAGAAAGAGGTTATGATTATATCCAGATGCCGGGCGACTGGCCATCTCCACGCGCTTGTCTGGGATATTCACTGGTACAACAACTGTATGTGCTGTACAAGCTCAACATTATCGGTCGCACTACCATTGATCAAATCAAATCTTCCATCGATCTGATCAAATACGATCAGGATGAAATCAAAAACAAGGCTGAAAAAATTGCTGCCCTGATCAAAGGAAAAATTCCGGTTATTTATACTTCCGACAGAATGGAAGCCGTAGCCGTGAGGTTCAGACAGCAAATCAATGAAAATTCAAAGTTCCTGGCCTGGCACCACGTCATTCCTGAAATGAACCACAACGAACTGGTAGGATGGAAAGACGTTTACGATAACATTGCCGTGATTTACTTCCGCAACAAAGACGATTTTAGAAGAAATGCCGTCAGGATGGACATCAATAAAGAAGTGATCTCCAAATACTGCGACTCTATCATCGAAATCTATTCCAAAGGTCAGAGTCTGGTAGAAAAATCTATGTACTTTGTACACCTGGGCGACTGGGTAAGCTGGTATCTTGCAGAACTGAGGGGTGTTGATGCCCTGGAAGTTAATGTCATCGACCACTTGAAGGGAGAATTGGCCAAACTAGGCTAATAAAAGCCTCCTAACATTTTTAAGTCTGTCTTTTATAGTGGCGCGTCTGTCTAATTGATTGGCGCGGTGGCTATAAATGTTGTAAATTTGCGGGAAATTAATTCCATGGCATTGTTTGGATTTGGTCAGCGGCCCAAGCCAATGGGCTTTGACTACACACCCCTATATTACGATCCGGAAAAAGAAAAACTGGATGCCAGGTTCGGTACCGCCAGGAGCGCCGGAGTAGAAGGGATGAAATCCAGGATTAAATCTGGCTTTCGTTCCAAATCTGCAGGCTCCAGACCCGGCTACCGGACCCAGGCCCGCCAATCCAATATCAGGGTCGTTGTGATCCTGGCCCTGCTTTTAGTTGTTTTTTATTTCTTTTTGCGCTCCAATGCCTTTATCGGATTTTTAGAAGCCATGAGCGGCACCAAATAAACCCAAAACCACCCCTATGGCTGACATTATTCGGCTCCTTCCTGATCATATTGCCAACCAGATCGCTGCAGGTGAAGTCATCCAGCGACCCGCTTCGGTTGTCAAAGAACTCATGGAAAATGCCATTGATGCTGCATCCACAGAAATCAAAATAGTGCTCAAAGATTCCGGTAAAACCCTGATTCAGGTCATCGACAACGGTTGTGGCATGACGGAATCCGACGCCCGCATGAGTTTTGAGAGACATGCTACTTCAAAAATCAGGAATACAGACGACCTGTTTCATATCCGAACCAAAGGATTCAGGGGTGAAGCCCTCGCTTCCATTGCGGCCATCGCCCATGTGGAAATGACAACACGAACGGAAGATGCAGAACTGGGAACCCACATCATCATTCATGGGTCAAAACTCAATAAACAGGAATTTGTACAGTCGCCCAGGGGTACCAATTTTGCCATCAAAAATTTATTTTACAATGTGCCTGCCCGGCGGAAATTTCTAAAGTCAGATCCTGTTGAACTCAGGCACTTGCTCGAAGAAATCCATCGAGTTGCCCTTGCCCATCCTGAAGTACTCATTCAGGTCTACCACAATGGCAATGAACTTTATCACCTGCCTGCAGGCAACCTCAAACAACGCATTGTATCCATTTTTGGTAAGGCCTGGAATGAAAAATTAATTCCTGTTCATGAAGCTTCAGACACCATTGGCATTGAAGGCTTCATTCTCAAAGCGGATGCCGCCAAACGAAATCCGGGAGATCAATATATTTTTGTCAATAAAAGATACATCAAAAGCAACTACCTCAACCATGCCGTGCGTATGGGCTTTGAACAGCTGCTACCGGCTGACCAGTATCCCGGCTATTTTATCTTTTTAGAACTCGATCCCTCCACCATTGATATCAACGTCCACCCAACCAAAACCGAAATTAAGTTTGACGAAGAAAAGTTGATTTACAACTACCTCAGGGTATGTGTAAAACACTCCCTGGGGAAATTTTTGGTAGCTCCAACCCTTGATTTTGAATTGGACACCAACTCTCTCCACAAAGCAGACCACAGGGTTGAAAACGAAAGACTGTACAGTGGCCCAAAATTAGAAACGGTTAATCTTTCTCATTGGCAGGAAATTTACAAAGGCATGGAAAAACCCGCTGAAATGCAGGTTGAAAGCCAGCAAATGACCATTGAAAGCGGTATGGGAGAGACCCAACAAGCCGGTTTTGTGCATTTTGCAGGTAAAGATCCCTATCAGCTGCACAATGCCTACATCCTCTGTCACATGAAAAATGGTTATATCCTGGTTGACCAGCAATATGCCCATGAAAGGATCTTGTATGAAGAAAACCTAAGGTCGTTGCAGGGAAACAAAAGGGCGGTGCAAAGAGAGTTGTTTGCCATGAATGTAGAGTTCGACGCGGCTACTACTACCTTGGTTTTATCACTCATCCCTAAGCTTACAGACCTGGGCTTTGAAATTGGAGAGTTTGGCAAAAACACTTTTGTAGTTCATGGTCTGCCCGCAGGACTCGAAAGCGGTACCAATGCGGTTGAACTTCTCAAGGCGACCGTGGTTAATTATATGGAAAATATGGAATTTCAATTGGGCACCGACATCAACATGGCCCGATCATTGGCCAAAAGTGCCTGTATGAAAAGGGGGAATGTACTTTCGATCACAGAAATGAAAGGCCTGGTAGACAAACTTTTTGCTTGCGAAACACCATTCACCAGCCCGTCAGGACACAAAACTTTTGTCCATTACGATCTGGATGACATTAAAAAACAATTTAAATAGCACCTATGATTCCGCTTACGGATGTGGTAAAAAACCTGCTGATCATCAATGTACTGGTATACGTTACCCTCAATTTTTTATTGCCACAGTTAGAATTGCAGCCTTATTTTTCTCTTTACCCTTATGAAAGTGAAATGTTCAAGCCCATCCAGGTGGTAACCAGCATGTTTAACCACGATCCACGCAGCTTCAGCCACTTGCTTTTTAATATGATGGGTTTGTACTTTATCGGTCCCATCGTAGAGCACACCCTGGGTCCCAAAAGATTTCTTTTTCTCTATCTTTCTTCTGGCTTATTGAGCAGCCTGTTTCACCTGTTTTTTGCCAATGGAATTGCAGTAGGAGCATCCGGTGCCATTTATGGAGTATTGTTATCCCTGGCGCTGATGTACCCCAATTTAAAAATGATGATCTTTCCCATTCCTTTTGAAATAAAAGCCATTGTTTTGGTCGGTATTTTTATTGCTTATGACCTTATCTCCGGCCTCAACCAGTTTTCAACCGGCATCGCTCACTTTGCCCACCTGGGTGGAGCTGCCATGGGAGGATTTTTAACCTTCTATTGGGGCATGAGTACTTTTGGCCGCCGATAAATAATATTAAAATTGTCACAAAGTGTAGAATGTCTACCCTGATAATTTATTCTATCTTCGTTATAAAGTAAAAAGAGAATGTTTCGCTCCATCGTAGATGACATAAAACTCAATTTCAATACCGGCAACATGGTGACCAAACTCATCATTGTCAATGTAGGAGTTTTTGTCATAACAGCTCTGCTATTTGCTTTTTCAAAACTGTACCCCTTTGATGACTGGATTTACAAATACCTGTGCCTCTCGGGTCAGCCTTACCATTTTCTGACAAGGCCCTGGACCTTTATCACCCACCTTTTTGTACACTGTGGAATTTTTCATTTGTTGTGGAACATGGTCGGACTCAATCTTTTTGGCAGGATCACGGGCGACCTGCTGGGAGACAGAAGAATCCTGCCCCTTTACATTTTTGGAGGCCTGATTTCCGGCTTCATTTATCTGATTGCCGTTAATTTTATTTTAAACACCCCCACCTCCTTCGCTTTGGGCGCTTCCGGATCCATTATGGCCATTGCCATGACAGCAGGACTCATAGCCCCTGATTACATTGTTCGCCTCTTGCTCATAGGTGATGTAAAGATAAAATACATTGTAGCCGCCTTTATCTTTCTCGACCTCCTGGGCACCCAGGCAGATCAGAACACAGGTGGGCACTTTGCTCATTTGGGAGGTGCCTTGGCAGGTTTACTTTTTATCTTTTTATATAAAAAAGGAACAGACGTTTTACTTCCTTTTGAAAAACTATTTGATCTTTCTTCCTTTAGAAACCGACCCGCCAAACACGTTCAGCAGCGTGCCAAGATGAAAGTCGAACACAGAAATCTGCAATCGAGAAGAAGTCCCTTTGCGGGAATTCAATCCGAAGAAGAACTGCCGTTTCAGGAGCAATTAGACAGGATCCTGGATAAAATAAAGGAAAAAGGATATGAAAAACTATCCGGCGAAGAGAAAGCTTTTTTGAAAAAAGCAAGTGAGAAAAAATGAGTCTGAAGGTAAAAATATTGCTGGTCTTAAATCTGCTCTTATGCGCAGCCATGGCAATGTCTTACCTGTCGCCCACAATTGATCCCCAGAAACACTGGATCTTTTCATTTTTTGGCCTCATGTATCCGATTTTTGTACTTCTGCAATTGGCATTCATGGCTCTATGGTTGTTTACTGACCTCAAAATGGCTTTGATTCCGGTGGCCACTATTGCGGTAGGATATCAGAATTTAAGTCACTATTTTGCCTTTCACAGCAAGCCACTCAACAAAGATCCACACGATATATCAGTGGTTAGTTTTAACATCAGCAATGCCCTCGAGGCCTATGATCGCCAAACCGACAGGAAGGCAGAAAAGTTGGCAAAAATGGAAGCCTTCCTCAAACGATTTGGGGATGAGGATGTAATTTGTATGCAAGAAGTTGGGGCCTATGCCTCGGATCTGATCAAAAAAAATTTTAAACATTACCAAATCCACAAATTCAGCAAAGGTGCTGTGATTTTGAGCAGGCATAAAATGATCAAAAAGGGGCAGATCGAATTCGGCACCCGCACCAATTCGTGTCTTTGGGCCGATGTGGTCATTGACACCGATACGCTGCGCATCTATAGCATCCACCTGCAAAGCAACCGCATTACCGATGTAACCAATGAAGTACTAAACACAGATGGTTTTGACCAGGACAAGACCTGGGATGGAATCCTCAACATCGTAAAACGATATCGCTACCACCACAAAGCCAGAAGTGTACAAGCCAAAATTGTGAAGGAACACATCTCTCTCAGTCCTTATCCGGTTTTGGTTTGCGGAGATTTTAATGATGTGCCCATGTCGTACACCTACCACCA
>JAGNSQ010000061.1:18489-21114 GCA_017987975.1 Saprospiraceae bacterium
GAGATGTCTTCCATGTTGTAGGTGGCTGTAATCAGCTTGTCAAAACGTTGGTGGGTAATGGTTCTTTCAAATACCGGATTGTACCTCAAATAATTGTTGTTGTACAAGAGGAAGGAAACCCCTACTGCAGCTATCATCATGGTGGCTGCCAAAGCGGGGACCATGAATCTTTTTTTAATGATATAATAGATTACAATCGACAGAACCATAGAGAGGATGGCGGCGCGGGTATAAGAAAAATAAACCCCTGCTGCATACAAAACCATCAAAAAGCCATAAAGCCATTTGTCATTGGATGATTTTGCCCAGATAAACATGGCCCATAAATAGGGCAAAAAGATAACAATAATACAGGCATAGTTGACGTGATTTCTAAAGATGGGCATCACGGCATCATTGACCTCATCAAAGGCAAAACCATTCATTGACTGTCTTACCAATACGATCGAAATGGAGATGGCCAGCATAAAAATGCCAAATTTCAACATCCGCACCAGGTCTGATTTTTGTTTCAGGATGTGAATGCTCAAAAAATAAAACGGTATGATGTACCATAGTTTGGCCAAAAAAATCTTGCCCGATAAAACAAAATATTCCGAATTCAGGGTAGTGATAAAAATCCACACTAAATGCACCAGCAACAGCCCGGAAATGGGGTTGATGTACCTCGATAGATTGCTGTGAAAAGCCTTGGCACAAAACAAGAGCAGGCTAATGCCGAACAACAGCATCATGATGGGTTCTGATGGCAGGTCTGTTCCCAGTGAAGGGGTGAAATTGTATTCGATAGAAAAGGGAACCAGGGCAAAAAAGAGATAATACAGGTTGCGGTAGTCATTGACCACCCACACCACCAGGGGCGTGATCAGGGGAACCAGGGCTGGTAGGATGTTGTCCATCCAAAATGCAAGCAGCATAAATATTAGTACAAAAGCCATCCATGCCACAAAGGCTATGGTTGAAGTATAATCAAATGGTTTTGTACTGGCTATTCTCATGCAATACGCTGCCTGTAAGAATGAATCATCAATACCCCTGTAACCGATGCGACAAAAGCAATCAGCATGGACAAGAGTACAATGATTGAGCGTTTGGGCCTGCTCTTTCTTTCTGGTATGCGAGCCTCATCCACAAGGTGAATTGAGGTAAAAGGGCTATTGTAAGAGGCCGAAAGCAGCCTTTCTTTTTCCATAATGATAGAGGCCTGATCCGACGCTCTGCTATAAGCCTGCTCTGCTGATTTTAGCAAAGATATCTTGCTGTTGAACTCATTGACCTTTGCCTGTAGGGCAGCTGCCTTGCTGGCAAAGCCCGACTCAAAAGCCCTGTATTTGATGGTACTATCTTTTTTGGATTCGTACTTGCTGAAATATTGAGCTCTCGATCCTGCCTCCGCCTTGTTGGCCTGTGCTTGAATGAGCTCATCAGAATAAGCCCGCTGCTGGTAAGAAGCTTCAATCAAATTGTACCCCGCTTTGAGCTTTCGTATGCTGTCTTCGAGAATGGTCATCGTTGCCAGCTGTTCTTTTACATTGAGGCGGTAACTTTCAAGCGACTTGGCTTGGGCGTCTTTGACAAATTGTTGGGCCTTCAGCTCTGTATGGTTCCTTGCTTCGTTGGCGATGGCTGCAGCCATCGCTGGGTCTTTGTCTTCCACTGCCAACACAAGTGCCCCATACTTTGATTTCGTGGCTTTAAAATTACTTTTAAATGCCTCCTTCATTTTAAACTTACCTTCATTGGTGGTGGAATCCTGCTGGTAATGTTTGTACAGATCAAACTTGTCAATGAGGTATTCAACCATGCGCTCGGAGGTAATTATAGAAAAAAGTCGGTCCAAATCATCAGAACCACCGTACATGTACATCGGCGAACTGTTGTACCCCAACTGCGTTGGGTCTGCCAGATTGGGATTGGCCGGATAAAAGACGGTCTCCGCTTTGTAATAATTTGGCTGCAATAAGCTTAGTCCGGCCATCAGAATTCCTACTATCCCTACAGATAGTAGGATGGTTCTTTTTTTGGAAAGCAGTACTTTGAATATGGAAATCAGAGAATAATCGTTGGTCATGTGTATGTCTTGGAAAGTAATTTCAGCGCGCAAATCTACATTTTTTGCCCCATTATAACGCAAAGCCAGCCTTTTAAGTGAGTCAGCCATTCAAAAAATGACTTTTATAAGAACCATTTAGATAATATTGAATAGTATGCCCTATTTCAAGTTAATAATTGTGTTAAAAACCTCATTTAATTTGATTCTGTCACAACATTCAAACAATCATTAAATAATATTCAATAATCTAATGTCAAAACAAGCCGAAACAAGATATAATTTAATGCAAAATGATTTTAATAATATTTTATCTATATTTATGCCACTTTTGTTAAATTTATTTTTGCATTTGGCCTTAATGACTGTATATTTGCATCATAATGATCGATAAACTTGGATCGTTTTTTACAATGTGAGGTGTTGAAATTGGCAGACATGCCCTCCTGTCTCGGGGGTGGGGATCCTATGACAAACGGAGTGTAATTTGGGTTGACCACTAATCCTTAATTTATTGAGGTTTTGCACTTTGGCTAAGTACCCTGTGGAGGTTCGAATCCTTCTCTCACAGCTTT
>JAGNSQ010000176.1 GCA_017987975.1 Saprospiraceae bacterium
TGGATGATGTTGGGGTCGCATATGACCACAATATCGGGTTGTACTACTCTGTCTGATTGCATAAAGTCCTTACCCGTTTTGGGCAGAATGACATCAAATGGTGCATCAAAAAACTGGCAGGGCTTATTTTTAAAATAATTATAAGCCACCCCACACAAATTTCTGGAGACCTTCTGGTGCAAGCTACCCGGTGCCGGACTCATTCTAAAAATCTTGCCCCGGATGATTTCTACCATTTCATCAAAGTCAAAATTCAAATAATCGGCATAGGTATAATTGGTACCATATAAGGCCTCCGGTTCCTTTATTTTTGAATCGTTCATCGGTGGACAGGTAAAATTTAATTCAAATATAGTCCTTTTTGGGTAAAGTGTCAATGGTCCCTGTCTCTGCTTTTTAGACATTGTAGCGGCGCAAAATTTTGCGTCGCTGTGTCATTGTTAAAAAGATACCCGGGTACATTAGTACATCAGTAATCAGTACATCAGTAAATTGTTCACCCGTCTTGCCTTGCAAAAACCTTGCGCAGCAGGCCGCTGGTGCGCTGACTGATATCTGTACGGATGCCCAATTCTTTTTCCTTAATGAGGGCAAAGAGGCCATCGAGGGCTTTGGTAGCTACATAGTCGGCAAGGTCGGGATTGACTTTTTCTACCAGGGGAATTTTATTGTACGTATTCACCGCATCAGCATAATAATCGAGCGCTCCAAAAGAATTGAGAGAGTTGACCATTACGGGCTTAAATTCGCCATAAAGGCTGGTATAGGTAGTTTTGATGAGGTATTGGGTGGCTGCATCTTTTTCACCCATCAGGATGTTGAGGGCATCGGCAAATGTCATTTGTTTGATGGCATTGACAAAGATAGGACCGGCTTTGGTGGCGGCATCTTCTGCAGCCCTGTTGATCTTTTTAACGGCCTCTTCTTCTAAATTGGTAAAACCGGGAATGGACTTTAGTTTTGAAGTCACCTTGCGGGCTTCGGGAGGCAAAAGAATTTTATAAACGGAAGCATAGTACCCATTTTGGGCAGACAGGGTTTTAACCGACTTATCTACTCCCAAATCCAGGGCTTCTTTGAGACCTGAAGCTATTTCAGCATCAGTAAGTCCCGCGCCTTCGATGAATTGACCCAGTTGTTTAGGGTCACAGGATGTTAAACTAAACAGGATTACAATGAAAGTCCACAATTTCATCATTTCTTTTTTATGGGTAACGGGATAAGACCTCTTTTTGTATCAACGATTATTTACTTAACAAAACTTTACCATTCATCTCTTTGGATGGAGCTATCCCCATACAATAGAGGATGGTCGGAGCTACATCGGCCAGGATACCATTTTGCATTGAGTGGCCGGCCGCATCATTGGCTACATAAATTACAGGGACCGGATTGGTGGTATGGGCTGTATTGGGACTGCCGTCATCATTGATCATGTAATCAGAATTGCCGTGATCCGCAATGATGATGAAGCCGTAGTCTTTTTCAAGTCCCATGGGTATGATTTTGCCAAGACATTCATCTACCGTCTCAGCAGCTTTTACAGCTGCGGAAAAAACGCCGGTATGGCCAACCATATCCGTATTGGCAAAATTGAGGCAGACAAAATCGGGATTATTATTTTCTACAAAATCGAGAAGTTTTTGGGTGATTTCGCGGGCACTCATTTCCGGTTCAAGGTCATAAGTGGCTACCTTGGGCGAAGGCACCAGTATGCGCGATTCCTTGTCAAAGGCTTCTTCTCTTCCTCCTGAAAAGAAAAAGCTGACATGGGGGTATTTTTCGGTTTCTGCAATGCGCAGTTGAGAAAGTCCGGCATCAGCTACCACCTCGCCCAATGAATGGGTGACAGTGTCTTTTTCGAAAAGAACATCGATGCCTTCAAAAGTTTCGTCATAGCGGGCAAAGGTAATCATGTCGATGTTAAGGGGGTATAGTTCGTATTCTTCTACCGGCTCCTGGGTCAGCACCCGGGTCAACTGCCTTGGCCTGTCGGTCCGGAAATTAAAAAAGATGACCAAATCCTGGTCTTTGATCCTGGCGGCATTGTCGGCCACTGCCACATGGGGTTCAAAAAATTCATCGGTGATGCCTTCATCATAGCTGCGTTGTAAATCGGCAAAAATATCTGCTGTTTCGGTTCCTTCTCCATACACGAGTAGGTCGTAGGCTTTTTTGGTACGCTCCCATCGGTTGTCGCGATCCATGGCGTAGTACCTGCCAATAGCAGTGGCCAGTTGCACGTTGGTGCCGGCAATTTTTTCCTGTAGGTTGGTAAGGTAGCCCAATCCGGATTTGGGATCGGTATCCCTTCCATCTAAAAAGGCATGGACAAAGGTATTGGGAATTTCCATGTCCTGACAAAGGGAACAAAGTGCCATTAAATGGTCAATGTGGGAGTGCACCCCTCCATCGCTCACCAGGCCCATGAGGTGGATGCTGGCATTTCGTTTGACCGCTTCTCTCAGTGCCTCATGCAGGAGGGGATGGGCGTGTAACTCCCCGTCTCTGACGGCTTTGTTGATCCTGGCCAGTTCCTGGTAAATGACCCTTCCGGCTCCAATATTGATGTGGCCTACTTCGCTGTTTCCCATTTGACCCTCGGGTAAGCCTACGTTTTCACCATGGGTGAGCAGGGTAGCATGGGGGTAGGTGGCCACGAGCTTGTCAAAGTTGGGAGTTTCGGCCATGGCTATTGCACTCCTCTCTTTTACAGGGCCTATGCCCCAGCCATCGAGGATCAGCAACATCATTTTTTTGTTCATACCAGGATATTTTTCAATTTTCTATGCTTTCACAACGTTAATATACCCGGGATTGAGTTACATTTACAAAAGTAATCCGTCCTTTTGATTATGAAGACAAATGCTCATAAATTATTTGCTGTTCTTGCGATCTGCTTTTCTTTCCTGACCATTTCCGCTCAGGCACCAACGGATTTTTTCAAATCTATTGGTGATGGCAATTATCAGGCAGTATCGGCAATGATGGCACAGGACGTAGATGTTTCCATCCTGGATGACGTTCAGTTTGTATCCGGACGGGAAGCCGCTACCCTGCTTAAAAACTTTGTCCAGGGTATCGGATTGAAAAAGATCGAAGCCCTGCACAACGGAAGTTCAGCCAAAAATGCCTCAGCCTACAAGCTGGCAAAGCTGGTTTCTGCCCAGGGTTCGTACCGACTTTTTGTGTACACCGAAACCAGTGAAGGTAAATCATGGGTAAAAGAAATCAGAATCGAAAAATTCTAAGCTACTTTTTGGGACTTTGTCTGCTCTTTGCGGTACTATCCTGCACCAAAAAGACAGAAATTTTGCAGTATCGGATCCCGCCAAAAACAGAAGCTGATCCACGATCCCGTATGCCCGAAGGCTGGGTTTCTCCCTGTAGAAATGCATTCAACTATCTGCCCTCACCCAATCATCCCGGCTTTCACCGCCTGAAAACGGTGAGAATGGCTTGGCATTTGGTAGACAATTTGACCGGTGGCAACAACTTTACCAGAGACCAACTAGGGTATTTGTATTTATTGGTGGAAAATGCCAATTACCGACTTCGCAACAACAAGCCCATGAGCCTGCCGGTTGGCAATACCACGCCTGTGCTTGACCCCCTTTTTGAATGGAAGATCACACCGAGCAAGGGCTATGAAACAGAAAACGGTTATTATTTTCATCAGCAGGAAAAGCCTCTTTTTTTCCTGAACAAAGGCCCGCAACGATCCGATTACAATGCCGATGTTTTCAAAGAACTGGGCATTGGTCTGGATACTATCCTCAATGTCTTTGTCATTCCTTTTCCGCCCGATAGCCTGGGCAAACAAAAGTTTAAGATGAATGAGTCGGGCATTGCCTTAGGCGCCCATGTCAAGCTGGGGGGCTTGTTTCAGAGCAAAAAGCCGGAATGGGAGTTTGCCACCCTGCTGAGCCATGAAATCGGTCACGTTTTCGGACTCAGCCACGCCTGGCACAACGACTTTTGTGATGATACACCTACCCACGCCAATTGCTGGAATGCCACAGGCAGTCCTCCCTGCGAAGGCCCTGTATCCAATAACCTCATGGATTACAACAGTGAGATGATGGCCCTTACGCCATGCCAGATCGGTAGAATTCATATGAAAATGTCAGACACCTTAGCCGCACCTCGCAAATTTGTGGTGCCATGGTGGTGTGAAAACGACACCAGCAAGACCTATGTCATCACCGATACCGTGTCGTGGCTGGGTGGTAGAGACCTCGATGCCTCAGTAGTCATTGAAAAAGGAGGCAGCCTCAAGGTGTGTTGCAGGCTCGGTATGCCAAAGGGGTCTTCTATCCTTGTAAAAACAGGGGCTACCCTCATCCTCGAAGAAGTAACCCTTCACAACGACTGCGGTGAAAATTGGGAGGGCATCAAAGTTGAGAAAAAAGGCAAAGAATCGGGCATGGTGATAGAGCAGGGTAGGGTGGTAATTGTTGATGTAAATGCCATTGAATAAAAAAAGGTCCGGCAGCAGCTGCCAGACCTTTATGTCATTTGTCAATTACAAGCTTATTTCTTGAATAAACCGCCCAATAGCGATTGGGAACCCATCTGAAGCAGGTCGTCCATTACACTGCCATCCCCATCGCGGTCCAAAAGTCGGGTGAAGATGCTGCCGGATGACTGCTGTTCTGTACTGCCTTGTACCGTTTTACCAATGAGGTCGATGAGTCCTCCTCCACTGTTTACCTGTTCGTTGTTGCGCATTTTACCCAACATGCCCAAAACCATCGGAGCAAGGGTGATGAGTAGTTGAGTCACTTTTCCGCTATCCATGCCACTCATTTTACCGATGGCATCAGCGATACCGCCCTGGTTATTGCCCAATACGTGGTTGAGAATGCCGGCACCATTGGTAGTGGGAGTACTTGGCGCCGAAGCACTGCCCATGATCAGGTCGCCGATGTTGTCTAAGATACTGCCATCGTGGTCGCGCTCGAGGGCAGACATAAACGACTGAGCTCCCTGGGGATCTGCAACATTTTTATTGATGCCGCTGAGCAATGCCGAGAAGACTCCATTGGCAGCCGCTGCTGTCTGGTCCTTATCTGCACCGATCTGTCCGGCCAATTGTTCGATCATGCCCTCGCCAAGCTGGCCCTGAAGCATTTGTAGTATGTCCATTGTAATAAATAATTGATTGGTTAATTAAAGTGGAAAGATACAGAAAAAACAGTTTGTTGTAGGATTCTTGGGTGGAGAAATGTTTTGCAGTTGCTGGGGGATGGCGGAGCGTATACCGCTGTCGGCTTACCGCTGTCCGCTTACTGCTTACCGCTCACTGCTGTCCGCTTATCTACCTGGCTAACGCCAGTTAGACAGGCTGCTGTCCGTTTACTGCTATCCGTTTACTGCTGTTCGCTCTGCGCTTTGCATACCTCCTTGCTATGCAACGTGACATCTTGCGATTTGTTATCATACAGCATTGGGCAATCGTTTGGAATAAGTATTTTGCCCAGTTGAGGTATTCTTTTTTGTCTTTTCGCAAAAAGACTGCCGAGTATAGAGGATCAGCTGATAAATCTAAAGCAATTAT
>JAGNSQ010000177.1 GCA_017987975.1 Saprospiraceae bacterium
TTTACCAGGTTTCTCCAGGCGATTTTGATATTGTTGGTGAGCATGATTTTTTGATTTTAAGTGTTATAACTAAAGTGTTAACTCATTTATTTTTATGTCAAAGATTTCGTTGTTCGAGTGCAAAAAATTGCTTATTGTTCGGATCATTCGTCATCCGATTGTTTGTCATTCAGATTATTCTGATCTCAAACTCTTTACAGGATTCATCAATGCTGCTTTAATGGCTTGATAGCTCACCGTCAATACAGTAATTGTCAAGGCTCCTATACCAGCCGCCACAAATATCCACCAGCTTAGTTCTGTTCTATAAGTATACTTTTGTAGCCAATTATTCATAAAATACCAAGCAATTGGAGCCGCTATAAGGCAAGAGAGTAAAACCAAAACAACAAAGTCTTTTGATAACATTTGCCATAAACTTGTTACTGATGCTCCCAAAACTTTACGTACACCGATTTCTTTGGTGCGTTGCTCTGCTACAAAGCTTGCAAGGCCGAAAAGGCCAAGACAGGAAATGAAAATGGCGAGAATGGCGAAAACATTTATCAAACTCGCCATGCGTTGTTCTCTAAAAAACTTGTCATTAAAATCTCTATCGGCAAAAAGATAATTGAAGTTTCCCGCTGGGTCGTACTTTTTAAGTACAGCTTCCATTTTTGAAATTGATGCTGAGGCACTCAATTCGGGTTTAAGTTTGATCGTTATAAAAGGGGCATTGGCTGGTATCATTTCAAAAACAGTTGGCCGAACTGGGTCGAAAGGCGAGTCCATCAAAATGTCCTTCACCACGCCCACAATGGTTAGCGACTTGCCTTCTTTTCTAATTACCTTATTGATAGGATTTTGCATACCTGTGAGTTTTACAGCGGATTCATTCAGAATAATAGATAAGGTATCACTTCCAAATTTTCTCGAAAAATCTCTACCCTCAACCACTTGCCAGGCTATTGTTTTGCCAAATTCGGGCGTTACGCTCAGCGACACCAGATCTTCGGTGTTTGAAACTTTTCCTGCCCAAGTATAATCGCTTGAATAATGCCAGGATTCAGAAATTGGGCTGTTCATTTCGGCCATTTCTACCACCGCACCTGAATTGAGCAAATCTTGCCGCATCGGAAAAAAATGCCCACGCAGCTCGGCATTATTTTTCCGGATTTGTACCAATCCATTGGTGTCATAGCCCAGTGGCCTGTTTTTAGTAAATTGTATTTGCTGGTAAATGACCGTAGTGGCTATAATCAAAACTATGGAAATACAAAACTGAAAAACGACTAAGGTTTTTCTGAAGAAAAATTCAAATGCATTACCTTGAATCGTACCTTTCAAAACGTTAACAGCTTGAAAAGATGATAGATACAAAGCTGGGTAACTTCCTGAAATGAAGATTAAAAATGCAGAAAAGAGGGCCATTATTAGCCAAAAAGTAGGATTTTCCCATAAAAAACCAATTTCTTTTGCAGCAATTTCATTGAAAAATGGTATTGAAATTTGGGCTAAAAGCAGTGCCAAAATGGTAGCAAATATAACGATTAGAAATGTTTCGACATAAAATTGACCTATAATTTGCCATCTTTTCGAGCCGATGGCTTTGCGAATGCCGATTTCCTTTGCTCGTTTTTCGGAACGAGCCGTACTCAAATTCATGAAATTGATAGCTGCCAAAAGCACGGTGAGGATACCGATAAGGGCAAAAATTATAATATTGTCCTTACCTGTAGAAACGGGCAAGCCATTTTTGAATTCGGGATATAAGTGCCATTCGTTCATTGAATAGAGATACAAAGTGGGCTTCGATGGGTCTTTGGTTACTTTATATATTTCGTCTTTTATCAAAGCATTTACTTTTGCAGCACTTACATTTTTTGCCAATTTCACATACACAGGAAACGAGTTTTCGTCCCATCGGCTTTTTGCACCACGTACCCAGGGTTCCATTTGTGCGAACGAGTCGAAAGATGCATAAAAAGCTGTGCTCCGATAGGTTGAATTTTTGGGTAAAGATTTGAAAATCCCAACGATTTTAAACGGGGTGTTTTTGTCAATGTTAATGGTTTGATTGATAGCATTTTCATGGCCAAATAGAGCTTCTTTGGTTTTATCAGAAATCAAGATTTCAAAAGGTTGCAAAGGAAATTTGGGTGAACCCTCAAGAATTTCTAAATCAAGAATTTTTTCGCCGCCTTTTTCCATAAACAAGCCTCGTTTGGTGATGTTTTTCTCTCGGAAAGTCAAACTTTTTTCACCACCATAGCTCGATGCTACCACTTCTTCAAAATAGTTGCCGTAGGTTTCTCGAAGTTTCGCTGCAAGAGGAAGGCACATGGATTGTTCTGTAACAACATTTCCATTAAAATTGCGGTTTTTCTGCAAAAGAGCAATCCTATCATGTGCGTTGTGGTAGTTATCAAAACTCATCTCATCCCAAACCCATAGCCCAATAAGCATAGCCACCGCCATTCCCACCGCCAGCCCACCAATGTTGATGAAGCTGTACATTTTATTTTTGAGGATATTCCTACATGCGATTTTTATGTAATTGCTTATCATTTATTTTATATTTTGGAGCAAGGAAAATGGAATTTTAGAACAAGGAAGATGACATTCTCCTCTCTATCTAACCTCCAATATTTATTCCATCTATTAATCACTTTTCAAACTTTTTACAGGATTCATCAATGCTGCTTTGATGGCTTGAAAACTCACTGTCAATAATGTGATAGTTAAAGCTCCTATACCAGCCGCTACAAGTATCCACCAGCTTATTTCTGTTCTATAAGTATATTGTTGCAGCCAATTATTCATAAAATACCAAGCAACTGGAGCCGCTATCAAGCAAGAAATTATTACCAAAACAATAAAATCTTTACTTAATAATTGCCAAAGATTGGCGACCGTTGCCCCCAATACTTTTCTGATTCCGATTTCTTTGGTGCGTTGCTCTGCTACAAAGCTGGCTAAACCAAATATGCCTAAACAAGAAATGATAATGGCTAAAATAGCGAATATAGTTGCAAGTTTTCCGATTCTTTCTTCTGCGACGAATTTTTTATTGTATTCTAGTTCTGCAAATGCATATTTGAAAGGACTTCCAGGATTTACTTTTTTAAATACTTTACCTACTTTTTCAATGGAGGCATTTATGGATTGATTAGGCTTCAGTTTTATTGTAAACAAGCTATACCAGTTTTTATCTATAAAAAACAAGGAAGGCCTTGTTAGCTCATAAGGTGATCCGGTGATGATGTCTTTTACCACACCAATAATTTGTAATCTTGCAAAATTTCCTCTGGTTACAAATTTACCTATCGGATCTTGAAATCCCAAAACTTTTGCAGCCGACTGATTGATGATTAATCCAGTGCTATCCGTAAGAAACTCTTTTGAAAAATCGCGACCTTGGACAATCTCCATACCTACTGTTTTGGCAAAATCATGAGTGACCGAAACTGTGTTGAACAATGGATGTGATTTGATGTCTTTACCTTCCCAATGAAAATCAGAATTGTTTGACCAGTCATTGGTAACCGGACTATTAGATTTGCAAACGTTTTCCACAACTCCGGTATTTAAAAGTTCATTTCTAACGGTCTCAAAATCAGCGTTCTGTAGTTCAGGCGTATTTAAGTAGACAAAAACTAAACCATTTCGGTCATAACCTTCAGGTCGGTTTTTTGCATATTGTATTTGTCGAAAGACAATGAGGGTCCCAATAATCAACGTAACAGAAACTGAAAATTGTACCACTACAAGAACCTTGCGTGACAAAGTTGCAAACTTTCCTGTAGAATATGCACCCTTTAAAACTTTAATGGTGTTGAATGAAGAAAGGTATAAAGCAGGATAACTACCTGCTAATAATCCTGTAACAAGAAGGAAAACAAGAATGATTGACCAAAAAAAGGGATTTGAAATTGGCAAGTTGAGTGACTTATTTGATATCTCCTCAAACCATGGTTTAGAGACCATGATTAAGAAAAAACTAAATCCAAAGGCTAAAAACACTGTCAGCATCGACTCACTCATAAATTGATTAATCAATTGTGTTCGTTGAGATCCCATAGCTTTTCTGATGCCTACTTCTTTCGATCGCTTTTCGCTTCGGGCCGTGCTTAAATTCATAAAATTGATACAAGCCAGCAATAATACGAATAAACCAATGACGCTAAAAAGCCAAACATATTCAATACGTCCTCCGCTCATTTTACCATTATCAACACCACTATATAGATGCCATTTGTTCATAGGATGAATAAAAACCTCGGGTTTGGCTTGTTTTCTATCTTCATTTACATTTTGAAGTACTATGTCTTTTATTTTGTAGTGTGCAAGCTCACTATTGGAATTTTCATTCAATTGTACAAAACATTGCCACGAATTGTCGTTCCACTCTGTCAAAGAATTTTTAACCCATTGATTTCGAGCTTCATAATATTTCCAGGAAAGCAAATGTTTTACATCTGCAAATCCAGAGTTCAAAGGAAAATCTTGAAATACACCACTTACACTAAGGTCATCTTTGTTATCAATTCTGATTACTTTACCAATTGGATCTTGGGCACCAAATAAGGATTCTGCCAATGATTTTGATAGCATGATGACATTCACCTCATCTAAACCATCATGTTCACCATTAACCATTTCCAATGAAAACATTTTTGTAAATTCAGGCTCTACAAACATGCCATTTTTGAAAAATTTAGATTCACCGTGTGCAATAATGTGTTCTGAATTCCAGGATGCTAAAGTTATTTTATCAAAGTCAGGATATTTTTCGATTTCTTTTTTCAAAGGTAAAGGTATAGCTACTTGAGGTCCTCTTTCCCCATTGAAAGTTTGGTACATTTGTACTTGACCCAGTTTTTCATAATTGTTAAATGATTTATTGTAACTCAATTCATCCCATACCCATAATCCGATCAGTATAGCCACTGACATACCCACAGCAAGCCCACCTATATTGATGAAGCTATAAATTTTGTTTTTTATGAGATTTCTCCAGGCGATTTTAAAATAATTATGTAACATGGTTTTGTCTATTTAGATTAGGATATTATTTGTCATTCAGATCGTTCTTCATTTGGTTGTTTATCCCGCGCAACACAAACTCTCTGAAGGTACGACCATCGCTATTCATCATTCTTGGTTCGTCATTCATCAGTCAGCATTCAACGATTTGACAGGATTTATCAATGATGCTTTCACTATCAAAATACTCATGGTCATCATCGCAATCAAAAATACAAGCAACGGACCAAGGATGTAATAATACCACTCTACCTGAATGCTATAGGCAAAATTGTCAAGCCATTGTGTGGTGAAATAATAAGAAGGTATTAGCGATAAAATGATGGCGATGATGATTAACACAACAAATTGTCGGGAGACAAGCATCAATAAATTTGAGATGTTGGCACCTAGAATTTTTCGGATGCTTATTTCTTTTTTCTTTCTTTCGATGGTAAATA
>JAGNSQ010000178.1 GCA_017987975.1 Saprospiraceae bacterium
GTGATGGATTGTTTTAATAAAATTTCAACAGAACTGGAAGGTACAATTGACAGACACAGTAAAAGACTGATAGCTTCCAATATTGAGTTGTTTTTAAATTATTGTATCCGATTTTATGATCGTCAGTTTGTTACGCGGGAAAAAGTCAATAAAGGAATTCTGGAGCAATTTGCCAACTTGCTCGATGATCACTTTCAGTCAGGCCAACTTCAAACCGCAGGCTTGCCCACGGTGGCTTATTGCGCAGATCAGCTCCATTTATCGGCCAATTATTTTGGGGATCTGGTTAAAAAAGAAACCGGCAAGACGGCACAGGAATATATACAGGCCAAAACCATTGAAGTTGCAAAACAGATGATTTTAGAGAGCCCTAAATCTTTTTCTGAAATTTCATACGAGCTGGGCTTTAAATACCAACAACATTTTACCCGGCTTTTTAAACAAAAAACGGGTTTGTCGCCCAATGAGTATAGGAGGTTGAATTGAGAGGATGGTTTGTGCCATTGAGGTATTGGTGGGTGGCTACATTTAATAAAGAAATTACATTTTTTACGACGCAATAAATTGCGTCGCTACCAACGTATCTTTGCCCCATGAATTCCACGGATACATCGCTGCAGCGATCTCTCAGCTTTATGGTTTTGGCGTCATTGATGTTTGCCCTGACGGGGGCCTTTGCACGACTGCTCAAGGATGAGTATGCTTCGGTGCACCTGGTCTTGTTTCGCAATGTGATTGGGGTGGTTTTTGTGTTGTACTGGCTTTACTCGAAGCCACCGCAGCAGCAGGGAGGGAGGCCGTGGTTGCTTTTATTCAGGGGTTTTATCGGTACCATGGCTTTGTACTTCTTTTTCTATGGGGTTACTACCATCGGACTGCCGGAGTCGATAACTTACCAGCAGTCGTATCCCATTTTTTTGGCGGTTATTTCTTCTTTTTGGCTGGGACAACGGCTGAACTCGGCGGCGTGGACGGCCATCACGGTGGGCTTTATAGGGCTGTGCCTGATCTTTGTTCCCAAGATGTCGAGCCATGCGCTGGAGGTGAAGAGCCATATTATAGGCATTGCCAACCTGATGATGACGGGCATGGCTTATCTGAGCATACGAGGGCTCACCAAGTATTACGACAACCGCACCATCGTGCTTTCTTTTATGCTGTGTGGCATTGTCTTTCCCATCATTTCAATGCTGGCCAGCACGGTTTACAAAGGGCAGATGCTGGACTTTATCATTGCACCTCCTGTGGTACCCCAATGGAATGATCTGCTGTTGATCTTGTGTCTGGGCATCGCCGCGTTGTTGGGCCAGGTTTTTCTAACCCGGGCATTTTCGCATCAGAATACGGGATTGATCGGGGCGGTGGGCTACTCCAACATTGTGTTTTCGATCTTTTTTGGGGTCATGATTGGTGATGCCATGCCGGATACGACCAGCCTGATTGGCATTGTACTCATCATCCTGAGTGGAGTGGTGATATCGATGCAGAAATAATTATAAAAATCTCCAAATATCCTCTATTAAAAGATGATCTAGTGATTTGATGTTTTGCCTTAAAATTTCATCACTTTTCATACTTGATCTCAGATCACAGTAATAAACACCATCCAGAGGGTTTAATTTTAAGGTGTATCCTTTAAAATGACCTGGTAAAAAAGTAGTGCTAACACCATATTCATTTTCCTTTTTAGCTTTTTTCCGTTGTACATCGTTCAGGATAATGGCTATATGTGGCACTTGAGTATTGGTCAATTTATTGTATAAAAATTTATCTATAAAGATCTTGTCAAGCCTGTCTTTACTCGAAGTTTTAATTGTGCCAAATATTTTATATTCCTCTTCTTCCGAGACAATAAGGTCATGTTGATAATTCATTGTGAATAGTTGAACATTGTTTTCAATAACAGGTACCTTTATAACACCTGATTTGCATTTTATTCCCAATTCTTCAAATATGATACGTATAAGATTTTCAAATAGGTCGCCATTTATTTTGCGAGCTGTATTGGATTTGCCGGGTTGAAGTGAATCAAGGGCAGCTCCAATGGACTGTTGAATGGTGTAGACCATGTTGTTAATAACCTGCCGATCAACTTCATCTAAGTTAATATTTTCCTTTTCTGTTTTAATGGCATTTATCAGATACTGAAATCGATTCTTTTTTTCTTCAAAAATGTCTTTAGTGAAAAACAATTGAGTGTTGATAGGTCTGGTAATTTGATAGTTCCCATAACTGTTATACTGAAAAAAACAATAATTATTCTCATTCTGTGAAATAATGATTGCCTGCTTGTTTTTTTCAATATACCCAAGATAATTCGATGCAAAATCAAGATATTGAATTAAAGTTCTAAAATTTGATTTTGCCAAAATGAAATCATGAATATCAATTAAATTCATCGTATTGAATTCCGTCTTTTTTGGTTGTCAAAATCGAATTTTATCCATTTATCAATCGGCCAGTCCTGTACTTTTTCAAGCCTTTCAACCGTCCAATTTAAGTACTCTGTATTCAAATCGCAGGCAAGCCATTTTCTTTTAAGCTGTTCAGCACATACCGGAGTTGTACCGCTTCCACAAAAAGGGTCAAGTACGACTTGACCTTCATCCGAAGATGCCAGTATAATCTTTCTGACTAATTCTTCTGGCTTTTGTGTAGGATGAGGGGTCTTTTCATTCATACCGTTGCACGTGGTTGGAATTTCTATAGTATCCAAAGGAATATCCATAACATCCTTAGGTTTTGCCCCTAAAGGATTGGGTTCCCATAAGTCAACTTTTTTACCATTTTTACCAAAATTGCTGCTTTGGGCCTGTGGGTGACTAGGATATTTTAGGGTGTGCTCTCCGTAGGGTATTCTGATATGATCAATATTAAATGTATGTTTTTTTGACTTTCTAAAATGAAGTATGCTCTCATGGCTACGTCCCCAATCTTTACCTAAATTGGCTTTGTTTTTATAATGCCAAACTATCCACCTGCAAGAATGAAAAAATTTGCTTGCGGGATGTTTGATGTCAGCCAAAATTTCTGAAAACCCGCAGATGTATAAAGAACCGTTTTCATTTAAAATTCTGGAAGCCTGCTCTATCCAATCAAGTGAAAATTCAATGTATTTTTCCTGACTTTCAAAATTATCCCAATCTGCCTTTTTTATATTATAGGGAGGGTCTGCGAATATCAGATCAATACTGGCAGATTCTAGATTTTTCATCCATTCAATGCTGTCACCATTGAAAAGTTTTCCATTGGGATGTTGATAAAAAGTTTGTGGGGCACTAAAATTATCTTTTAGTACACATATTGCTCCCGTGGATTTTTCATCCTTAAAAAGACCTTTGTTGCTTTTATACGTTTGTAACTGACCAATCATTGAAACGAATTTGGAATGAGGACGCTATTTGTGTAAAATTAATTTATTTTATCATATATGTGGCTAACCTTCCTTTGTATGTCCGACAACTTCTCTTCCAGCAGGGCATTGAAGCTGTGTTTGCTGTCTGAAAAACTCAGGTGGGCATAATATTGCCAAACCTCGGCTACTTCGCTGTAATGCACGGCATAGGGATTGTAGGCCTCATTATCAGAAATGAGCAACAAACTTTTTTCCTTTTGCTGGTTTTTGACACGCTTGTACACCACACCTTCGGATTTGCTCACTACAACGTAGGTCCTTCCATCTCTGATGTCGGCCAATTTTTCTACATAGGAACTGATGATGATGGAACCCGGCTCTACGGGTAACATGGAGTCGCCCCGGATTTCAAAGCCCCGGTAAGTGCCTTGTGGTATCTTGGGAAAGTAGATCTTGGGCAGGTCTTTGATGTACTCGGGATCAGACATGGAATCGAGGTAGCCGGCCTCCGCCTTGGTATCTACCAGCTCGATGTTGCTATTTTGCCAGGGGTCAACGCTGATAGCGAGCACTTTTAGGTTGTCACCCCCCTTGTGTTCAGGGTTCTGGTGCTCTAGGTTGTAAGCGATGAGGTCGTCCATCGTCACCCCAAAATACTTCGCCATTTTGAGCATGAGCTCGATGTTGGGCTCCACAAAACCCCGCTCATAAGCGGAGAGGGTAGTACGGGGTATGCCCAGACTCTCTGCCAATTCGGCCTGTGAAATGCTGTGTTTGCTCCTTAGAAACTTCAAATTTGTCTCTATCATGTCTGAAATTTTGTCAAAGATACGACAATGTCAAACATGTTGTAGTGTTTTGGGCAAGTAATTCGTCCCCTACACCCCTATGGGGGTGTAGGGGCAGGCTCCCTACACGGGTAAAAACCCGCATAGGGACAAGCCACTACACGGGTAAAAACCCGCATAGGGACAAGCTCCCTACATGGGTAAAAAACCGCATAGGGACAAGCTTTTCACCCAAATATAGGAGTTGGGTTGAATCCTTCTTTTCAGATGGCTACTGGCATTCAAATCTTTTCCTAGGTCATTCTGCTCCCTAAAATAGCACACATTGTAGGGACAAGTGCCGGATCCCTACACCAGCTTCGCTGGCATAGGGACAGGTGCTCCGATCCCTACACCCCTATGGGGGTGTAGGGACGGGTTACAGTTTCTTTTTGAGGGCCAAAAGTTCGTCGCGGTATTGGGCGGCGGAGATGAAATCGAGGTCTTTGGCAGCTTGTTTCATTTTGGCTTCGGTTTCGTGGACCAGTTTTTGGATCTGGTCTTTGTTCATGTATTGCAAGACCGGATCTGCCGCGAGGGATTCGATTTCGGGTTCGATGTAGGCTTTGGCTTTGGCACCGCGGACATCGAGGATGGATTTTTGGGCGAGGATTTCTTCGCGTGATTTGCCAACGGTGGTAGGAGTGATGTTGTGGATTTGGTTGTACTCCATCTGTTTGGCGCGGCGCCGGTTGGTCTCATCAATGGTGTCCTGCATGCTATCTGTGATTTTATCGGCATAAAAGATGACCAGTCCGTTGGCATTTCGGGCAGCACGGCCTGCTGTTTGGGTAAGGGATCTGTTGTTGCGCAGGAAACCTTCTTTGTCTGCATCCAAAACGGCTACGAGCGAAACCTCGGGTAAGTCGAGGCCCTCTCTGAGGAGATTGACGCCCACCAGAACATCAAAAACACCGAGGCGGAGGTCGCGTATGATCTCTACCCTATCGAGGGTATCCACTTCGGAGTGGATATACCTTACCTTGATGTTGAGTTTGGTGAGGTACTTGGTGAGCTCTTCGGCCATACGTTTGGTGAGGGTGGTGACCAGGATGCGTTCGCTGATTTCGATGCGCTGCTGGATTTCGTTGATGAGGTCATCGATTTGATTGAGGCTGGGTCGCACGTCGATGGGGGGATCGAGGAGGCCGGTGGGTCGCACAATTTGTTCTACCACTACTCCTTCACTCTTTTCCAGTTCATAATCTCCCGGGGTAGCTGAAACGTAAACGAGCTGATTGACTACCGATTCAAATTCTTC
>JAGNSQ010000003.1:0-44154 GCA_017987975.1 Saprospiraceae bacterium
ATTGGATGATCTTACCCAATTTGCCTAGATTAGTGCGACTGGGAGATAAAATAGTAATCACGGCAACTATTGCCAATAAAAGTGGAAAAGCAGGTGAAGCAGCAGTAAATCTGGACCTTAAAGATTTGGTTACAGGTGAAAGTCGCAATAACTGGATTCAGCAATATTTAACTCCTATTTTCCTTGAAAATGATGCCACAGCCACGGTTTCTTGGTCTCTTGACATTCCTTTGTCTGAAGCGTCTTTGTTGGAATATACCGTTTCTGTTGTTGCAGGGCAAAGAGGAGACGCAGAAAAGGGAATCCTTCCGTTGTTGTCCAATGAAGTTGTAATTACAGAAAGTCAGCCATTCATTATTCGACCGGGTGAAAAGAAAAAATACGATGTGCCACAACTACAGCCAGCCAACCTTCAAAATACGAAGTCATTACATTTTGGAATTGAAATGACGAGTCATCCCGCTTGGTTAGCTCTCCAGGCTATGCCGTTTGTTATCAATAACGGCTATGACAACGCGATTGATAATGCAGATAAAATATATGTAACTGCTCTGGCAATGGCTGTTAGAAATCTTTATCCTCAATTGGATGAGGTATTGGAAAAATGGGAAGCTCAGACTAGCAAGGGATCAAGTTTACTGGAAACGCATGCCTCATGGAAAAACATACAGTTGGAACAAAGTCCGTGGGTAGGTATTGCCAATAAGGAAAAAGAACAGACCAAACAGTTGATCCAAATTTTGAATCCTGCCCTACAATACAATGAAGTTTTAAAATGGAAAGACAAATTGATGGAACAAAGAATGGCAGAAGGTTCTTTTGGTTGGTTTAAAGGGGGAGCATTCAATCATTATACCACTTGTAGAGTTGTTATAAGCCTGGGTAAAGCCAATGCCTTCAATGTGGTTCCCTCGATTAATGAATGGATGGCACCAACTATTTCATTTCTGGATAATTACCTCTTCAATGAATACAATCGATTGCTAAAAGAGACAGAAAAGGATGCTTTAAAACTCAAAAATTACATTCCTTCAGAAGACATTATTTGCCACTTGTATGCGCGATCATTTTTTAGGAACCTACCTATTGAGCCAACAATGAAACCTGTATATCAGTTTTATGCTGAGCAGGCATTAAATGCAAGCCAACAATACAGTCTGATGGGGCAGGTAATGCTTGCTAGTTATGATTTGAGATTCAAAGGACAGACTTGGAAAACGATTGCTGCTGCTTTGTTGGAAAAAGCCAAAACTCAAACCAGCACTGGAATGTATTGGAATGCAGGCACCGGTTTGAAATGGCAGGAAATG
The DNA here is from genome assembly GCA_017987975.1 of Saprospiraceae bacterium. Lineage (GTDB taxonomy): Bacteria > Bacteroidota > Bacteroidia > Chitinophagales > Saprospiraceae > JADKBO01. Next base: position 1,311 of record JAGNSQ010000003.1, read on the forward strand.
CCTGTTGAAAGCCACGCGGCGATCATGGATTTTTTATACGAATCAGGAGCAGATATCGGCAAGTTGGAAGAAATGAAAATTTGGCTTTTATCACATAAAAAAACGCACCATTGGTCATCAACGAGAGCTACTGCTGACGCGATTTCTGCTCTGCTGTTACAAAAAGGCCCAAGGCAGGTCAATTTTACTGATGCTGAGGGGGTTAGTGTTAGCGCCGGGGGTATTCGATTACCTCAAAGTGGTCAGATCTCAGCGGGCTCCAGTTATTTCATCCAGGAATGGTCTGAAAAAGAAATTGTACCTGATTTAGGTAAAATTGATATTGCCAACAATGGTCAAGGAGTGGCATTTGGAGCTGTGTATTATCAATATTTGAGTCCAATTAAAGAAGTTAAGCAATCACAAAATAACTCTCTTTCTATTACAAAAGCGCTCTATAGAGAGGATAGGGAAGGAAGTAATGTCAAACTCACACCTCTATCCTCAGAGCTTGTATTGACACCCGGAGATGTTTTGGTCTCCCGCCTTTTGGTGCATTCAGACAGAGAACTTGAGTTCGTGCATTTGAGTGATCTGAGAGGTAGTGGCCTTGAACCATTCCGTGCGCTAAGCAGTTACAACTGGAAAGGAGGATTGGGGTACTACGAAAATGTAACAGATGGATCAACACATTATTTCATTGATCGGTTGCCAAAAGGAGATCACGTATTTGAATCCCGGCAAAGGGTGGTTCTAAAAGGAACTTACAGTGGTGCCCTTGCAAGTATAGAATGTTTGTATGCTCCTGAATTTAGAGGCAATACAGAAGGATCAGTGATAGTTGTAAAATAGCAGTGAGGTTTGGATGGAATGGAAGTGTAGAAGCACATATAAAAACTAATGCTTATATTTGCGCGTTACAAAAACAGATGACACAGTTTAAACACGACAATGTCACCCCTTATAAAAGTGAAGTGGGGAAGAAGAATCAGGTCAAATCAATGTTCGATAGCATTGCCAGATCGTATGATTTTCTCAACCATTTTTTATCCCTTGGCAGTGACATCCTTTGGAGGAAAATAGCATTGAATAAAATTGCCGGTTTCAACCACAATCAAATCCTGGATGTGGCAACGGGTACTGGTGACTTAGCCCTGGAAGCGTGTAAGAAGTTTTCGCCAGACCACATATTTGCACTTGACATTGCTGTTAACATGCTTGAGATTGGAAAAATCAAAGCTAAAAAGGCAGGCAAGGATAAAATTATCGATTTTGTGGCAGGAGATAGCGAAGACCTTCAATTTGAAGACTATCGGTTTGATACCGTTATGTCGTCATTCGGTGTCAGGAATTTTGAAAACCTTGACAAAGGCTTGTCAGAAATGTACAGAGTCTTAAAACCAGGTGGGGTTATTATGGTTCTTGAATTTTCAAGACCTCGTGTTTTTCCAATTAAACAATTGTATTCCTTTTACTTTAAGTACATTTTGCCTACAATAGGCAAATGGATCTCTAAAGACAATAAGGCCTACCATTATTTGTACGAATCATCCAGCGCTTTTCCCTGTTTTGAAGAATTTTTGGCAGTGTTAAACAAAATAGGATTCAAAAATTCACGTTATCATGCATTAAGCTTTGGGATATGTTCCGTATACGTTGCAGAAAAATAAGTTTGTCTTTTTGGGGAATAATTCTCCTCAGTGTTTTGGGCTTTGGCCAAAGTCGGTCAAGGGACAATTATAATTATCAGGATTTTCAGGGTAAATCTTACTACTTTGGTATGGCCTTTGGAACCAACGTATCAGGGTATCGCATAAATCAATCCAGCTATTTCATAGGTAATGATAGTATTAGAATAGCAGAAGGAAAAAGAAAAGGGGGCTTCAATATCCACATGATTGCCAACCTCAAAATGGGCGAGTATTTTGACTTTCGATTTTTACCGGGTTTTGCATTTTCTTATCGGTCATTTATTTTTAATGATCTACAGGAAAGACAAGTGGAATCTGTTTTTTTTGAACTGCCTTTTAGTCTCCGGTACAAGTCAATGCCATATAAAGATAAACGCGTCTTTGTTACCGGTGGTTTGAAATATAACTACGACATTGCCAGTAGCTCTAAGTCCAGGCAAGCTGCAACTTTAATAAAAATATCACCACACGACTTTCAATGGGAAGTAGGATTTGGCATGCAATTTTTCTACCCATTTTTTATATTTTCTCCTGAAATCAAATACAGCAGAGGTCTTGGCAACATACTGATCTACAACAAAGACCTCAATGAGTCAAAAGTATTGGAAAACGTAACTTCCCAAATCTTTACGCTGACTTTCAATTTTGAAGGATAAATGGGGCTAAAAACCTAATACATCTTTCATGGCAAAGACTCCTCGTTTGCCAATTATCCATTCTGCGGCCATTACAGCCCCGGTTGCAAAACCCTCCCGGTTATGCGCTTCATGGGTAATAGATATATCATCTATCGCACTGGTATAATGAATGGTATGGGTGCCAGGTGCCGGATCCTTTCGGATGGCATTTATTTTCAGCACATCATTTTGATCAGATGCTCCCAAACCCCAGGATTTCAGATCTGCCCGACTATTGATAATTGACTGAGCAAGCGTTATTGCTGTTCCACTTGGAGCATCTAATTTGGCTGTATGGTGGGTTTCATCAATACTTACCTTATAGTCTGGCCATTTTGACATAAGCTTGGCTAGATATGAATTGAGAAGAAAAAAGAGATTAACACCCGGACTAAAATTGGATGCGTGAACCAGGGCTCCGTTGGTGTTATGAATCAGCTGATAAATGCGATCTTCTTCCGCCTGCCAGGCTGTGGTTCCACAAACTACAGGCAATCCAAGGTCATTACAATAGGTAATGTGTTGCACAGCCAATTCCGGTCTACTGAATTCTATAACCACCTCAGCTTTTGAGGTTTTTAAAGTAGAAAGTTCTGCTGCATTTTGAGAGCCAATTTTTAGTACAATTTCATGGCCCCGAAGGAGAGCCACTTTTTCGATGGCCTTGCCCATCTTTCCATAGCCTAACAGTGCAATCCTCATTTTTATAAATGCAGCCTTTCTTTTCTGGCTAATAAAATAGCTTCGGTTTCTCTGCGATCAGGGTCAGGAACACAACAATCAACCGGACACACTGCAGCACATTGAGGTTCTTCGTGAAAACCAACACATTCTGTGCATTTATCAGGCACTATAAAATAAAAATCATCGCTGACCGGCTTTTGTAATGCGTCGACACTTACTTCTCTCCCATCTTCCAAAAGGTAATTACCCTGAATGGTAATTCCATCCTTAATGGCCCATTCTACGCCTCCTTCATAGATGGCGTTGTTGGGACATTCGGGTTCACAAGCCCCGCAATTAATACATTCATCTGTGATTATGATGGCCATGATGTAAAAATGATATTATGCAAAATAACAAAATTTTATTCTAAAGTGTTTACTTTAAAGGCTCTTAAACAGTATAATTAACTAATAATTTAGAAAAAACTTATGAATTTTATTTGGTTATGCTTTTCTGGAAAGCGATTGAGCCAAGGACAGGATGATGTAAAGAAGAATAATAACAGGTGCTGCCAACTTATTGTCAACCAGTAGAAGAATGATAAAAACGATCAACAGTACAAGTTGGAGTTTATTCTGCCTCATATCTTTGTTGAGTCCTTTTAAAGAGAACATACGAACTGTACTAACCATTATAAAGGCAAAGAAAAAGGCAATAGCCCAGTAAGCATAAACATTTTCAAGAATTGATTTAATGATTTGACTATCATATTCAATACCTAAAAACAGCCCTATTAAAAACATAGCGGTTGCAGGGGTTGGCAGACCAGAAAAATAAGGTGAAGGTGGCAACAAATTAAATTTTGCCAACCTTACTGCGCTTGCAACAACAATTGCCAAAGGCGGAATCATAGCTGCCCAACCTTCTACAGGACTCAATAGGAAATAGAGGTAAGCTGGTGCAACTCCGAAGCTGGTGAGATCTGCTAAAGAATCCAATTCCCGGCCTAATTCACTTTGTGCTTGTAATTTTCTGGCAGCAAAACCATCCAAAACGTCAAAAACAAGGGAGAAAAGTAGGAAAATGGAGCTTTTATAATAATCAGCAGTTACGATGGCCATAAATCCGCATCCCAGATTCATCAAAGTAATGATGCTGGGGATATAACTCCTTTTTCTTATTCGCTTTTTTGGCTCCATTAAAATACGCTTACAATTTTATGAATAAAAAGTGAAAAAAGAGCAGGTTTCATGGCAATTGTAAAAAGAAAACCGGCAACAGCTCCATATAAGTGAGCCTCATGATCAATATTATCAGCATTCTTTTTGCCAGCCCAGCTTGAATAAAACAAATAAAGTATGCCAAACAGAACTGCAGGAATTGGCAAAATGAAAAACAAACCTAACATCGCCGTGGGTTCAAAAACTATGAATGAAAAAACAATAGCGGATGTTGCTCCTGATGCTCCAACCGACCGGAAATGGGCATTATCTCTATGCTTCATGTAGGTAGGCACATTGGATAAAACCAAAGTAAAAAAATAAAAGGTTGCATACATCACCATTCCGGCTGTGAAGCCATGAATCTCAGTAAAATAATATTCCACCATTTTACCAAATTCATACAAAACATACATATTGATAAACAAATGGAAAACATCGGCATGAATTAAACCCCCTGTTATCCACCGAAACTTTTCACCGCGATTAAATTCAGCAAAAGGGTAGTGACAAAGTTTGTCAAACAGATGCCTGCTATTGAATGCCAGCCAGGATACAAGACAAGTTATAGCTACGATTACAATGGTTACATTCATGGCAGAATTGCAGATTGATTGAATTTGAGAAAAGGTTGCCTTGCATTACCTCACTATGTTGAAGTCAACATCCGGCGCATTGGGTATGCTCATTAGGATTTCGATGGCTTTTCGTACATCAAAATCTTCGTAGATAACGCGGTAAAGCAGGTTGGTAATAGGCAATGGTGTCTGGTGATACTTAGCCAGGAAGTAAATGATTTTTAATGTTCTCACACCTTCAACTACTTCTGAACTACTATTGATAATATCATCTCTTTTTTCACCTCTGGCAAATCGGTATCCAAATGCAAAGTTTCTACTTTTTTCGCTGGTTGAAGTGGCAATGAGGTCACCCAAGCCGGCGGCACCAAAAAAAGCTTGCCCCGAAAGGCCAAGGGAGGTACCATATTCTATCATCTCTGACAGTCCTCTGGTTATCAAAAGTGCCTCCATGTTTTTACCCAGACCAAGACCACTTACGATACCCGAGGCCAATGCTATAATATTTTTATAAGATCCAGATATTTCAGCTCCTTTGAGATCATAACTCCCAAAAATGGTAAATCTTTTACTGGTGAGCAAATCTTTACCTGTTTTGATCACTTCATCAAACTCAGAAGCAATCACTGAAGCTGCGGGTAGGTTGGAGAGAATTTCTTTGGCTAGATTCGGGCCTGCCATACAACCAATTCTCAATACGGAAGATTCCTGTGATATTACCTCAGACATGGTACATACCTGTTTGATGTCAAAATGTCCTGCTTCCAGGTCTTCATCATTGATCAAACTGGTGTCTAGTCCTTTGGTGCCATGTATTATGATGTGATAAGGTCTTAAATAGGTACTCATGGCTTGCATGGTTGTCCTCATGGCGCCAGAAGGCACTACCAGAAATATTACATCACAACTTGCACAAATAAACTGAAGGTCCATGGTTGCGGTGACCCGTTCAGAAAGGGTATATCCAAGGTGTTCATGCTTATTATTAATGTGATGTACCAGTGTTTCCTTTCTGGAAAATAATAAGACATCAACATTTTCAGAAAGTAGTTTGGCTACCGTGATACCAAAACTACCTGCCCCTATGACACCTGCCGGTTTCAAAACTTATTTTTTATTTTTAGCCTTCTCTTCAGCAAGTCGCTGCTGCTGTTTCATGGCTTCTTCCAAACGGGATTGAAATCCTCCCTTTTTCTTGGGCTTGTTTTTTTGAAGATCCAATTCTTTGCGAATTTTTTCATCATCAAAAATAAACTTACGGGTTATTATGGTTTGCAAAATATTGATCAGGTTACTGAAAAACATATAACATGTTAAACCACTTGCATAACTGTTGAAAAATCCAAGGAACATTAGTGGCATAAAATACTGAACGTATTTCATGGCAGGATTGGCAGACATATCTACATCCTTGGTACTGTAATAGGTGTAAACAAGGGTGGACACGGCCCACAAAATGGTGAACAAACTCAGGTGAGAGCCCATAAATGGAATTTCAAACGAAAGTCTGATAAAAGCATCAAATGAAGATAAATCCGGAGCCCACAAAAATGATTCCTGCCTGAAAGTTATGGAGGCAGGAAAGTATCGATACAAGGCAATCCAGATCGGCATTTGTAACAACATAGGTAAACAGCCGGCCAGTGGACTCACACCAAATTCCTGGTACACTTTCATTGACTCCATCTGTTGCTTCTGGAGGTCTTCTTTGTGCTTGTCTTTGATCTTATTCAGCTCCGGCTTCAAAGCTGCCATTTTTGCCTGACTGTGCAACATTTTATACAACAGCGGGTAAAGCATCATTTTGATTAAGAAAATCAAAAAGATGATAGCAAGCCCTTTGCTAGGAATAAAGCCGGTCAAGAAATCAAAGAAAGGTCTGATTACCCACCGGTTAAGTGAGCCGAAAATGCTGGATCCGTAAGGTATTATTTCTTCTAGCCCAATATTGAATGCTTTCAAGGTATGAAACTCATTGGGCCCAATGTACCATTGCATTTGGTGACTGCCGTTGGTCAACGGTACTTCAAAGTCTGAGGTCAGTTTTTTAAGGTCTTCGCTTTTGGTAAAATCAATTACCTCAGTTGCTAAGGCCGCATCTTTAAACCCTCCTGATTTACTAATCAGTGAGCTGTTGAAAAATTGATTGGTATGGGATAACCACTGAACACTCTTTCCACTCAGATTTTCACTGTCATTAGAGGTACAGCTGCAATAATCAGCGTTGTCTTCGGCATTGTCCTTAAAGTAAACAGTGCTTGTTTGTTGTTCATAACGATGCCCCAACTCTATTTTATCGATGTAGTTGATCCAATGCACACTTACATCCCTATCATTAAAACCCGTACCTGAAATATTATAATCAAGCACATAACTGTTGGGTTGGAGGGTGTATGTTTGGGTAACCTTGTGTTTGTTGTCCAGCTGTAAACTAAACTTAATAGAATTTCCTGTTATAGTGGGGGCGTAAATACTATTCTGGGTAGAAAGTTTTTTACCATCTTTTATTACCCTGATATCGTAAGCATTTTTTTCGTCGTTGAGCAATCTTACTTTCGACTTAGATGGAATACCATTTATTTCCTGGACTTTGTCGTAATTTTTCAATTCAACAGAAATCAAACGCCCTCCAAGTGAGCTTAGGGTAGCTTTCATAACCTCGTTCTCAAGTACTACTTGTGTATCTTTTGGCATGAGTACGGATCCTTGTACCGTGGTATCCATGCCGGTAGTATTAATTTGAGAAGTAGCTGCCCTGGCAGCCTGTTTGGGTTTGGATGCCATTTCTATGGAATCCCTCGTCCTCTGACTCTTTTCAAGTTCTTCTTTGGAAGGAGAACTTACAATATTGAAAATGAGTAGGGTAGCGAAAATAAGTATGAATCCTATGATATGATTTCTTTCCATTGTATCAACCTATGGTTGTTGAGGCTGCAAAAGTACACTTTTTACTGGTTTTTCATGGTCTTTTAGACTAAAAGCACGTAATTGCCCATGAATACCCGACAAAATCACATTGGCAAAATGAAGTGATTTATGTACTTTTTTAATTGTTTTAATCAACCAAATCTTTATTTCTGTGTTAATTTGCGATCATGGGGCAGGAAACCATCAAAAAATTAGATAAATACCATCAGGACGGTGAAAAAAAAAGTAAGAGAAGCTTTAAATCCTACCTCAAGACATTAGGTGTTGCCGGGTTTTTGTTCTTTTTAATAAAAGGATTGATTTGGCTGGCAATATTCTGGGGTATTGGAAAATCTTGCTAAATGATTTTCCCTATAATTTAACACACTTCAATTTAATTATCCTGTTGATTTCCATGGTAATTATTTCTAATTTATATCCTTGAAATACAAGGGAATCGCCGGTTTTAGGGACCTCATCCATCTGATAAAAGAACAATCCTCCTATGGTATTAAAGTCTCCTTCCATTTCTTCATTTTCGTGAAGATCAAAATACTTGCAAAACTCAAAAAAGCTGTATTGACCGTCTATTTCCCACACATTGTCATTCAACTCTTTGACCCCATATTCTTCATGGTGCATTTCCGTAAAATCACCGAGCAAGGCATCAAGTAGGTCATCCATGGTGACAAAACCAGCTGTGGCGCCATATTCGTCGATAACAATAGCATAATGGATTCTCTCTAGCCTGAATTTTTCAAGTACTTTATAAGCAGAGGTGAACTCAGGAACCAGGATGGGCTGGCGGATAATGGAATTTAGATCGTACTTACCTTCTTTTTGCTGTAGATACATGTCTTTTAACAAAATGAGGCCGTAGATATGATCCAGGTCACTCTTGCAAAGTGGGTAAGCCGAGTGAATCTCCCCTTTTATTTTTTCTTCGGTTACTTCTCTGGTGTCATCAAGATCTATCCAAACAATATCAGACCGGTGGGTCATTAGTGAATTCACTGTTCGGTCGCCCATTTCAAAAACCCTTTCTACGATGTCTTGTTCTATTTCCTGAATTTCTCCCCCTTCGGTACTTTCCTGGATCATGGATTTGATCTCTTCTTCGGTCACCTTGCTTTCATAAGAAGGTTTTATCTTGAGCAGGCGCAAAACCATGTCATTGGTCGCAGAAAGCAGCCACACAAACGGGCTGTTGAGCAAGGCCAGGATCTGCATTGGTCGTGCCATGACAATAGCAATCGATTCAGGATATGTTAATCCTATTCTTTTAGGAAGCAACTCACCAAAAACTATCGAAAAATAGGTTATCAGTACAACCACAACTCCTACGGCTATCATATGGGCATAATCCATCAGCCAGGGCACGGTACTTAATAACTTTTCGAAATCATCCGTGATATTGGCGCCACTAAAAATACCGAGTAAGATGCCGATAACAGTGATTCCAATTTGAACAGTTGACAGCAGTTTGGTTGGGTTTTGTGATACTTCCAGTGCGATCTTTGCTCTTTCATTTCCTTTTTTTACCTCGTTTTCCAGTTTAAACTTTCTAGCAGAAACCAATGACATTTCTGACAGGCTCAGTATACCATTTAAAAGGATTAGTATAATAATTACAAGGATTTCCATAAAGGATTTTTCGCAAATTTAGCGAAACTTAGGATAACCCTGCCTTTCTGGCAGGTTAGTGTCTAAAATTCAAATTTATAGCCAACCCCTTTAAGGGTAGAGATGTAGTTGTCACCTATCTTTTCTCTGATTTTTCGAATGTGAACATCCAAAGTTCGATCACCGACAATGATATCTTCGCCCCAGATTTTTTTCATGATCTCATCTCTCTTAAAAACCTTTCCAGGCTTCGTTGCAAGTAAGGCTAAAAGTTCAAATTCCTTCTTAGCAAGAGGTATCTCTCTTCCTTCCAAAGAAACCGAAAAAGTCTCGTGATTGATATTCAACTTCCCAAAAGACTGCAGTAAAAGGCTGTCATCCGCACTACCCAAATCTTTGTGTCTGCGGAGTATAGCTTTTATGCGGCTAATGAAAACATTGGGTTTGATTGGCTTTGTTATAAAATCATCGCCACCTCCATCCAAAGCGCTGATTTGGGTAAATGACTCATTTCGGGCAGTTAAAAAACAGATCAAACTGTGGGCTAGACTGGGTAATTTTCTAATCTGTTCACATGCCTCAATGCCATCCATATTGGGCATCATTATATCCATTACAATCAAATGGGGAATCACTTTTTTAGCCATTTCAATGGCTTGTAATCCATCGCTGGCTTTAAAAACAGAATAACCTGCCTTGTCAAGATTGTACTCTAAAAACTCAAGAATATCCTCTTCATCGTCAACTATAAGGATTTTTATGTCTTTAATCATGCAGGTTTTTAAATGATTAACACAAAGTTAAGTGACTTCTGACAGGTAGGGGGTTATTGTACATTAATTAATTATTAAGTTTGTTTCTAAATAATTACCTCATTGGCTGACCATCTTTTTTGTGGTAATCAGGTTGACGGAATCCAAGATCTCTTTTTGAAGCTCAGAATTGAGCTTTAAGTCTTCTTTGAGCAATTTTTGGCAATGTGTGATCATTTCCGGGGTAATTTCATGAATCTTACAGATTTCAGTGAGATAAATTTGTTGTAAGCTATCCTTATTTGCCGAAGGGTGTAATTCCACCGCTGCATTGGCCAGATACAAATCAGCCAGGACAGCCCTCAAAGTTTCCTTTGGAAGGGGTAATGTTGTTTCCTTTTTATCAGTCAGACACCCGTTTGACAATAAAATAAGCCCTGTGATTAGCCAATAATATTTACTCATCGCTCATTTTTGGGTATAAAAATTGATGTAAAGTGAATTTTGACATATCAATTGAAGACCAGTCTTCTGTTTCTATATCAATAACCAATACTCCACAGGTTGGTACGTTATTGAGATTTGCTCCACATATTACATTGGCAAAATAGGTGATGCCCGGGTTATGACAAACCATCATCACATTATCTACCTCCGCTTCCAATTCAAGACAGGTGTGTATGATTTCGTCAATATCAGCATGATAAAGCTGGTGTTCCTTTACTAAAACAGCCTCAGGAAAATGAGAAAGAAAACAAGTGGCTGTTTCAAATGCCCTTTTTGCGTGAGAACTAATAATATGGTCGATCACATATCCCAAGTTTTTCATATTGCGGGCCATGGCAGGTGCGTCTTTTTTGCCTCTCTCATTTAAGGGCCGGTCAACATCATCAATGCCGATTTGCGCCCAATCTGATTTGGCGTGTCTTGTTAAATATAGTCTTTTACTGCCCATGTATTCAAATTATTGGTGGTTAATCAATGATCCGGTAAAATGTGTAAAAATAATGTATTTGTTGAAATCTCATCCCCTCTGGCTTGTGATATGGCTTTATGGCTAAACTTTCGATAATTATTTGCATTTTAGCTTTATCTTTACAGATTGTCTTGACAAATTCCGCAAACGATTGAGTAAAATAAAACCCCACCAAGATAATATCGAGCTTATGTTCCCCGATGAGGTCTTCCTCAGGGGAGAAGAGTTGTATGAGGATGGTGCTGTTTTAGAATTTACGCCCATCGAAAAAAACCTTTTTTCTTTTATAGTTAGTGATGGCCAACGTTTTGAAGTGGAGTGGTTGCGTCCTTTTACAAAACATCAAAGGGCAAGTTGTGACTGCAGCTTTTTTAAATCAGAAAAAGTTTGCAGACATGTTGTAGCAGCTATTCTGGCATATAAGGCTAGCCTTCCGGAAAAGAAAGAGATTCCAAGTGAACCCCAACAGAAATCTGGTCTAAATCTCATAACGTTACTCAACAATGTCACGAAAGAGGAGCTCAAAGCCTTTATTAAGAATTATGCCCAGACCGATAAAAAATTGTCTACTGCCCTCAAAGTTCATTTTGCCAGAAAGGTAGATTTGCACGACAATGAAAAGAAATACCGATCTATATTAGACGCAATAATCAGACCAGTCACAACTGGATCAGCTACCATAAAGATCTCTGATGTCAAGAGTTTAAATCAGGTTGCAATCGAATTTATTGAGCAGGCGTGGGACGCCATTGCTTTGGGGCAATATGGAGAAGCTTTAATTCTGACAAAGGTTACCCTTTCAAAACTTTGTTATACCCTTCATCACAACAATGGTGCCTTATCGGTGTTAGAAAAAAACATCACCACCTGCCATGAAATTCTTGAACGCATTGGATTAAAATCGGCAAGTGTAGAAGTAAAAGAAAATGTTGTTGCATTTCTTAAAGAGTTGGCTAATTTTTCTTATTATCCATACCTGGATCTTAGAAAAAATGCAATAATGGTGCTGTTGCAATTGAAAAAAACACCCGTTGAGGCACAGGATATTATTGTTTCTCAACTTTGGCGTAAAAGAGAAGATGTTAGTCAATTGACTGTCTTGACAGCACTTTCGGTAATAGTGGATTACAGAATGGGCAACTCAATAAGTGTCGATGCACGTCACCTTCACCTGACGGAAAAGACAGCCAACTTACTTTTACAGGAACAATTTTATCCAGAATTAGATGCTTTTTGTCAAAGCGCCAATAAAAGCCATAAAGATTTACCCCTGATTCACCTTAAAGCGCTATATCAATTTAAACCCAAAACTGTAATTCAGGAGTCAGCTCACTATTTCCTACAGTTTAAAGACCTTAGAATTGTAGATTGGCTAAGGGAAACGGTAGATCCTTCTCAATTTGAAAAGTTCAGGTCCATCATAGAAAAAAAGTCAAAAGAGGTTAAAGCCGATCCCTATTTTTATTGTTTATTTTTATTTCGATCCCGTCAAGATGAGGCACTCATGGAATGGCTCAAAACCCAACGAGATTTCAGAATGGTCATGATGCTGGACGAGTATTTGTATCCTCGATTTCCAGAAGAATTAACTCAATTATACGAGCACATGGCAGAGGATTTTTTGAACCAACACATAGGCCAACATGCCTACGTTTTTATAGATGAATTACTCCAACACCTCAATAAAATCAAAGCAGGTAAAATTGCTAACAAGATTGCAGTTATGATTGAGATGAAATTTCCACACCGCTCCCGTATGTCGGATTTAGTATAATGAAAAAACCCCGAACTTTAAAAGATCGGGGTTGGTGCCCAAGACTGGATTCGAACCAGCACACCCTTACGGACGCTGCGCCCTGAACACAGTGCGTCTACCAATTTCGCCACTTGGGCTAAGGCGTTGCAAATATAAAAAAATGAACCGATTTGTAAATAAAATAAACTACAATCTTACATTTTAATTGCCCTCGTTATCTCTCTCTTTCTTCCTGGACCCGGATGATTTTCAAGATGAAATCCCACTTTTTTTAAATTTCTTTTAAATATGCCTTTTGCGCAATAGGTCGTTAATACTCCATTGTGATCCAAAAGGTTATACATTTTTAATAAAATTTCTTCAGACCATAATTCCGGTTGACACTCGGGAGCAAAGGCATCAAAGTATATTAGATCAAATTTGTGCTCACTTTCAAATTCTTCTAAACTTGTATGCCATTTTAGAAAATGATCATTTTGTAATAGAAGGTGTTCCTGGTTCCAGGGTAGTTGGTGTAATTCAATATACAATTGATCATAAGGGGCATCAAACAAGCTTGATAAATTGGTTTGCTGTATAGTCTCTATTGGTACAGGAAAAGCTTCTGCCCCCGTATAGTGGAGGGTTAATCCATGCTGACTGGCAAATTGAAAGCTAAGGGCAGCATTCAATCCAGTGCCAAAGCCCATTTCAAAAAGTCGTATGTTTTGGCAACCTCTATTGGCCAGGTATTGTAAACCCAGTTGTATAAAAACTACCTTACTTTCTTCTAATGCACCATGTATAGAATGATAACTGGCATTAAACCGGGAAGTGAATAAAGTATTACTTCCATCAGATGTCGGTAAAATAGTATAGGTCATTTCTATTAAAGATTGACATAAGTTACGCCTTCTCCTCCAAGGTTTTCTTCAGGATGCCAATATTTTTTAATGTCTTTGTATTCCTTAAATTTTTCATGGACCTTTCGTTTAAGAGTGCCATTGCCTACACCATGTATGATCCTCAATTCATGGGCATTGTTGATGATGGCTTTTTCCAAAAATTCCTCCAGAAATACCATGGCTTCTTCGGCCCTGTATCCTCGTATGTCCAGTTTTGAATCAAAGGAACCCATGCCGCTGAGGTGGCTGGTATTGACTGAATTTTCTCTTTGGGTCTCAATAGGTTTGTTTGAGGGTATCAGATCTTTTAGGGGCACTTTAATTTTGAAAAAACCCATTTCTAGCTCGGCAGTTTCTTTATCAATACTCAGGATCTTACCAATGCTGGTTCCGTTCCTAACCTGAGCGTATCCCCCCACTTCTATTGCTTTTTGTGTCTTGACAGTATGGGTATACATCTCTGTTTTGATTTGTCCAATTTGTTCTGCAATCACCATTGTATCAGCTTTTTTCTCTTCCAATACTTTCTGAACTTCTTCAGGCTTAGTGGTAGCCTTTAAGTTTTTAAGCATTTTTTGAAGTTCTTTTTGCAGCTCAGCTTGTTGGTATAGAGTAGCCTCTTTTTGCTCTAGTTTTAGTTTTTTTCTTCTAAATTCCAGCTCTCCATGCAATTGATCATAAGTCTTCATCAGCCGGTCCAGTCTTTCTTCTTTTTCAAGAACGGTGGTCATCTTTTTCTCAAATTCCTGGCGCTCCGCCTGTAAATTGACCAACATTTCCTCCATGCTTTGCTCATGTTTACCGGCCCTCTTTTTTGCGTATTCAATTACGTCTTCAGGTAATCCTGTTTTTTCTGCTATTTCAAAGGCGAAAGAAGAACCCGGTTTACCAACCATTAACTGATAGGTAGGAATAAGTCCTTTTTTGTCAAATTCCATGCTTCCATTAATGAAGCCATGATTTTTAAAAGCAAAGTATTTTAGATTGGAGTAGTGGGTGGTTACAGTACCAAAACACCTGATGTGTTGTAATTTTTTTAAAATGGCTTCGGCTATACCTCCACCAATTTTAGGATCTGTTCCTGAACCGAATTCATCTATTAGGACCAATGTTTTTTCATCGGCATTTTCAAGAAAATACCTCATATTGGCAAGATGCGAACTATAGGTGCTCAGGTCATCTTCCAAACTTTGCTGATCTCCGATATCCGCAAAAAAATGATGAAAGATAGACATTCGTGAATTCTCATTGGCAGTGACCAAAATACCACTTTGTGCCATAAGATGAAGCAATCCAATGGTTTTAAGGGTAACTGATTTACCTCCGGCATTGGGACCACTTAAAATTAAAAATCGATTGGTTTTGTCCAGCGATAAATCAAAACTTACCGTCTTTCTACCCAGTTCTTTCAATCTCAGATAGAGCAAAGGGTTTCTGGCTTCTTTGAGGTCAAAACCAGCCTTTCCCCCTATAGTTGGTCTTGACGCCTGTGTTGTCAATCCAAATCTTGCTTTTGCCCTTATGGCATCTAAGGTTGCAATGGCTTTAAAAGTGGCTTCTATTGAAGGTCCAAAGGGTCTCAATTGATGACACAGCTCTCTAATAATTTTATAAATTTCTGCCCTTCTTTCTGCATAAAGGTTGTGCACCTCATTGTTGAGTGCCAGGGTTTTTTCTGGTTCAATAAAGACTGTTTTTCCGGTAGCTGATTCATCATGAATGATGCCCGGTATCTTCCTTTTGTATTCAGCAGCAACCATAAGCACAGTTCTTCCATTTCTGATGGATTCAAATCCTTCTGTCAGGTATCCCCGCTCGCGGTAAAAAAGCAATTCCTGGTGAAATGTCTTTTCAGTTTCTCTTTCTTTGTTTTGAATTGCCTTCGATATTTTCAGTAAACCTTCAGAAGCATTAGGACGAACATTGCCTTCATCATCAAAGATCCTTTCAATATCTTTGATCAACCTACTATCCAGGTAAATGGATAGTCCTATTTTAGCTAAGTGGGGGGCTGCTTTCTGGATTATATAATCCTGGAAATAATTGTACACCTGAGTGCCAAGATGTAATATTCGATGGATTCTTTGAATGGATTCCACCTCCAAAACATAGCCATCTTTTGAAAGTAGAAACAGGTCAGAAAATATGTTATCATAAGTGCCGGAGGGTAGGGCAGCACCTCTTTCTATACACTTTTTGTATTCATCTGTCTCGTGTAAACTGATTTCAATATCGTCTTTTTGAGTAAGCGGAATTGTGTTTAGTATAATTTGTTTGCCATCAGCGCCTAAACATTCTGCTGCTATTAATTGAAGCAACTTATTAAACTCAAGCTTTTCGAATATATCCTTGGGATAATTTTCCATGTATTTGTATTACTACTTAACCTGCTACTTAGGTATGATTTATTTTATTAAGTAATTGGATTTTCCTGACTTTTGTTCAATTTTTTGTGCCCAGCAGGCAAAACATCTTGAATCGAAAAGCCATATTTTTTTGATAACAACCACCATGCAGCTATGGCACAAAGGTAAAAAGAAATGGTCATAGGCCATGGATTTACCATCTTTTGCTCAAAAAGGGTTTCTGTCTGAAGCACACTTCCTTCGTATTTTAAAACTATGGAACCAAAAAGATTGGTGGCAGTGTGAATACCTATAGACAACTCAAGACCATTATCTACCAAAGCTAAAAGTGCAAGAAACAAACCTGCACCGAGGTAATACACTTGCATGGTTGCGAATCCAAATTTTGCCACTTCAGGATTGGTGCTGTGCACGAGAGAAAAGAAGCAGGTGCTAATTATTAAAGACCATATCACGGATTGGGTTGCCTTAAAACTTCCCTGCAGTATATATCCTCTGAAAAAAACTTCTTCCATGGCAGATTGAATAGGAATCAATAACAGTCCAATAATTAAAAGTGGGATAAAAGCTGAAAGATGGAAATGAAACTGATAGGAAGTTGGATTGGTTAAATAAAAGAATATTTCTGCTAAAACAGTCAGAACAAGCCATATACCCATGCCCCAAAAAAACCTTGAAAAGTCAAATTTTTCTCTGGCAGTTAAGGTGCTCAAGAGTGGAATTCTCTGAAATTTCAATAAAGCCAGGTAGCCTATCCAGCCTCCGACAAACATTAAAAGCATAAGTAAAAAACCAAGGTTGTAATCGATATGAAGTATTGAAAAGTCATTGGTTTTCAAAAATGATTTTAAAGCCTCTGTTCCAATTTTGTGTTCTCTTATTTTTAACGTCTGAACTAGGACAAGTGGCAGCTGGCCTAAAAAATATCCACCCCCAACAGCCAAAACACTCCAAAAATAATGTATCCAATGAAATGAATGTTCTTCTCCTGCTCTAACAAAGTTCATCTTCATTGGTTTAACTCAATATTGCCTGTAAATACTTGTGTTGCTGGACCTATTAATATAACTTGGTAAAAAGATGACTTTTGTTGATCAAAGGAAACGCTTAACATCCCTCCTTTTGTTTGAATGTTTATAGGTGATTCAAGCCCGTAATGCAGAGCAGCCGCTAAGGCTGCAGCTGTCACACCGGTCCCGCAACTCAAGGTTTCATTTTCAACACCTCTTTCATAGGTGGCAACATGAAGGAATTCACCATCCCAAAAACACAAATTCACATTGATACCATCAGTCTTGTATTGTTCACTATATCTAACCTTTTTTCCTGTCTCTACAATGGTTATAAGGTCTTCCTTTTCTGTAAATCTGACATAATGAGGAGACCCTGTATTAAGCACATAATCGGAAGAGTTAATGGTTTCAATTGTTTTCACATCTGACATTCCAAGAGCCACTTCTTCTGCATTTATGGTGGCAAAATGGGGCCCATCTGCTGCTAAAAACCTGACTTCGGTTCCGCTGTAACCAAGTTCATGGGCAAGGGCAGCAATGCACCTCCCACCATTTCCACACATTGTGCTCAAGCCACCATCTGCATTATAATAGATCATTTCAAAATCAAATGTCTCATTTTTCAAAATAATCATCAATCCATCTGCGCCAATTCCAAATTTTCTATCACATAATTCCATTACATCGGAATTATTTATCAAAGACACGTCGTTTAGTATACCATCAATGATGACAAAATCATTCCCGGTGCCCTGGTATTTAAAGAATGGCAAAGTCAATTTCTTCATACTGCAAAAGTAAGGGGAGTATTGCTAAAAAGAAGAAAAATCTAATTGTGCCAAGTTCAAATTAAAAAATTATCTAATATATATTTTCAATTTGTATATTTGCCATCGATAATAACTGAGCTCCAAAATACGTTTGGGCTATACAAATTGAATTCAAACAAAATCTGTAATATGTTTAACCTAAGTTTTTTCTTATTTCAGGACGCAGCAAATACAACCACAGAAACAGTCCAGGCTGAGCAAAACCTGATAGATTTAATCTTGTTAGGAGGCCCGATTGGAGTTACCATTGTAGCCATTTTGCTTATACTTTCTGTACTTGCAGTTTACATTTTTGTAGAAAGATGGCTCACCATTTCTCAGGCTGGTAAAATTGATGACAACTTTATCAATAACATCAGAGCAGCGGTAGCATCCAATAATATAGAAGGTGCAAAAAATTTGTGCAGGTCTACAGACACGCCGGTAGCCAGAATGGTTGAAAAAGGACTTCAACGCATTGGAAAGCCACTCAAAGATATTGATGCAGCGGTTGAAAATGTGGGTAACCTGGAAGTATTTAAACTTGAAAAAAACCTTTCTACCTTAGCTAGTATTTCAGGTGCTGCTCCAATGGTTGGTTTTTTGGGTACTGTTACCGGAATGATCATTGCCTTTTATAAGATGGCTAGTGAGCAAAATGTAACCCCAGATGTGTTGGCCGGAGGTATCTATCAGGCCTTGATCACCACAGCATTAGGATTGGTAATAGGAATTTTTTCTTTTGTTGGTTATAATTATCTGGTCGCTAAAGTAGAACAAGTAATTTTTGTAATGGAGCGATCAACACTCGAGTTTATGGACCTGTTACAGGAGCCTACTCGATAATTATTTAAATTTAAACATGTTAAGTAAAAACAGAAGCAAGGTTCAGGCAGAGTTTAACCTCTCATCATTAACAGACATTATCTTTCTGTTATTGATCTTTTTTATGCTTACCTCCAAAATGGTACAGATCAATATGCCTTTACCTGAGTCAGATTCTAAAACAGTTGCGCCAACGGATATTGCCGTAATGATAAAGTTGGATGACACTGTTAGTTTAAATGGAAAGGCGTCTTCCTGGGAGAATATTGAAAAAGATGTAGCAACCTATGTGCGATACTCAAAAAACAAGGAAAATGCTACCATTTCTATCATAGCGGAAACAGGTGTAACCTACGATAAAATGCATATTATTATGAAAATTGCCAGCGGACTTAAATTGAGGGCAATATTGGCAACTCAACCCCACAGTTAATCATGGCTGTATATAGAAAACAAAAAGCAAAGGCAGATTTTAATATGTCGTCATTAACAGATATCATATTTTTGTTATTGATCTTTTTTATGCTGACTTCATCTATGGTCACTCCAAATGCCTTGAATTTGCAGCTTCCTGGAAGAAAAAGTTCTATGCCAAAAAGTAATACGCCGCCAGTCAGAGTGGCTATTTCTGCCAATAATGGATTCAGTTACAACGGGGAGGCTCTTAGCCTTGAAGGACTCGAAAAAAGACTGGTTTCCTTAAAAAAGGCTAAAGGTAAAGATGCAACATTAAATATTTCTCCATCAGGGCAAGCTTCAAATGAGTCTGTTGTAGCTGTTATGGATATTGCATATCGGTATGAGATTCGTGCGGTTTTGAATGACCCTCAATAATTACCTTGATGGGAGGCAAGTAAATCCTCCTGACATAAATGGAAAATTCTGAAAACAGGGACTATATTGGAATTATCATAAGTGGTTTACTGCATACACTTATCTTGTTTTTAGCCTTACACTTTACATTAATCAAACGATCTGCACTAGTACCATCTGCCATAGAGATTGAATTTCAACAACCAGAATTGGTGCCTGTTGAAGATAACAAAACCTTAGAAGAAGTAAGGCCTGATGAAACAGTTGCCAAACCAACTGTGGCAACAGAAAAGCCAGCTGCCAATCATAAACCGGCAACATCCAATACTCCATCGCGCAGTGCATCTTCTACTGGCAGCAACTCTACTACTTCCAATACAACTCAAGAAAATGCTGAAGTGGTTGCAACAAAAAAGAAGCAGTTTGGCGACTTGTTTGGTAAACAAAAAAATGGAGAGGGACAAGAGGGAGAAGGAGCTTCACAGAGTGGTGAAGGTGCACTTGGCTCCATAAGTAAAGGCAATGGTATTGTTGGGGGCGGACTTACAGGGAGAACAGTAATTGAAGTACCGGCAGTAAGTGAAAATTCCCAGAAAACAGGCAAGGTTGTGGTACGAGTTTGTGTTGACAGATCCGGAAAAGTGACCTCATCAAAATATACGCAGCAAGGTTCAACAACCCTCGACGCTCAATTGATCAGGTTGGCCGAAAAGGGAGCCTCTAAATATCTTTTTTCAAAAGCTGATGTAGAAAGCCAATGCGGCAGTATTACCTTCGATTTCAAAGTCAGGTAATTTTCTTTTCTTTTTTATTTCATAATTTTAGTAATCTGTGGATTTTACTTATTTTGTCGCATGTATTAATTGAAAAATATCATTTCATATTTTATTTTTTTTGCCAACTAAACATGTAAAATCAATCAAAGAATTATGAATATTTTATGCATTTCACGTTTTTTCAAGGGTTCAGATTTCCTTAAAGCAATTCATGAAGAAGGGCATAATGCCTATTTAATTACATCTACGGTACTCGATAAAGAAAATTGGCCATGGGAAAGTATTAAAGAAACGTTTTACATGGTAGAAGATGAAGATGGAAACTGGAACATGGCTGACCTGATCAATGGTCTTTCTTTCACCATGCGAAGGTTGAAATTTGATATTTTTGTTTCATTGGATGATTTTGATGTTGAAGCGGCAGCTTACCTTAGAGAGTATTTTAGAATTGATGGCATGGGTGAATCAACGGCAAGGTATTTTAGAGATAAATTAGCCATGCGAATAAAAGCAAAAAATGATGGCATACAGGTGCCTGAGTTTACCTCCCTGTTTCATGACAGCGATGTGGAATCATTTACCCAGAATGTATCGCCACCCTGGATTTTAAAGCCAAGAGGACAAGCTTCTGCAACCGGTATGTCAAAAGTTCATACCGCGGAAGAATTGTGGGAGAAACTGCACCAACTTGGGGATAAAAGACATACTTTTTTACTTGAAAAATTTGCACCGGGAGATGTATTTCACGTTGATTCACTGACTTTTAATGGGAAGGTAATATTTTCAAAAGTAAGCCAGTATCTCAATACGCCCTTTGAGGTGGCACATGGAGGCGGAATCTTTCGCTCTTGTACATTAAAAATGAATAGTTGGGAAGACCAGAAACTCAAACAGATGAATGAGGAAATCATGAAGTCATTTGGCATGATTTTCAGCGCCTCACATACGGAATTCATAAAAGGCAAAGACGGTAAATATTATTTTCTAGAAACTTCATCAAGAGTTGGAGGCGCCCATTTATCAGACATGGTAGAAAAAGCGACAGGCATTAACCTTTGGACTGAATGGGCTAAAATTGAAATTGCTGCCCATACCGGCAAAAAGTATAAACTACCTAAAGTAAAGGATGACTATGCGGGTATTGTCGTTTCATTGAGCAAATTTGAGCGACCTTCAGTAGATGCCTTTAATGATCCTGAGGTGGTTTGGCATCTCGATAAGAAGCACCACATTGGACTGATTGTTAGGTCAGAAAGTCAGGAGCGGGTAATGGAATTATTGGATCAATATGCTGACAGAATCAAAAATGAATTCCACGCCAGCCTTCCTGCACAAGATCGACCGACCAATTAATAAATGAAATTAACGCTAAAATAATATTGCCTTGATATTTACATAATAAGGCCTGTCTACATTTGTATTATAAAAATTAACCACATGGACAGGAAGATATTATTGTCAATTTTGATGGCGCTGATTATTTTAATGCCAATAACTATGATTTCTCTATTCTGGAAAAAGTAGATTCAGACCACATAATCGTGCTTAACCACCAGGGCAAAAAGGCCGGGTTCTAATTCAAGATAACCCTGTTCGTAACAAAATTTGTATGTCTTACCAGATTTGGTGACAAATTCATTGGTGTGATAGGCAAATTTAAACCCTTCTTCAACCAACTGCTCTTTTTGCACTTTAGCTCTACCACTGCCATTCAATTCAGCTAAAATTCTCCTATTTTTTCTTAAGATGCTATTGATCCCTGACATAAATAAGGTGGCATTTCTGTTGCGGGTATTGTGATAGGCGGTCCTGCAATCTGAGGAACAAAATCGTTTATCGGATCTTCCCAGGATTTTTTCATTGCAAACCATACAGGTTTTGGGTTTACTCTTATTCATAGCATAAAATTTTTCGGGTAAATAATTGTGTAACGTACAATTTGGAAAATTGTTGCTTCAGTTGTTTAAATTTTGTCGTAAAATAAAAAAAGGATGACGGATTTGCTATCTGATTGATAACCAGAATCATATTTTTGGCATTCTTATTTTGATTTTGTTGAAGAGATTATATTTTTGCAGTCTCAAATAAAATAGCAATATGGGAAGGGCATTTGAATACCGCAGAGCCGCAAAAGAGAAAAGATGGGCTAATATGTCAAGGGTTTTTCCAAAAATTAGCAGAACCATTACTTTGGCTGCTAAAGAAGGTGGAACTGATCCTGATATGAACTCCAAACTCAGGCTTGCCATAGCACTTGCAAAAGCCAATAATATGCCCAAAGACAATGTGGAAGCAGCTATAAAGCGTGCTGATGGCAAAGATGGGGCAGACTTTGTGGAAGTAAGCTATGAAGGTAAAGGGCCTCATGGAGTTCTAGTTTTTGTTGAGTGCGCCACTGACAATACCACCAGAACAGTTGCCAATGTAAAGTCTTACTTTAATAAATCCACTGGTCAGGTGGTGCCTTCAGGCTCATTAGAGTTCTTATTTGATAGAAAAACGGTGATCGAATTTGAAAAACCTGCCAATTTGGATATGGAAGAACTCGAATTTGAATTGATTGATCGCGGCTTGCAGGAGTTTGAATTTGATGGAAATTCTGTCTATGCTTATGGCGACTATACCCACTTTGGTTCACTTGTCAAGGCCTTTGAAGAAAAGGGTATTAACGTGACATCTGCTCAGTTGGAAAGAATTCCGACATCTCCTGTTGAGTTTACGGAAGAACAAATGGTTGATATTCAAAAATTGCTGGACAAGTTGGAAGATGATGACGATGTTCAGCATGTTTACACCAATATGGCCTAAGTCTACATTGGAATAAAAAGTGAATGGGCATGTCTACCAGATCTTTTTTGTAAGATCTGGTCTAATAATACAAAGCCAAGAATACATGCGCAAACCAAAGTCACTACAGGGTAGGAGGGGATTTCAGGCATTTCGATCCAAGCTCCCCCAGATGCTGATTCTTTACTGAAATAGGCATAGATCATCGAAAAAATGGCAAAAATCCCTGGTAATACAAAATCTTTCCAGGATCCCTCAGATTCGCTTTTGATCTGAATCAAAGAGGATTTAAGATTTTCTTTAAATTCTGGACTCACCTCCTGAATTGACTGTGTCAAAAAAAGAGTGTCAACGGCAGTGATGGATTGCAATTCTTCCCACACTTTATCATCTTTTCGCAACATTGAGATTTCCTCAACTGTACATTTACCCTCCAGGTATTTTATCATTAACTCTTCCATGATACAAATTTAAGTGACATCAAAATATTTGTCAATATGTTTGGCCATTTCTTTTCTGGCTCTGAATAATTTAATCTTTATATTACTTTCCGAAAATCCGGTAGCATCCACAATTTCTTTGATACTCATCTCATTGAGATAATACAGTTGCACCAAGGTACCATCCTCTTCCGATAAGTGAGCCAGAAGTTGATGTATCTTGCGGCTTGCCTCCTTTTGTTCAAGATCCCCATCAGCATTCATGCTGCTTGCCTGATACATCAAAACGCTCTCATCACTGTTTCTCTTTTGTTTTCTTTTGTAATCAATAGCTGTCCGATAAGCAACAGTAAATATCCATGCCTTAAACGGTGAAGTTCTGTTGTAATCTCCTATTTTGTTTATGATTTTTATACATGTATCCTGCGTGGCTTCTTCAGATTCTTGATTTCTTTGGAGTATACGATGGGATACATTGTAAATATAAGCGGAATAGGCATCCACAAAACTAGTGGTAGCCCTCGAATCCCCAATTAGGAGACCCGCGATAATTTCCGATTCCGACATCATGCAATCAATACGGTAAATTTAATCGACCGGTTACAAAATTAGATTTTTACTATCGAAAAATCGCTACTCTGGCATTGCCGCCGTTAAAGTCTCTTGCTTCAGGGTACGAGGCTTCAATAACCGGTATACCCTCAGCATTCAAAAAACCATACCCATTCTGACTCACATATCGGATGCGTCTTTCTTTACAATCCCAGGCTAAAGGAAGTGCCGGTTGAAAAATTTCTTTCCCATCGAGCGATATATAGGTCCAATTTTCTCCCCGAAGCACTCCAATAAGACCTTCAGAGAACACTAAGAATCCGCTATATTCCATTTCGGTAAGTCTATTCCCATCGGCATTGACAATAAAAGCCGTTGACCCTACCCACTCGGCAAATCTTTGTTCTCCCAATGATGTAAGCTTATTAGGAGTAGAATAAGTTATTTTACCTTTATTGTTCATTATCTGAAATGCCTTGTGTTGCTGTACGATGCAAAATGCATTTAAAAAGACACTGCAATTTTGAATTCCTGAAAGCCAGGTTTTGCCGTTTTTATGTACAATCTCAATTTCCTTTTCTGATTTCACAACATACTTGTCTTCGTTGGCTAATTTAATTTCATTAAACTTGGGGGCAAGTATCCATTGTAGGTTTGTATCAATGAGTCCATAATTCTGACCTAGTTTTACAATAAATTGACCCTCATATCCTGATTTGATGTCCATAAACTGTGGTTGAATACGCACGAAGCCATTATCACTCAAAACTCCCCAAAGGTCATTTTTTGAGAAAAAAGCATAACCATCAACAAAACTGCTGCATTCAGACCCAGGACACAAAAACAATTTGTGTCCTTTTTTATCAATATAAAAATATTGATTCTTAAAATCTTGTACCAGAGCTTTGCCTCCTCTAAAGTCTGAACAGGTAAGAAATTGATGTGCAACGGAGGTAGCTCCGGATGGATCAATATACCCCCATTTTCCACCTAAATTGCAGGCAGCAAGTCCATCAGAAAAATCTCTGAGTTCATCGTACTTGGGAGGTATGGTAAAATTGCCGTTTGCATTCATGAATCCCCAAATAAAAGGAGAGGGTTCATAATCCTCTAACCATGTTTTTTCTCCTTCAAAATCTGATTTATTTGGTGCAGTTGCCTCGTTTTTGCAAGAAATAAGCCCTGAAATTGTTAAAGTTATAATAAACATCACAGTTTGTTTTAACAATATTGTTCTCAACCGTTTTTGTTTTACTATTTTCATTCAAGAATTAAATATAAGGCAATGACTGCCTCCAGAATAATAAACTTCAAAATAAAATTAAATCATGAAGATGTGCAATAATAGGTATTTAAGACTTACCAGCGTCTTTGTGCATTCTCTTTTTTTATTTGCTTTTGGTATTAATGCTTTTGGCCAGGAAGAATGGGAGCGAATAAAGTTGGCCGATTACCCCTATTATATCCAATTTCCTGGCAAACCGGAAGTAAAACAAAAATTGATCAGTACCACCCTTGGTGAGCAGGGTATACTATCAGTTACGTATAAACCAGAATCTGATGATCCTGTGTTTTTTTATTCATTGCAACTTGTAGAATATCCTGAAGGAACCTACCACCAGGACAGTGTTGACCTCATCCATAAAAGCCTCGACGAATCTTTAATCGTGCTGTCAGAAACTTTAAAATGTAAGGTTACATATCAAAGCGAAATAGATAATCATGCTTCTCGTATTTTTAGACTGGAAGATAGCCTGAGCAAACAAGCGGTTAAGGGGAAAATGTATTTAGACAGAGATACATTGATATATTGTTTTGCATTTACAAGTATCGAAAAAAGTCTTAATAACAATGTCGATCATTTTTTAGATTCGCTGCAGATAGAGTCTAATTAAGTGGGTTGGAATGAAAAGATTAATTCCTGTTTGGCTTCTTTTTTTGGGTGTTATAATCCTGCTAAAATTAGTAAATGATGATTGGATAGAACGCTATTATCAGCCTTTGATTTTCCAACCTTTAAGAGGGATATACGAAATTACTTTTTACCACCTGCCTTTTGCCCTGATTTATTTGATTGTACCTGTTTTTGGTTGGTTGATGTTTCGATATTACCAATGGGTGGCAAAACTCAATAAGACTTTGCTGGTAAAAATTAGTTTTGTTATTACTGTAGTGATGTTGGTTTTTACTTGGTTCTATTCCTCATGGGGTATGCTTTACAAGAGCAAACCACTCCAGGAAAAATTGGGGTTGGAAGAAACATCAGTTGATACAATTTATTTGTTAAAGCAACTCCAATGGACAGAAAATCAATTATTAGAAGTAAGGCAGAAATTCTGGAATGAGAATTCAAAGGCCATACCAATTGAAAAAAGGCCAGAAAACCTAGAAACATTATTACAAAAAGAGGTCTCAGCCACGCTCAACAATTGGGGAATTAAAGCCAATAAGGAGCTAAGAGTTCGGCCTTTATATCCGGCAGGTTCTTTATTGATTTTTTCCACGGCAGGTATATATTTGCCGTTTTCTATGGAGGGTCATTATGATCCGGGTTTGGCCCATTTTCATTCTCCATTTGTAATGGCTCATGAGTTGGCACATGGCTACGGTATTACGGGTGAAGCGGATTGTAATTTTGTTGCAATGATTGCATGTTTTCGATCGGAAAATCACTTCATTCAATATGCAGGTCTACTTACCTATTGGCGATATTTAGCATCTGATCTTAAAAAAGCAGCAAGTTATTCTTTTTATCAAACAGCGTTTATGCGTCCTATTCCCATTAGAAAGGACCTAGCTGTACTTTATGATGCCCTCAATCAATATCCGGAAATAATGCCAATGATCAGAGATATTATTTATGATTCTTATTTGAAAGCCAATGGATTAAAAGATGGACTTAAAAATTATGATAAAGTAATTCATTTAATCAGAGCCTGGCAAAAAAGTAGCCTTGATATGAACGTCAAAGCCAAATGGGGTATAGACAATTCGCTACAATGAGGCGATTCTCTGGGTCAATTCTTCCATCATTCCATCTGTAATGTCTCTATGAAATACAAATCTGATGGCCTTTTTCCCAAATGGAGATGCGATGATTTTTTTCTCTTTCAATTTTTCTATAAATGACTCAGCTGTATGGGGGTCTTTTAAATAGAAGATAATGATATTTGTCTTAACCGGTAGCAAGAAGTCAACTGCATCTATTTGGTTAAGCATTTCAGCAATATATTTTGCATTGGCATTATCTTTCGCTAAGTCTTTTACATGATGATCAAGTGCATAGATACCAGCTGCCGCCAGATAACCAGCCTGTCGCATGCCACCTCCCATCACCTTTCTGACTTTGCGGGCTCTGGCAATAAAAGAATTATCCCCGGTCAAAACACTGCCAACCGGTGTGCCCAGTCCTTTTGAAAGACAAATAGAAATGCTGTCGAAATGTTTTCCAACTTCCAGCGTGCTTTCACCTGTCTCAACCAAAACATTAAAAAGCCTGGCCCCATCCAAATGTAGTTTGAGATTTTTTTCTTGCGTAAAATTGCGGATCGGTCTGAGTTCATCAAGGGTATAATAATTACCTCCCCCTTTGTTGGTGGAATTTTCCAAAACAACAAGACTCGACTTTGGAAACCAATCTTTTTCTGGTCTAATTGCTTCTTCAATATCTTGGACCGTAATTTTCCCATATTGTCCGATTAACGGATAAACCGCTACACCGCTATGAAAGGCATAACCTCCTACTTCGTACTGATAAATATGGGAATTATGGTCACAGATTACTTCTTCCAGTGGTGAAGTATGCAATTTAATAGCTATTTGATTGGTCATGGTGCCTGAGGGACAAAAGAGAGCAGCTTCTTTCCCAAACATTTCAGCTACTTTAATTTGCAAAGCATTTACTGTGGGATCTTCACCAAAAACATCATCGCCCACCTCTGCAATGTGCATGTATTCCAGCATTGCCGGGCTGGGTTTAGTAATGGTGTCGCTTATTAAATTGATGGTTTGCATTGCACATTATTTTGTGCAATAATAGTAAATCTCAGCCTTTTATTAAACTGACCACCAACGCAGGCTATCGTTTTATGGTTGTTCCGTTAAAAAATTGGAACTCTAATTTATACTCATCAAAATTTTCCAAAATCATGTCAAGATCGGAAATAAACTTATCAGGGTCTGTTATCTGGAAGTACAATTGTTGCACTTTAGGAAACTTGTGAAGGTCAAATTGAACATTTGAAAGTGTCACTTGTCTGTTTTCGTTCATGATAAAAACTCCATAATTACCGGCATTTCCTGAAAAACCAAGATAGGGGAGGGTCGCTAATGATTCATTAAATTTCAGTATTTCACTTTCTGTGGAGCACTGAAAGTAGCCCCAAACAGCACGAGGGTGCAACCTTTGAATACACTGATGCCCGGCCACGAGTCCTGTCTCTTCACTCATGGTCAAACAAATTAAGTCATTGGTTATTTCTATCTTACCCTTAGACTTCACAGAGTTTTTTAAATCAAAGGTCAAATTATAATTACCATTTGCAGACTGGAGGACAACCTCCGTCATTGGTTTAATGCTGCCAATGACACAATTGCCATCAAGAACCAATCCAAGAATATCAATGACTATATTTTGTGATCCTAAACTACTTTCTACCCACAACTCAGTATTAACGCACGATAGAGAATCTACGGTTGTAATTTCAAGAACTGGGGAAATAGCGTTAGAAACAGGTTTTTGACTCAAAAAGACCTCGATTTCATCATTTATATTGATAATATTTGTCTGCAAGTCATCTTTTTTGCAAGAAAACAGACTGAGAAAAAAGAGGAAAAAAAATATTGATTTTGTATTCATCTCTAAAACGCTAAGTATATAACGAAATGAGATACTTATTTGCTGTTTAATATTTGTTTACTTTCAATAAAATTCAATGCGGCAGAATTGAGA
Source organism: Saprospiraceae bacterium (assembly GCA_017987975.1). Lineage (GTDB taxonomy): Bacteria > Bacteroidota > Bacteroidia > Chitinophagales > Saprospiraceae > JADKBO01. Next base: position 30,352 of record JAGNSQ010000003.1, read on the forward strand.
CAATACCTCAAACCGGTGGGAGGGGGGCCATCTTCAAACACATGCCCCAGATGCCCTCCACAACGAGCGCACAAAACCTCGGTTCTGGGGTATCCTATATTATAGTCAGTGTCTCTTTTAATCATTTTTTCGTCATCAGGTCTGAAGAAACTGGGCCAACCAGTACCTGACTCATATTTTGCATTACTTGAAAAAATTACCTGGTCACAACCTGCACAGGTATATAAGCCATCTTTTTTATTATCCCATAAATCTCCCGTAAATGCAGCTTCTGTGCCTTTTTGACGCAAAATCCTAAATTCCTCTGGAGTTAGTTTTTCTTTCCACTGTGCCTCAGTTAAGACTACTGTAGCAATAGAATCTCCCATTCTGTTAGTAATTTTATCTCCCGGCAGAGGCTGATAAGGAGTTGTCGTAATTTCCTGGTTTTGTTTTGAGCTTTTACAAGCCCAAAAAAGAGAAAGAAGTAGGGTAGTTGACAAAAGTGTTTTCATTATAAATGTTGAGGTAAATCAATGATATTAGATAACGCTAAGGCGCATTTATTGTTTTCTTTTCAAATTTAATCCAAGATTGGTACTTTTGGTAAAAAAATTAATGAAAGAATATGCTTTTGTTTTGAGCTTTGCCATTCCCTTTTTTATTCTGCTAATGTTGATTGAATTCACAGTAAGCAAATTAAAAGGAATAGAAGTTTATAGGCCATACGATACCATCACAAGCATTTCATCAGGTATTACCAATGTTGTAAAGGATATTTTAGGTTTGATTGTGGTGATTGTGAGTTATCAATGGATGTATAATAATCTGGCGCTTTTTAGTATATCTTCAACTTTGGTAGTGTTTTTTTTAGCATTTATAACTCTGGATTTTGCCGGATATTGGTCACATCGTTTTGAGCATACAGTTAATATTTTCTGGAATCGCCACATTATCCACCACAGCAGTGAAGAGTATAATCTGGCATGTGCACTTCGCCAAAATTTTTCAGCTTTATTTGCAGTTTTTACTTTCTTGTTATTACCTGCCGCAATCCTGGGCGTCCCACCAGAAATTATCAATATAGTAGCCCCTCTCCACCTTTTTGCTCAGTTTTGGTACCATACAAGACTCATCGGTAAAATGGGCGCGTTGGAGTCCTTTATTGTGACGCCTTCGCACCATAGGGTACATCACGCCATCAATGATATTTATCTAGACAAAAACTATGGGCAGGTTTTTATTTTATGGGATAAATGGTTTGGAACCTATCAGGAAGAATTGGAAACCGAACCTCCTGTTTATGGTGTTAAAAGACCAGTAGCAACCTGGAATGCATTGGAAATTAATTTTCAGCATTTTTGGGTCTTGTTCAAAGATGCTATGCAGACTAAAAGCTGGAAAGATAAATGCAGAATTTGGTTTATGCCAACCGGTTGGAGACCCGAGGATGTGAGCAAATTGAATACTATTCCAGTGGTCTCAAACCCCTTTAATTTGAGTAAATACGATCATACCACTTCTCATTGGTCTTCCTATTGGATGTGGTTTCAGCTGCTGTTTTCTCTTTTGCTCTTATTTCACTTCTTTTTCCAAATAGGGGATTTTTCATATCCCTTCCTATTAGTATATGGGCTATTCATTATAATGAACATTTTCAGCTTTAATGCTTTGATGGATGGTCATTGGATCTCACTTATAGGCGAGTCTGGCAAATTTTTTATTATTCTCGGGATTTGGTTGAGTTTAGGCACCTGGTTTCAGATACCGATTTATTGGATAATAGTATGGCAGTTAGCTTCCCTGATCATTACTTTGATAGTAATTAAGGAAGAGCGGGCTGGCCTGGCTTTGAATTAAGAGGAAACGACAAAGTAATAAATGTGGCCGGACTTGAGCCAAATGTTAAGTCTGGGCTGATATCAAAATCAAGTAAATGCCGGTCAACATAAGCGTCAAAGACAGTTACCAAATGTCCAACTATTAGGTAAACCCAGGCATATTCCCTATTGGTTCTGGCCTGAGCCCTAAAATTCCGGGCAGAGCTCTCTGAAACCTCAGGGTTGCTAATGCCGTTATTATAGTCAGTAACTATTGCATCGTACTTGCGAAACTCGCTGTATTTGTTGCTCAAATTATAAACGAAATACCCGTCAACACCAAGGGCTAAAGGCACCTTCCACCATTTTTTATTGTAAATCTGTCCACCTGAAGGAATCAAAAGGGAATAAAGTGCGGCTCTTCCAGGCTTTCCGCTGAAAATGGTTGAAAAAGTATTCCGTTTAGCTACTTTTTGAGTGCTGGTATCAGGATTGATAACTGAGGTTTGCGTGCTCGTTGTTGCCTTGCCATCCGAAGCTTTCTGACCAAAGGACCCTTGATAATAGAAGCAAACCAAACTTAAAATGAAATAAATGGATTTCAAGTTAAGCGTCGATTTCTCTGAGTTGATCATAGATATCGTTGAATTCTTTGTCATTATTAAAGTTAATAACGATTTTTCCCTTTCCTTTGTCACTTCTGGTGATATCTACTTTTGTGCCCAATAAGGAAGAAATCTCTTTCTTAATTCTTTCCAATTCTATTGAGGCTGAACTATTCGTTTTTGGTTTTGTATTAGACAAGCCAGAAGATACTGACATACTCCTTGCTGCGTCTTCCATTTGCCTTACAGACATCTCTTCGGCTTTAGCACGCCTGTATAAGTATAGTTGTTTTTCAACATCTTGAATTCCAGCTAAAACCCTTGCGTGTGCCATTGAAATATTTCCTTCCTTAACTGAAGTTTGAATTTCAGGAGGTAATTTTAACAATCTCAGGTAATTGGTTACTGTACTTCTGTTTTTACCCACTCTGTCTGAGAGGGTTTCGTGCGTCAAATTGCATTCATCAATTAATCTTTGATAAGAGATCGCAATTTCTACGGCATTGAGTTCAGCTCTTTGAATGTTTTCAATCAGGGCCATTTCCAGCATTTCCTGATCGTTGGCTACCCGTATGTAGGCAGGAACTTCAGTAATACCAGCCATCTTAGAAGCTCTGAGTCTTCGTTCTCCTGAAATCAATTGGTATTGATCTCCACCAAGACTTCTAACCGTTATGGGCTGGATCAATCCATGCACTTTGATGGATTTAGCCAATTCCATCAGTTCCTCAGTATCAAAATCAACCCTTGGTTGGTAAGGATTTACTTCAATTGCCTCCAGTTTAATCATGGCGACAGAACTGGACAATTCTTTGACGAGCTGTGTTTTATCTTCCGGATTGGTAGTTTGCTCGATATTGGATAGCAAGGCTCTGAGTCCCTTACCTAAATCTTTTTTCTTACTCATCGTTTGCAGTCATTTGTATAGAAAGATTATGTGCGTCGTCATTAAATTGCAGGAATTCAATGGCTAAATTTAAAAAATTGATCGCCCCTTTACTGGTGGCATCATAAATAATGATAGGTTGACCCAATGATGGAGCTTCTCCAATCTTACTGTTTCTGTGAATAATTGTGGCGAAAATTCGATCCGTTATAATTTCTTTCACCTGCTCCACTACCAAATTGGCCATTCGCAATCTTTTGTCATACATGGATAAAATAATGCCTTCTATTTGAAGGCCGGGATTCAGCCCTGATCTTACCAAAGTGACAGTATCTTTCAGTTTACCAAAACCTTCTAATGAAAAGAATTCACATTGTACGGGAATGATAACACTATCCGCAGCGGTAAGTGCATTTACTGTGATCAATCCAAGTGAAGGCAAACAATCTATGAAAATGTAATCGAAATCATTTTTAATGGAAGCAATAAAATTTTTCATTTGATACTCCCTTTTGTCACGATTTACCAACTCAATTTCAGCACCGACCAATTGAATGGAAGAGGCAAGTAAAAATAAGTTAGGTGTAGCTGTTGCTAGTATTGCTTCTGAGGCAGGCGCTCCTTCAACCAGACAATCATAAATGTCAGATTCAATCTGGTCTGGTTTTATGCCCACACCGCTGGTGGCATTGCTTTGAGGGTCAGCATCAATCAATAGAACCTTACGATCCAAAGCCGCTAATGAAGCAGCTAAGTTAATGGCGGTGGTCGTTTTACCAACACCCCCTTTCTGATTGGCAATAGCTATTACTTTTCCCATGATTATATTTCTATTTGCTCTCCAACCTGCAGCAGAACAAGGGGTATGCCCGCTTGCTCAAATTGGGTTTTTGATTGGTTAATATCGATAGTTATTGGAGGGAAGGTATTGTAATGACAACCAATAACTCTTTTTGATCCTGTCATAGAAGCGGCTTTTATTGCGTCATCAACGTCCATAGTAAAACAACCGCCAATGGGTAGTATTGATGTCAAATTTGATTTAACATATCCGGGGATCAACTGCATTTCTGTTGTCAAACTTGTATCACCCGCAATATAAAGTGTGTTGTCTTTGTCTTGAATCAAAAAGCCACACGCCAGTCCTCCGGCACTTCCATCAGGCATTGTGCTTGAATGCACTGCTGCTACCATCTTAATACTTAATTTATGGGAGGTGTATTTGCCACCAATATTCATAGGGTGATAAGCTGCTAAAGGGTACTTTTTTTCAAACCAGTTCACAATTTCATAGTTGGCTATTAACTGACAACCTTCCTGATTCAAAAAATGAGCTGCATCCTTAATATGATCCTGATGTCCGTGAGTCAATAATAACAAATCACAGCTGAGACTATTCATTTCTTTTACACCATTGGATGGCTCTTCAGGAAAGAAAGGGTCAACCACAATGGAAACACTTCCACACTGGAGATGAAAACCCGAATGTCCTAAATATTGTATAATCAAAGCCATTTAAAATTGGAGTGCAAAATTACGAAAAATAACAACGATCAGGCAAGGAAAGCTTTAATAAGCTATATAAAAATAGACAAATCTATATGTCTATAGAATTCAAATGTTTATGTATCTAATCTCTGAATTATTTATCATTATTTGAACAAAGCAGGATGAAAGATGTTCCAATTTTCGAAATCTAGCCCATGATTGTTGTAATAAACGGAACCAACAGACCTGACAACAAAAGTCAGTATTTTTCACAATTGATTGTCAACTACTTAAAACACACCCACCAACAAAAGGTTGCCTATATAGATTTGACCAATTTGCCGGATGTAATGAATATACATTCAATGTATTGGAGAGAGGGTCAATCAGATCACATTATGGAGTTAAAAGAAAACCTGCTAATTCCATCAAGCACATGGCTTTTGATAGTACCTGAATACAATGGCAGTTATCCTGGGGTTCTCAAATTATTTTTTGATGCACTTTCAATCACTAAAATGAAAGAGACATTTTATGACAAAAAAGTGGGCATGGTTGGCATATCAGATGGCAGAGCTGGAAACTTGCGAGGAATTGAACATTTGACAGGTATGTTCAATTATTTAAAAATGACGGTTTATCACAATAAATTACCAATATCTTCAGTAAAATCTGTACTCGATAATAATGTAATTATTGAGCCAACTGCCGGTATTGTAAGAAATTTTGTGGATGAATTCCTAGAATGGGCTGGCTTAATGTCAGTAGCAGTCAGAGAAGAAGATCAACCATGAAAAGGACACCGTAAACTACACTAGCTATTCCATTATTGGTAAAAAAGGCCATATTTACTTTACTCAGATCAGTGGCTGTGACTAATAAATGTTGGGCGATTAACCTGCTGATAAAAATTAGTGTTCCCAAAATAGCCAGGGTAGAAATGCTATCAATTGTTAGGTAGCTTTGATATAAAAAATAAATGAGGAGAATGGCAGAAATGACATGCATTCCTCGTGATATTTTTAAAGCGGTATTAGCTCCAAAAAAGGAAGGAATAGAAAACAAGCCTTTAGATTTGTCAAAATCTTCATCCTGTAAAGCATAAATAATATCAAAGCCTGAAACCCAAAACAAAACTGCTAATCCCAGAATAATGGGCAGTAAGTGAAAATATCCGGTTACTGCAATGAAGGCACCAATAGGTGCAAGGGAAAGTCCGGTGCCCAATATTAAATGACATAAAAATGTGAATCTTTTTGTAAGGCTATAACCCATAATTACCATCAGTGCAACAGGGCTCAGATAAAAACAAAGGGGATTGATCAACCATGTCAGAGCAATAAAAAGTATTGCATTAAGGACTATAAAAAAAACAACCTGACGACCGGATAACTTACCACTTGGTATTTCCCTCACCTTTGTTCTTTCATTTGCAGCATCGATGTCTTTATCTATATATCGATTAAAGGCCATGGCTGTATTTCGCGCTGTTACCATACAGCCTAATACTAAGAGCAGTCTTTCCCATGAAAATGGTGTTTCTGAAATAACAAAGCCTAAAACCAAACCCGTTAAAGCAAAGGGGAGAGCAAAAATAGTATGGCTGAATTTTACTAAATTAAAATATACCTTCATGATGTAAAAATAAAAGCCTGTATGTAAACACATACAGGCCTTCGTCATTATTCTTTATGATAATTATTTACCCGCTTTGTCTTTTTTTACAATGCCTTTGATGGTAAGATAGGTCTGAACTGGATCTGTATTAGCAGTTATAGTAACTCTTTTGCTTTGGTTACTTCCTTCCTCAGTGCCTTTGTTTTTTGAATCAAATTCAACTTTAATTTCTCCTGTTTTACCTGGAGCAATTGGTTCTCTTGGCCAATCAGGTACAGTACAACCACAACTTCCCTTTGCGTCAGAAATAATTAATGGCGTTTTTCCTGTGTTTTTAAACTTGTAAATGTGTTTTACTTTATCACCATCTTTTACAGTCCCATAATCATATGTGGTTTCATCAAACTGAATAGATGTAATTGGGCCAGTTGGTGCGGCTGCTGCTTTTGCATCTGAAGGTGCATTGGCCGCTGCAGGATCAAGAGTCGCTGTCGGTACTGCTGCATTGGGATCGGCAGCTGGTGCTTGCATGGCTTCTGGAGTTTCTGAAGTAGCTTCTGTTGTAGCTGCAGGAGTTTCTTGGGTTTCTTCAGTAGTTTTGTTGTCTTTACAAGCAACAAAAGCTAACAAAGATGCAAAAAATAAAATGGATGAAAACTTTTTCATTTTTACACTTAAAATTTTAAGGATTATTGGAAAATATGACTGCAAAAATATAGGGTATTAAGACTCAAAACAATGGAATCCCAATGTTTAACATGTTATTAACACCCATAGGCTAATTTACAATATATTAATTTGATACACAAACCAATATAAATAATTTATTTTTTTATATTAGCCCATGTTTGCAGCTCTTGGACAGTCATGCTGTTTAAACAATTAGAAACATTAAGTCCCCCTTTCCTGGCGGTATTTATGCCAAATTTTACAAATTGATATTGAGAAACACTATGCGCATCTGGAGAGATGGCAATTTTCACCCCTTTGTCCAATGCATATGGTATAAACGTCCAGTCAAGGTCCATGCGCAAAGGATTGGAATTCAATTCTATGGCAACATTATTTGCAGCACAGGCATCTATTACTTTATAATGGTCAAGTTCATACCCTTTTCTACCTAGCAACAATCTACCCGTAGGATGCCCCAAAATATGGGTAAATGAATTTTCAATAGCCTTTATTAATCTTTCAGTTGCTTTTTCTTTATCCATCCTCAAATTAGAATGAATGCTGGCAATAACAATTTCAAAACCTTTCAAGATTTCATCTGGATAATCCAGTCTACCATCATTCAAAATATCAGATTCAATTCCTTTGACGATGGTGAATTCGGAATTTTTTCCATTGATCTGATCAATTTCCGACCATTGTTCAAAAACCTTGTCTGTTGTTAAGCCATTGGCATAAAATGCTGATTGGCTATGGTCAGAAATAACAAGGTAAGAATACCCCAATCTTTGAGCTTCCACTGCCATTTCAGCCAATGAATTTACCCCATCGCTGTAAGTACTGTGATTATGTATTACACCTTTCAAATCTGATGGAGCAATCAAATCAATCGGCTTTCCTGCTTTAGACTTGATTGCTGCAGCTCTTGTTTCGCGGTATTCCGGTGGTAGGTAAGTAAAATGCTGATTTTTAAAAAATTCCGGTTCTGTTGTAAAATCCGAATTTAACGGGCCCATCTCCTCTAAAAATTCTGCGGAGGCAGATCTCAGATACCATTCTTTCTGGAAGGAAACCTCATTGGTAACTATAAAATCAATGGCAATATCATGGAAGAACCATCTTTCGCTCTCTTCCGCTTTATGCAAAAACTCCAACTTTTCAAATTCTACCGGGCCATTGACAAGTATTTCAATAGACGAAATTATCGGCATCATCCGTCTTATTTCACCACAAAGCTCTATGCAAAGTGTGGGATAGGCACCGCGTAGTTTTTTAATTAATTCATGCGCGATTTCTTCAACAGAAGCATAATGAAACTTCCCTTTATTGTTAAAATAGAACTGTATTTTTTCCTGAATGTCTATCTGGGTTTTCTCTCCAAAACCTTTGAGTGCAATCAGTCGATTTTCAATGCAAGCCTGGTATAATTCAGCTACCTCTTCTAAATGAAGGCCTTCCCATAGTGATTTTACTTTTTTGGGTCCTAGTCCTTTGATTTTCAGCATCTCCACGACACCTGCCGGCGTTTTCTTCAACCAAAAATCCAATTCATCCATTTTACCAGTCTGTACAAGTTCGATGATTTTGGTAGCCACAGATTTACCAATCCCAGGAAATGTAATGATGTCTATTTCTGAACTCTCAGTTAAATTTCCTGGAAACTTTCTAATATTTAGGTAGGCATTTGCATAATTTTTGACTTTAAAGGCATTTTCACCATGTAATTCCAAGAGGTCAGCCAACAATTTGATTTTTCCTGCAATGTCCTTATTTGTCATCTATTAACATTTTCGCAATTATTCGTTTGCCGAATCAGGGTTATTTCTATCTTTGGAGGCAATTATAATAAAATTTGTTTAAACAACTTCTAATCAACAAAAAATGAAAAGACTTTTACTGGGCTTACTGATGGGTGGAATTGTAACAGGGGTGAACGCCCAGGTTAAATACAGCCAGGATTTTGAAAATGGTTTTGGAGACATGATTTTAATTGATGTTGACAAAAAGGCACCCAATGCCAATGTTTCCGTGTATAAAGATGCATGGACAATTCGTACTGCCGATGGTGATAATTGGGCTGTGAGTAATTCATGGTATGAGCCTGTAGGTAAAGCTGATGACTGGATGATTACACCTGAAATCACAGACATTACAGCAAATACCGTTCTGGCTTGGACTGCATTTTCTGCTGATGCTCAATTTAAAGACAGTTACGAAGTAAAAGTTTCTGTAACAGGTGCTGCAACTACAGACTTCACAAAAACACTATTCTCAAAGGCGGGAGAAGACGGCACTCCTGTTGACAGAAGCATTAGCCTAAAAGACTATGCAGGAAAAACCATTAGATTGGCTTTTAGAAACATTTCAAACGATAAATTTTTGTTGTTTGTTGACGACATTATGGTTTTTGACGCACCGAACAAAGATGCTGCCTTGGTTTCCAGTGATGCTAAAAAGTATGTTTTGAAAGGTGGTGAAACTTCAATTAACTATAGTATAAAAAATACGGGTTTAACTACCATCAACCAAATGGAAATCGAATGGACTGATGGTGTTGAAACACACAAGGACGTACTTACAGGATTAGATATCAAATTTTTTCAATCTTATACAGGAACCTTTGACACCAAAGTGCCAGTTGAGTCTGCTGAGCAAATCAACATTGTTGCTCGTGTAGTAAGTGTAAACGGAGTGCCAGATTCTGTTGTAGAAAACAACGTGAATACATTGGTAGTCAGAGGACTTGATAAAGACATTCCTCTTAAAATGGTTGTTGAAGAAGCTACTGGAACCTGGTGTGGATGGTGCCCAAGAGGAGCGATCAATATGGCCTCAATGAGAGAAAAATATCCTGATGAATTTGTAGGAATCGCTGTTCACAACGAAGATCCTATGATGAATGACGAGTATGATTTAGGTTTGACTACATTGCCTGGTTTTGGTGGATTTCCTTCTGTAATTATCAACAGGTCTGCCATAGAAGATCCTGCTGATATGGAGACTATTCTTTTGGAAACAGTCAGAAATGAGAGTGGGCCGGTAGCAGTTGAAGTTGCCAGCACAATAGTAGATCGTACCATATCTGTTGAGGCTGCGATAGACTTCAATACTCAATTTATCGATGAAGACCTTAAACTCATTGCTGTTTTAGTTGAAGATGGAGTGACAGGCACCGGTGCCGGTTTCAATCAGGTCAATTACTATGCTGCAAATGCGGCAGGACCTATGGGAGGATTCGAAAGTTTACCTAATCCCGTTCCAGCAGCTGATATGACGTATAATGAAGTGGGAAGAGAATTGCTTTTTGGTTTTGAAGGAAGGAGCAACACATTTGGAGCAGAGGTGAATGCTGGTGATTTTGCTGACCTTGCATTTGATATTGAAGTTCCTGCGGACTATAACATCAACAATGTATTTGTAGTTGTTATGGTTGCCGATGGGGCAGGTGCTATTTTGGGCGGCGCTCACACAGAAAGTAAAGCTGTTTCATCAAAAGATGTGACTGAAGATGGATTTGGTTTGAGTCTTACACCAAATCCTGCATTTGATGTTACATATGTCAATGTAAATCTTGAGCAAAAAAGTGAGGTTAGCATGAAAATTGTAAACCAAATGGGGCAGACTATTGCTTCAAAAAATTATGGTGAATTGAACGGAAAACAGGTGTTACCTGTTATCACTCAAGACTTTGGTTCAGGTTTGTTCTTTGTTCAAATGCAAATTGGAAACAAACAAGAAACTTTAAAACTGATGGTTAAATAATCAGTGACCAATTTTAAGATAACTTTTGAAATAGAGATCAGCAAGCTGATCTCTATTTTTTTTAGCCTAAAAGGAAGCTATAATATAGTCTGTCATAGATTCAAAAAAGAGCTAATTATCGTATCTTGTTGGCAAATTCAGACCAATGAAATCGAAAAAAATATTGATCACGGGAGCCAATGGTCAACTTGGACGAGTTTTGGCAGAAGAACTGAGAAATAAATATGGAAGGGATGCTGTTTTGGTGTCAGATATCCAGAAAATTACCGAAGATCAGGCCCCATTTGAATTCCTTGACATATTGAATACCGTAAGGTTAAAGGAAATTATAGGTGACTATCAAATCACTGAAATTTATCATCTGGCAGCTATTTTATCAGCAGGTGGAGAATACAACCCACTCAAAACCTGGAACATCAATCTCAATGGACTTATTAGCATCCTGGAATTGGCGCGGGAATTTTCATTGGATAAAGTATTTTTTCCAAGTACAATTGCCGTTTTTGGTAAAACTACCCCCAGAGAATTAACACCTCAGGATGTTCCACTTCTTCCTACTACCGTCTATGGCATCAGTAAAACAACGGGAGAATTGTGGTGCAATTATTATCAAAAAAGATATGGCGTAGATGTTAGATCACTAAGATATCCAGGAATTATTTCATACCAATCGATTCCATCAGGTGGCACTACCGACTATGCAGTCGAGATTTTCCATTCGGCCATTAAGGGAGAGTTGTATAAGTGTTTTCTAAACGCCGATACCAGACTACCCATGATGTACATTGATGATGCCATAAGAGGTACCATCGAACTTATGGAAGCAGATGCCAAAACGATCAGTGTAAGATATGGATACAATCTGGCCGCTATGAGCTTTACACCTCAAGAGATTTATCATGCTATACTAAAATATTATCCGGAATTCAAAATTGAATACGAACCAGATTTCCGACAGGAAATAGCTTCTTCCTGGACAGAAAGTATTGATGATTCAGCCGCAAGAAACGACTGGGGTTGGAAAGAAAATTATAATCTTGAATCAATGGTGCAAATCATGATTGAAGAATTGAGGAAACAGTATAAAATTTAAATACAATGACGTTTTTCCAGAACATTCAAAAGGAACTTGAAAATATCAAAGAAGCCGGACTTTATAAATCGGAAAGAATCATTACAACACCTCAATCTGCGAGAATTACGACCAATGAAGGTGCTGAAGTACTTAACTTTTGTGCCAACAATTATTTAGGCCTTTCTTCACATCCTGCGGTGATTGAAGCCGCTATACAGGCAATTCATTCCCATGGCTTTGGAATGAGTTCTGTTAGATTTATATGTGGTACCCAGGATATACACAAAGAATTAGAACACAAAATTGCTGAGTTTGTGGGTCAGGAAGACGCCATTCTTTATGCTGCCGCTTTTGACGCAAATGGTGGAGTTTTTGAACCACTTTTAGGTGAAAATGATGCCATCGTTTCAGATCAACTCAACCATGCATCAATCATAGATGGTATCAGGCTTTGTAAAGCAAAAAGATATCGATATGCCAACAACGACATGGATGATTTGGAAACAAATTTAAAAAAAGCTAAAGCTGACGGAGTAGAAAACATACTGATCTCAACTGATGGCGTTTTTTCGATGGATGGCCACATTGCGCAACTGGATAAAATTGTCGAATTAGCCCACAAATATGGAGCTTTGACAATGGTAGATGATTGCCATGCTACTGGATTTGTTGGTAAAACTGGTAGAGGAACTGCTGAGTATAACAATGTTTTTGGAAAGATAGACATTATTACAGGAACATTTGGAAAAGCACTAGGCGGTGCCTCAGGTGGTTTTACAGCAGCAAGAAAGGAAATTATCGAAATGTTGCGACAAAGATCCAGACCCTATTTATTCTCCAATACGCTGGCACCGGCAATTGTTGGAGCATCAATCAAAGTGCTTGATTTGTTAAGTGAAAGCACTGCATTAAGAGATAAATTGGAAAACAATACTCAATATTTCAGGAATGGAATGATGGCAGCAGGTTTAGATATTGTTGCAGGTGTGCACCCAATTGTTCCTGTAATGCTTTACGATGCTAAACTGTCTCAAGATTTCGCCAACCAATTGTTAAAAGAAGGGGTATATGTAATAGGTTTCTTCTTTCCTGTTGTTCCTAAAGATAAAGCTCGAATAAGGGTTCAAGTTTCTGCTGGTCATGAAAAAGAGCATTTGGATCAAGCCATCTTCGCGTTTGAAAAAGTGGGCAAATCACTGGGTGTAATTAGATAACTGAAATGAGAATTCCAATCATAATGTTGACTATAGGATCATTTTACGCATGTCATAAACCTGATAGGTTTGTTTTAAACCACAATGCCAAGCCACAGTACGCTTTGGTAATACATGGAGGAGCAGGTACGATTACTAAAAAGAATATGACGCCTGAATTAGAAATCGAGTATACAAAAGCTATCAGCACTGCTTTATTGGAAGGCGAAACGATGTTGAAAAATGGCCACTCAGCTGTAGAAGCTGTTGAAGCAGCCATTCGCAGCATGGAAGATTCTCCTTTATTTAATGCAGGCAAAGGGTCTGTTTTTACCCATGAAGGTAAAAATGAATTGGATGCATCTATCATGGATGGCGCTACCGGAAATGCCGGAGCCGTTGGAGCATTAACCATTATAAAAAACCCTATATCCGCTGCCATTGCTGTGATGCGCCATTCACAACATGTAATGCTGGTGGGCAAAGGTGCAGAAGATTTTTGTAGAGAAAAAGGCATTGAATTAGTGGATCCATCCTACTTCTATACTGAAAGACGTTGGAAGTCATTACAGCAAACAATTCAACACGAACAAGGGGCTAAATTATCAGAGTCAGACTTACTGGAGAAAAAGAAAGGAACCGTGGGTTGTGTTGCACTTGATCAGTTCGGAAACATTGCCGCAGGTACCTCTACAGGAGGTATGAC
>JAGNSQ010000003.1:44254-73935 GCA_017987975.1 Saprospiraceae bacterium
TTCAACACGAACAAGGGGCTAAATTATCAGAGTCAGACTTACTGGAGAAAAAGAAAGGAACCGTGGGTTGTGTTGCACTTGATCAGTTCGGAAACATTGCCGCAGGTACCTCTACAGGAGGTATGACAAATAAAAAATACGGAAGAATTGGTGACTCACCCATTATTGGCGCTGGAACTTATGCAGACAATAACACTTGTGGTGTATCATGTACCGGGCATGGTGAGTTTTTTATCAGAAATACTGTGGCAAGAGATGTGGCTGCCATGATGGAATATGGAGGTAAAACTTGTGTGGAAGCAGCAAAATACCTGATTCATGATAAATTGAAAAAAATAGGAGGAGAAGGTGGTTTAATCGCCATTGACAAATTGGGCAATATCATTATGGAATTTAATTCTGATGGAATGTACAGAGGATACCTAACCCCAGACAAAAGGGATGTGAAAATTTACAAAGATTAATGGCTCAACTTAGAAGAGGTCATAGCACAGGTAAAAGTATAGGCGGCCACATTATCCGATTAACCATGATGATCGGCTTGGTAATCATTGGGCTATTTTATTTGCGCAATTTTTTTTCAAGCCCCATTGCCAAGCCAGGAAATATTTCTAATGTGCCCGTAATTCATACTGGCATGGATGATTACAATTGGCTCCCAACTTCCAAAGGTAATATAGTGGAACATACCTTTTATAGCCTTTCATATTTAGAAAAGTATGAGCAAGCAGAATGGGTAGCCTATAATATTAGCGATGAACAACTGAAAAAACCTAATGTCAAAAGAACCGATTGGTTTGAAACGGATCCTAAAGTAATCACAGGTTCTGCCAAACATAGTGATTACAAAGGGAGTGGTTATACACGTGGACACTTGGTTCCCGCCGGAGACATGGCCTTTGAAGAACTGGCAATGAAAGAAACATTTTTTATGTCTAATATGTCTCCCCAATTACGATCATTTAACAATGGAATATGGCGCGAATTGGAAGAACAAAGTCGGGATTGGGTGTACCATAATAAAAGCCTGTTTATTGTATCAGGACCGATATTTGCGAAAAGCCCATCTTTTATCAAAAATAAGAAGATAGCGATCCCCGAAGCATTTTATAAAGTTATACTTGACTATTCTTTACCTCAAATAAAAGCCATTGCATTTTACATCCCACATGCAACCTCTGAACAACCCCTGGCAAACTACATGATATCTATTGATAGTTTAGAAAAAATAACAGGAATTGATTTTTTCTACAATGCCAATCTAAAGTCAATGGAGCAATTGGAAGCCACTTGCTTCAAAGACCAATGGCCAGTATCAGATGCAAGGTACCAGCTCCGTCTTAATCGTTGGAATAAAGAATAACGGTTTAAGGAGCTGGGTTGGGGTTCTGATTGTGAATATGATCTATTTGATCAAGAATTTCCTCAGACAAACTTACCTCACAAGCTCGGATATCTTCTTCGAGCTGTTCAAGTGTAGTTGCACCCAAAATGATTGAAGTTACAAACGATCGGTTCGTCACAAATGATAAAGCTAACTCTGTCAAACTGAAACCATAGGTTTTGGCTAAATCAAGATATGCAGCAGTGGCCGAATGCGATCGATGACCATTGTAGCGTGAAAGCCGTGCAAATTGATTTATCCTGTCTGTAGTTTTATCAAGTTTCAAGTGGTACTTGCCCGTTAAAAGTCCAAATGCGAGAGGAGAATAAGCAAGCATAGCCAAATTTTCTCGAAGACAAATTTCTGCCAACCCAATTTCAAAAGTTCTGTTCAGCAAATTATATGGATTTTGTATGCTGACAGGTCCTGCAATTTTATCCAATTTGGCCTTAGTTTGGCATCGCAAAACACCCCAGGGAGTTTCATTCGAAAGCCCCCATGCCCTTATTTTACCTTTAGCAACAAATGAATTTAACGTATCGGCTACCGAATCAAAATTATCTTCCCATTCATTATCATGTTTGCTGTAGCCCAATACACCAAAATAGTTGGTTTTTCTTTCTGGCCAATGCAATTGATACAAATCAATGTAGTCAGTTTGTAATCTGCTTAAGCTACCATTCAAGGCGGATTCAAGTCTTTTGGATGTGAATCTAAGATCAGGACTGATATACTCAAAAAGGGGAGAAGGGCCTGTGATTTTAGAGGCAATCACCCAATCCTTTCGCTGCTCAGGGTGAGTTGCAAACCATCTTCCGATGATGGATTCTGTGGAACCTTGGGTTTCTTTTCTGCCAGGAACTGAATACATTTCTGCTGTATCCATAAAATTAATTCCCTTTTCTCTGGCATAAGAGATTTGTTTATGTCCTTCTTTCAGCGAAGTCTGTTCACCAAAGGTCATTGTCCCCAAACAGACTTTACTTACTTCTAAATCAGTTGTGGAAAGTTTGCGGAACTCCATATCAGAATATTTGATAAAACTCTTTCGTAAGTTGAATAAACTCCGTACTATAATTTTGTAAATCTTCCTCCATTATAAAGAGTTCATCTTTTTCTATTTCCACTTTTTGTTTTTGTAGTATTAGCATAAGTCTTTCCACATTCTTTCCCTTTCTGTGCCTTACTTCTGTTATTTTTTTAACATGCAGATTAGACCGTTCAGCTAGTTCAATAAAACGTAGACCTTCAATATAGGGTAGGATAAGCGAAAACTTTCCATAAGGCTTTAAAAGACTGTTAACCGCCTGTAATAAATCACCGTGAGGTAACTTAATCGTATGTCGAACATTGGCTTTATTTTCATTAGCTGAAAATGTGCCGCCAGTGAAAAATGGGGGGTTACTAATAATTAGGTCAAACTGATGAGTGTGTAAGTTGCTGAAATCCTGAACAGACTGGTTAATGATTTTTACATTCTCCTTAAAAATCGAATTCTCAACATTAGATTTAGCTTCAATACTAGACGCTTCATCTATTTCTATGCCCACAATTGCCGCATCCGGTGCTTTTTGAGCCATCATCAATGCAATTACACCAGTGCCAGTGCCTATGTCAAGTATATCTGTACAGCCAATGGGATCAGTCCATGCACCTAATAAAACACCATCAGTGTTCACTTTCATAGTACAATGATCCTGAACAATTTCAAATTTTTTAAACTTGAAGGAGTTGATTGCTTTGGTTCCGCTATTTACTTTTTCCTCCATTATTAAAATGTAATTGAGAAAAAAGAAACATTTGCTCTGGAAGGATACCAGAGCAAATGCTTATCAAAAATTGAAATGATATGTATGAGAATACAATTCAGACAAAAATTATTTATTACTTAACATCATTTATGTTTCTTAGGTTCAATTGGTAGCCAGGTGTGGCACCGGTTGTAAACTCAGAAACGATTGCTGTTATAGTTTTACTTCCTTGAGGTGTGCTCGTACCAGCAAATGCGGCATCACTTCTGGTGAACAAATCAATCTGACCAGTGCCATCATTTACTTTGAGGGTTCCGGAAAGGGTAGCTGCCCCTGTAATACTGGCATTATTAACAGTTACTAGTGTGGATTCATAGTTTTCGAAATCGGCAGTAATTTGGGCTATAGTAGCCACCCTTGGAGTTGGCAAAGTACCATCACCTATGATGGTTACATTGGAAACAGGCACATTGTTGAGTTGCAATAGCTTGTTGAATTCTGACAATTCAATACCATTTGTCACTATTTTGATTTCTTTCCCGATTGGAATGGTATTGTCGGTAGTTAGCCTGACCACAATGCCAAAATTACCTTCCTGAATTACCAAATTTTTTGCAGTGATATTTTTACCGCTAGCATCTGAAGTAACAACTCCCTGTATGAAACCATCAGGGGCTGTAGTTTTAGTGCCCAAATATTTCGATCTAAGTTCCTGGATAGTCATTTTACTTCCACCTCCGCCTCCACCACCTGGGGTGCCGCCAGTGACATCTGTAGTATTTCTAAGATTCAATTGAGGTGTGAAATTACCATTTGAAGTAAATTCTGAGACAATTGCAATAACATTAAATTTGCCCGTTGGCACAGAACTATTTGCAAAAGTAGCAGTACTGGATGTCCTCAATATCATGCTGGTGGTGCCATCCTGTATATTGACATTACCACTGTATATACCGGGGCTGCTGGCTTCAACATCTTTAACATTAACAAGAGTTGACTCATACAATGGGTGATTATCTGCTACTTGCTTTAATGTTAATACTTTAGGAGTTGGCAGCGTTCCCGTACCCACTAGGGTTGTGTAGGCAAGTGGCACATTGTTTACTTGAAGCAAGCCATTGAATTCTGAAACCTCCTGATCTGTTACTACTATTTTTAATTCCTGTCCTAATTGATATGCATGATCAGCAGTAAACCTTATTACTATACCATGATCACCATCCTGGATGACCAGGTTTCTGGTAGTAATATTTTTGTACTTAGAATCAGAAATGATAACACCCTGAATATAGGCTTTAGGCGCAGTGGTGGTGCTACCTTTAAATACATCTTTTAATTCCTGGATTGAAATTCTAGGTTCATCTCCAGCAGTGGCGCCGCACCTTGGGCTATTCATGTCAACATCATTCAAATCGCGAATCATCAATTGCTGATCCGATCCAAAAATGCTATAAATAGAGGTAATGGTTCCTTTTCCTGCAGGTACCGTGGCCCCTGCAAAATCTGAAAATCCACTTGATCTTAAGATGATTTCCTGATTACTGCATGTAACCAAATTTCTATTAAGTGTAGATTGGGTAACTGCATCCGCATAGGTTTGACCAGGGTTTTCAAATTCTATGTCTTTTATTTTAACCAGGGTGTTAAGCATATTATCATTCAACTGACCAATGGTTACTTCCCTCGGAGTAACCGGAAGCCCAGAAACACCGGGAATGACAACATCTTTAAAAATTGTAGATGGTATAGATGACATCCTTTGACGATTATTGTCAACATATGGCCCGTATCCCATTTGCGGAAGTCCATTATAATCACCAATCCACAAATCTTTTAAGTGCACAAATACCCTTCTTCCAACCGGTAAGAAGTTGTAAAGCTCCACTTCATCAATAAGGATGCTTATTCCAAGTTCTGAGTTCTCATCTTCTACTACAATTGTTTTATAAAAATTACCACTTTCATCATCAGCAACGACAACGGCCTGAACGTATTTGTCCAAATCTAGTTTTACGAAACTGCCTTCTACATATTTTGACATAACTTCTTGCAGTGTAACAATTTGATCGGCTTTAATATCCGGATCAACTGTTTCAGAAGGGGGTTCGTCAAAATCTCCATTGACGCACGATTGCATGCTTAATACTGCCCCCAGAAATAATAAAAGAATAATTCTGAATTTCATGTGTTGTTGTTATTTCTTAAAATCTTAAATAAAGGTTCAACGAGTAATTCCTTCCATAGCCATACCAATATTTGGCAGGGAATTTATCAACGTCTTTGGTTATAAAATCATATCTGTTTTGTTCAAAACCACTGGTAATAAAGTCTTGATTATCCAAAACATTACCTACACTTAGTGTTCCTCCCACAATGTATTTTCCAATCTTATAGGAATAGCCTGCCAGAAAGTCAACAGTGTATTGAGAAGGCAATTTTTCCTGCCCGATAATTTCATAGAATTTTTCCGGGTTTTCTCCTTTATCAACCAAATCTACAGCTCCTGCTGTTCTCCTGTCAAAGTTGATATCAACATAATTTTGATCAAAATAATTTACGTTGGCACTCACAAACCAAAAATCGGGTGAATTGTAATTTAATCCAAGGGTAGCAGCTGTTTGAGGAACTCCCGGAACCCTGTAATTTTTCAAATAGATGATTTTACCCTCATCTACTACTTTGCTACTATTGTCCTGAGTGATGGTGGCCACTGGACGGTTAGTATAGATGTATTTGCCATAGGCCAAAGCTGCTTCGATTGAAAAAGTGGTAGAAACCTTTGTGTTAACACCAAATTCAATTCCACTATGAGTTTTACTGATGTCGGAAGTTACATAATTTACAAAAGTTCTCAGCTCATCATGGTAAAAGGAAATGTTTTCAATCTGATCATCAAACTTTGAATAATACGCAGATAACCTACCCGAAACCCCTGAAAATCTGAAAATGTAACCACCTTCCGCCGCGGAAATTTTTTCAGTAGTCAGATTTGAAACCACTTCGTCTCTGATTCGTGCAGACAAATAAGCAAACCTTGAAAATGGTGCACGAGTGCGGTAGGAAAGAACTCCATAAAGGTAATTTCTGCCATTAATTTTATAGGTGTCACCTACTTTAAATGCATATGTTAAAAAATCATTCACGGCAGATTTTCCAAATGAATTATCAGGAAACCTGCCATTTTTCATATAACCTTCTCTATAAAAAGAAACATAGTCCGATTTGGCTGAGATAAAAATATCATTTCTGTTTCCGGTATAAACCATTTGTGCCCAGGCCCCATAACTTGAAGTATTCAAATCGTAGTCAAACCCAAAAATGTCACCTTCTTTTACCAGTCTGTTGGGACGATTGAGGTCATTTTGCAAGGCTGTTAAATTTCCAGGAAAGTCACGGAGAGCGAAATCATCAAAATCCAGGTAAAAATCCCCTCCCATCAGATCATCTACTATTTTAAAATTGTGGTTTTTTTCACGAAGCAATTGAATACCCGCTGTCAACCCAATCTTTTCTGTCAATTGTGAATTTAAAATGGAATTAAACGCCATTTTATTGACATCAAATCTTTGTTCTTCTACAATATAAGCAGATGATTTACCAGTAATGTTGTTCCCTGCAATTCCATCCACATCAGTAACTGTGGTTGTTCTCATGCGATTAGCTTCGTACATAGCGGCCCAATTCAATTGGCGATTTGTTTCGTTGGCAGTAAGAAAAGCGGTAACCGCATCTTTTGCCTCTTGCGTTTCCTGGTATGATGGTAGTTTTCTATAATAATCAGGTCTGGGATCTGCGGCCAGGTACCAGTCTAACCTGGTATTGCCATATTTTCCAAACTGATAACCGAGGACAGTCATTAGCCTGGTTTTTTTTGATATTACCCAATCGTGTCTCAGAGATAGAATGGGTTGGTGAATTCTATCCTCCCTGCTATTGCGAACTTCCCCGTTTTGATAACCCCAGTTTGGATTGTAAAAATTATCATTGGCAAGCTCAAACATTTCATTTACCACAGCTGACGTCTTGCCTCTGCGGAGAGGAGCTCCAATTGCCATGAAACTAATGGTATTGGAAGCATTAATTTTTTTATCAACAGCAAGGTAATATCCGTATGAATCAAAGTGAGTACCTTTGATATAACCAGACTCAGCCCACCTTTTAGAAACAGAAAAACTGTACGCCCAGCCGTTTTGTTGCATGCCGCTGGAATGGGTGAGCATAATTCTTTGATTGAAACTTCTGTTGCTAAGGGTATATACCAAACGGGTTTGAACTCTTTGCACCGCTGCTCTCATATCAATAAAGGTTGCTCCTCTTAGTCCTCCAAATGAGAAATCACTATTTCTGAGTGATAAAACATTGGATTGAGAACGAGTAACATCGTTAAGACCTCCCCAGCTATTCCAAAAAACCCGACCATCATCAAGGTCGTTGGCGGGCATTCCATTAAAATATAGTTCGGTATCTTCATTATTGTAGCCACGTGCTCTGAAACGACCGTTGCTTAAGTTGAAGGTGGCAGCTTCATCAAATGGATCTCTTCCTGAGGTCAATACACTGGAAATAGCAGAATTGTCATCATCATCAATAGACTGGAGATCATCTATAGTTACCGTAGCAATATCAGATGCAGCATTTGAAGATGCATTTTCTGTTGAATTGATATCTCCCAAATTGAGCTCGTCATTTTTAATTTCAAATGGAAATTTTTCCATTTTCACTGAAGGCTCAAGTGAAAGGAGCTCATATTTACCTTTTGGCAAATTAAAAAAACGAAAAACGCCACTTGCATTGGTACTGACTTGCACATCACTGCCGGTAACGCCAAGCAGTACTCCGGGTAGCGGATTACCATCTTGATTGATGATCCTTCCCCGAACAACCTGTGCTTTTACATCGTGTATGCCCAGCGCAAATAGCAGGGTAACTAAAATGCCTAAAATCCGTCTTATCATTAGGTTGATTTAAATTAGCCTGTAAAAATACAACTATAACTTAATACCAAAGCCAGCTTTACATTAAAAAATTGCTAAACAATCGTTTAAATATTAATAGAAAGATTGTATTTACTATTTTCGCAAAAAATTTACCGTGAAATCTTACCTAAGTATCCTGACTTTCATTTTGTTAACAACTGGAATTGCCGCTCAGCAAAAGTTCAAAATGGTGGCAATAGGGTTTTATAACCTTGAAAACCTTTTTGACACTGAAAACGATACTACTATTAATGATGAAGATTTCCTTCCTACTGGTAAAAATGCGTGGACCAATGAAAAATATGCTGAAAAGCAGGCAAATATGGCTTATGCTATAAGTCAAATAGCCAAAGAACACACACCGGCGGGTTTATCCGTTTTTGGAGTTTCTGAGATTGAAAATAAAAGAGTTTTGGAAGATTTGGCCAAACAACCTGCGTTGGCATCCCGTAACTATAAAATTATTCATTTTGACTCACCCGATTACAGAGGGGTTGATGTAGGACTGATGTACAACCCTTCTCATTTCGTACCCATCGAAGCCAAATCTGTTCCTTTACTGGTTTATGATAATGGTCAAAGAGAATTTACCCGAGATATTTTGTTTGCTACAGGTCTCCTGGATGGAGATACTTTTTCATTTTTAGTTAATCATTGGCCTTCAAGAAGAGGGGGTGAGGAAGCTTCCGCCTATAAAAGAAATAAAGGGGCAGCAATCTGCAGGCAGATTGTGGATTCATTGTATAAGGTAAACCCCAACCATAAAGTGGTCATTATGGGGGACTTAAATGATGACCCAACTTCAGAAAGCATTAAATTTCACCTTAGAGCAAAATATAAACAGAGTGATGTTAAATCAGGTGATGTTTTTAATCCCATGTGGGACTATTACAATAGAGGTTTGGGCTCCAATGCGTATAGAGATTCGTGGAGTCTGTTTGACCAACTAATTTTCAATTCTGCCGCTCTGGACAAAAATCACGGTGGATATCACTATCAAAAAGCCTTTGTTTTTAACAAACAATTCCTCATCCAAAATTTTGGGCAGTACAAGGGCTATCCATTTAGAACTTTTAGCGGAGAAACCTACCAGGGGGGATACAGTGATCACTTTCCGGTTTATGCCTTATTGGTAAAAGAAAGTCATTAGAGTAGGAGATTTTATTGACAAGAACAATACGCCCTGTAAATCTTGATTTAGGGCAAAAAAAAATGGCCTCCCCCCAGAGGCCATTTTCGAATTATAATCCCATGAACATATCCAAAAAATCTTGTCATGTTTCCATCTTGCTCAAGGATGGAGATATATGTTAACGCAAAACTCAATATCATTTGAAAAAAACAATGCTGTAGGAAATTTGGGATTTGGTTTTCCACCCACAGCATTGCTTATAATCCCATGAACATATTTTGAAAATTTTCCCTGATTCTTTAATCAGGTGGTTTTAAATAATTTTCATAATACAAGTATCCGGCTATTTTGACGAGCAGTCAAATTCATTTTTTGGCATGTGTAATATATAAATATATGTAATATGTAAAATATTGAAAGATATCATATATGTCTGATATTCAATATTATAAAAAATAATTAATTAAAAAGGACTGGATAATAATGCTGATATTTTTCGAATTTAATACCTGTCAAGTGAAGTAAACTTTATAAGATCTGCTTTAAGATGGGAGTATTAGAGGTAAAATTTTAACAAATTATTTAGAATTGAGTCCATTTAAAGTAATTTTAAAAGGGTCGCAGCCACCATTCCTGCTGTTTCGGATCGCAAAATGGTAGGGCCCAACGAAACTGCCTGAAAGCCGGCCTCACTTAATAACTGTATTTCTTCATTTGTGAAGTCTCCTTCAGGTCCAACAACAGTCAACCTTTTACAGGGTTGATTGAGAACAGAAGACAACGGAGCCTGATCTCTTACACAAACTGCAGCAAATTTTTGTTCATATTCTATGGTTTCTGTTATGAGATTGGCTACACTGTTACATACCAGAATTTCAGGAAGATAGCCATGCCTTGATTGTTTCATTGCAGAAATAGCCACTTTATACAGCTTTGATACATTCACCTTTGATCTCTCAGCTCGTTGACAATCAAAGAAATAAATGTTACTTACACCCAATTCCACTGATTTTTCAACCAGCCATTCCATTCTTTCCATTGATTTGTTAAATGCCATTGCAATGCCGGTTTTGAGGCCAGGAACAGGAAGTTGCACAATTTTTACTACTTCAAAGCGGAGTAATGACTTTTGAATCGATAAAATTAAACAGGTATATAGCTTTCCTTTTCCATTCGCTACAAAAATGGTGTCGCCCACCTTGTGCCTTAATACGTGAATGCAGTGGTGAATTTCATCTACAGCCAGTGTACCACGGTCATTTTCAACATCCTCAGAATAAAAAACGAACAAAACGAAAACTTTTGGAATGAATAATTTATTTACTTTTGCACACCAAACAAGGCTGCTGTACCGTATTTTACTACAGTGGAACAAAGATATTAAGAAAATCATATGAGCTTTACTCAAATTCTAAGCATAGCCGGTCAATTAATCCTCAGCTTATCTATTTTGGTTGTTTTACATGAATGTGGGCATTTTTTTCCTGCTAAATGGTTTAACACTAGGGTTGAAAAATTTTATCTATTTTTTGATCCCTGGTTTAGCATTTTTAAAGTCAAAAAAGGGGATACTGAATATGGCCTGGGCTGGATTCCATTCGGAGGCTATGTGAAAATTTCGGGAATGGTTGATGAAAGTATGGATATTGAACAATTAAAACAACCACCTCAACCATGGGAATTCAGGTCTAAGCCAGCCTGGCAACGACTGATCATCATGATTGGTGGGGTAGTAGTCAACTTTATACTAGGGTTTTTCATATTTGCGATGATTTTGTTTACCTGGGGTAGATCTTATTATAAAAATGCAGATGTAAAATATGGTATTGCTGTAGATTCTTTGGGAACCAATCTGGGTTTGAGAGATGGTGATAAAATTGTTTCTGTTGGTGGTGTAGCGATGGATAAGTTTTCAGCTGGTTTTGCTGTAAAACAAATAGTGCTCAACAATGCCAATGTTATTAAAGTTCAGCGAAACGGACAAGAAGTTGACCTTCAGGTGCCGGCAGAATTAGCGGGCAAATTAACAACGAAGGAATATAAAAACAAGGAAATATACTCTATAAGATATCCTCAAAAGATTGATAATGTTAAAGAAAAATCATTAGGTGAAAAGGCAGGTCTTAAAAAAGGAGATGTAGTCATTGCCATCAATAACAATCCCAATGTTGTTTTTGCCCATGAATTTGCTCAGGAAATCAGAAGGCACAAAAATGAAACGGTTACCTTAAGTGTAGTCAGAGGTATAGATACTTTATCGTTAACATCAAAATTGGATTCTACTTCAACTTTGGGCGTCGGATTAGCTGCTCCAGATCAGTTTTTATCCGTATCCAAAGAAAAATTTTCACTGATTCAGGCCCTGCCAGAAGGGGTAAGAGAAGGCACAGGTTTTTTAAGCGATCAAATCAGTGCCTTTGGGCAAATGTTTAAAGGTAAAATCAATGTTACAGATAACTTAGGAAGTATTTTTTCTGTTGCCACCCTTTTTGACCCATCATGGACCTGGGAAAAATTCTGGAGAATCACAGCAATGCTTAGTGTTATCCTAGCTTTTTTCAATATTTTACCTATTCCAGCTCTTGACGGAGGTTATGTTTTGTTTTTATTGATTGAATCCATTACCGGGAAAAAGTTCAGCGATAAGTTTATGGAAGTAGTAACTACTGCTGGATTTTTAATTCTGATTACTTTAATGTTACTGGCCATAGGCTTAGACATCAATCGATTTTTCAGATAACCACAATGGATTTTTTTGAATATTTTGGAGTTAAAAGAAGCTTTCAACCTCAGCTAGGAGTTGTAAAACGTGTTTATCTCGAAAAAAGTAGAGAACTACATCCGGATTTAAATACCCATGTTCAGGAGTCTGAAAATTTGGAAGAAATGACTGCCTTCAACAATGAGGCCTACTATACGCTTTCAAAAGAGCCTTCTCTTTTCAATTATTTGCTCGGCTTACATGGTATTCTTCTTGGTGACTTGAACCTTTCACCCGAATTTTTAGGTGAAATGATGGATTTAAATGAAGAGATAGCCGAAATAAGATTGGAGCAAGATCAGCAAGCTATTGACAAAATGACGCAAGCCATTGAGCAAAAAAAAGAAATGCTTAGACAAGAACTTCAGCCGGTCTTAGATGCCTATGATGCTGGAGATATGGTTGGCTCCTTACCAAAAATAGCACAATACTGCTTAAAATCCAATTACCTAAGGAGATTGACCAATAATCTTGCAGGACAAATTGAGTTGTAAAAATACCGATAAAATCATTAGCATCTTGTCATTTTTACACTAAGTATCATTAATATTGCATAAGATAAAAACATCAGATGATCACTGCTTGTATTTTTGACCTGGATGGAGTAATTGTTGACACTGCCAAATTTCACTTTTTGGCATGGAAACAACTTGCAGAACATTTAGGCGTTGAGTTTTCAGAAGAGGATAACGAACATCTTAAAGGAGTCTCCAGAATGCAATCACTGGAATATATACTCCTGAAAGGTGATATTCAGCTCAGCAACGAAGAAAAACTAAGGTTAGCTACACTCAAAAACGAGTGGTATGTGGAGTCAATCAAACATATTGATGCATCTGAAATCCTACCAGGAAGTGAAGAATTACTAAAAGATCTGAAAAAAAACAGAATAAAAATATCCCTGGGAAGTGCAAGTAAAAATGCCAAAGCTATATTAAATGGAATTGGTTTAATGTCTTATTTTGATTTTATTTCAGATGGCAATAGCACAGATAAATCAAAACCAGATCCCGAAGTGTTTTTAATTGCAGCAAAAGGCGTGAATGAACTACCTGAAAATTGTCTGGTAGTGGAAGATTCAATTAAAGGCATAGAAGCAGCCAATGTCGGTGGATTTAGAACTTTAGGGATAGGTGATCCGGACATCTTAACTGAGGCTGAATTCATTGTAAAAGATTTGACAGCAGTCAATTGGGAAACATTTAACAATTGGTATAACAAAACGAAAAACTAAAAGTAAACATGAAGAATTACATTGTGGCTGATGAGTGGAGAATCATAGAAGATGGTTTTAATCCCGAATACAATGAAATTTCAGAAAGTCTTTGTTCTATTGGCAATGGCCATATGGGACAAAGAGCCAATTTTGAAGAAGGTTATTCAGGTAAAAGTCTACAGGGAAGTTATATCGGAGGTGTTTACTACCCGGATAAAACCAAAGTGGGTTGGTGGAAAAACGGTTATCCTGAGTATTTTGCAAAAGTGCTCAATGCAGTCAATTGGATAGGTTTAGACATATGGATCAACGAGGAAAAACTCGATCTGGCAAAAGCTGTTAAGATCGAAAACTTCCAACGAGAATTAGATATGATGAATGGTATTCTAAAGAGATCATTTATCTGTACCCTTCACAATGGTAGCCAGGTAAAAGTGTCAGCCAAAAGATTTGTCAGCATGGATCAGGAGGAGTTGGGATTGTTGAGCTATTCGATTCAGGCGTTAAACAATGATGTCAATTTAAAAATCGAATCTTTTTTAGATGCTGACATCAAAAACAAAGATTCCAATTATGATGAAAAATTTTGGGATGAAGTAAGTCAGGAGGCCTCGCTAAGTGATATGAAAGTGGTAGCCGTTACGAAAAAAACCAATTTTACCGTGGCAACCAAGGCTCACACCAGGCTTGATCTGGATGGGGTAATCATTTCTGAAGCAGCTGACATGACTATCAAAACTAAATATGCTGCACAGGGATTTCATGTATTTATTCCGACTGGAAGTACTTGTACAATTGAAAAATTTGTTGTGATGAGCACTTCCCGCAATCATGAATTGGCTGATCTGGATAGTTATAATACGGCACTACTGAACCAGGCTGTATTTAAAGGTCTCGAAACTCTGGAGGACAACCATAGCAAGAAATGGCACCAGATTTGGACAGATTGCGACATCATAATAGAAGGTGATGTAGCGGCGCAACAGGGAATAAGGTTCAATATTTTTCAGTTATATGCAACTTATACCGGTAAAGATGCCAGGCTCAATATTGGACCCAAGGGATTTACAGGTGAAAAATATGGGGGAAGTACCTATTGGGATACCGAGGCCTACTGTCTCCCTTTTTACATGGCTACTACCAATAAAGAGGTAGGAAAAAATCTATTAATTTATCGATATCATCAACTGGATAAAGCAATAGAGAATGCACAAAAGCTAGGTTTTTCAGGAGGAGCGGCATTGTACCCAATGGTAACTATGAACGGAGAAGAATGCCACAATGAATGGGAAATCACCTTTGAAGAAATACACCGAAATGGTGCCATCGCGTATGCTATATATGATTATGAAAAATATACTGGAGATTCAGAGTACTGCAATGAATATGGAATCCGTGTTCTAATTGGCATAGCCAGGTTTTGGGCTCAAAGAGTCAACTTTTCAACCGAAAAGAATAAGTATGTCATCCTTGGTGTTACAGGCCCAAATGAATACGAAAACAATGTTAACAACAACTGGTACACCAATTACATCGCATCCTGGTGTTTGCGATACTCAGCTGAAAAAATTGAACAATTAAAAAACAATAACCCTGATCTCTGGAACAAACATAAAACCGAAACATTATTTATTGAAGAAGAATTAACAGAATGGTTACATATTGCCAACCATATGTATTTTCCATACAGTGAAGAGCAAGGCGTGTTTTTGCAGCAAGATGGCTACTTGGATAAAGAGCAAATATTAGTGGCTGATCTGGATCCAGCCCACCGACCATTAAATCAAAAGTGGTCCTGGGACCGAATACTGAGATCTTGTTTTATCAAACAGGCCGATGTATTGCAAGGCTTGTACTTTTTTGAAGATGATTTTGATATGCCAACCCATATTAAAAACTACCATTTTTACGAACAGCGTACAGTACATGAGTCTTCATTATCTCCTTGCGTTCATTCGATCTTAGCGGCTAAAATAGGAGAGAGGGAGAAGTCTTATGAAATGTATTTACGAACTTCGAGACTGGATTTGGATGACTACAACAATGATACTGAAGATGGGCTCCATATTACCAGCATGGCTGGTACCTGGCTTTCTGTTGTCAAAGGTTTTGGTGGCATGAGAGTTAATGAAGGTGTTATCTGTTTTTCTCCTTATTTGCCGGGTCATTTTTCTGCACTTGAATTTAAGGTCAGGTTTAGAGACGCTGTTTTGAGTTGTCGTATAACACAAACAGGGATTAAGGTGGCGAATGAATCTGCTGTAACATTACAAATAAAAGTTTATGGAGAGCAATTTGAGGTAGCATCTCAAAATTATATAGAAACTGCTTACAAGTCATGATATTGACAGGGGTGATTCTGGCATTAGTGGCATTTGCGGCTTCTGTACTCACCTTTTTTTCAGGGTTTGGTCTGGGAACTTTGTTGTTGGCCTTTATGCTTTTGTATTTTCCGACAGAAATAGCAATTGCACTGACGGCAGTGGTTCACCTGTTTAACAATGTTTTTAAATGGTGGCTGACCAAAAGCCATATCGATAGGCATACTGTATTTAAATTTGGGTTACCTGCAATTTTAGGTGCAATCGCAGGAGTTTATGCATTGTCTTTTTTTACCCATTTCCCGGCATTGTATAATTATAGTTTATACGGACATCCACACTCTATTTCCACGACTAAAATTGTTGTAGGATCCGTCATGTTCATTTTTGTAATCTGGGATTGGATTCCTGCTTTTAGTAAGATAAATTTCTCATCATCACATCAGGTTTTGGGAGGTTTGATAACAGGATTTTTTGGAGGTTTATCCGGACATCAAGGTGCACTCAGATCTGCTTTTTTAGTGAAAGGTAATTTGGATAAAAATACTTTTATTGCCACCGGAGTTGCTATTGCATGTTTGATTGATTTAACTAGGATTCCACTTTACATAAATCATTTTAAAAATACAACCCTTAGCTCCCATTCATTGCTACTAGCAGTCTGTATCATTGCGGCTCTTACAGGCTCCATTGCTGGAAATTTTTGGTTGCAAAAAGTAACACTTAAAAATATTCAAACCACAGTAGCTATTATGGTAATGATAATGGCCATTTTATTAATCACAGGAATACTTTAATTTCAATTTGAATGAGAACATTAATAACATTGGTTTTGCTGACTATTTTTACTTCAGCTTGCCAAAATGAAAAAAAACACAATATGGAGCAAACCCCAAGAACATTTCAAATGCCTGAATGGGCGAAAAATGCGGTTATTTATGAGGTAAATATTAGGCAATTTACCCCGGAAGGAACCATCAATGCTTTGTCTGACCATATACCTCGACTAAAAGCACTTGGTGTGGATATTCTTTGGTTGATGCCTGTATTTCCGATCAGTGAAACCAAAAGAAAAGGCAGCCTGGGCAGCTATTACGCGGTTTCAGACTTTAAATCAGTCAATCCTGAATTCGGTACAATTGAAGATCTTAAAAATCTCATTGATAAAATTCATGCATACAAAATGAAAGTTATTTTTGATTGGGTGCCAAACCATACAGGATGGGACCATACCTGGATAAAATCAAACCCCGATTTTTACACCAAAGGGCCTGATGGACAAATCACTGATCCTCTAGACCCCAATACCGGCCAGCCTTATGGTTGGAGTGATGTGGCAGACTTGAATTATAACAACCCGGAAATGAGAAAGGCAATGATCTCAGATCTTTTACATTGGGTGAACAATTATAAGATTGATGGTTACAGAATGGATATAGCTTTTGGTGTGCCCCTTGATTTTTGGAAGACATGTGCTGATACCCTTATGGATGCAAATCCTGAACTTTTCCTACTCGCTGAAGCAGAAATGCCTGAGCAATTAAATGAAAATACCTTTCATGCATGTTACGGATGGTCTTTCTTTCACACAATGAATGCTGTTGCAAAAGGTGAAAAGAATGTTTCACACATCAGGCATTGGCTTGAGACTGAAAGACCCAAATTTAAAAAAGGATCAATTATGCATTTCATAACCAACCATGATGAAAATTCATGGAATGGAACTGAGTTTGAAAGAATGGGACAGGGCTACAGAGCTTTTGCCATTTTAGCAATGACTTTTGATGGCATACCTCTTATCTACAGTGGGCAAGAGGAACCTTTAACAAAAAGATTGAAGTTTTTTGAAAAGGATACCATTCCTTTTGAAAAATTCAGCAATAGCGATTTTTACAGCACTTTAAATGCACTCAAGCACCAGGAAGAGGCTATGTGGAACGAACCCTATGGTGCACCCATGCAATTGATTGGAAAGTCAGATCACATTTTAGCCTATAAAAGAGAGAAGAACAACAGCAAAGTGGTTATCATGCTAAATCTTTCTGATCAGAAAAGAAAGATTACACTTGATGAAGGTTTTGAAGGAATGTTGGATATTTACAGACGGATTGATGTTGGATTTGTCCAAGGGGCTGAGGTAGAAATGTTGCCTTGGGAATCGTGGGTAATGATTAAGAAATAAATTACATTTGTTAAAACATAACGACTGATGCAAAAACCAAAACTTAAAAATTCGGAAATTTGGAATATGAGCGTTGGCTTTCTGGGAATCCAGTTTGGATTTGCCCTCCAGAATTCAAACGCAAGCAGGATTCTTCAAAGTTTTGGTGCGGATGTTCACCAATTATCCTGGTTTTGGATTGTAGCACCATTGACCGGCATGATCATTCAACCCATTATAGGTCATTACAGCGACAAAACGTGGAATAAATTAGGAAGGAGAAAACCTTATTTTCTAGCTGGTGCTTTAGCTGCCGGTATCGGTTTAGTATTAATGCCAAAGGCTGGTTTATTTGCGGCCCTTCTTCCTGCGTTATGGATTGGAGCAGGTATGCTAATGATTATGGATGCCTCTTTTAATGTGGCAATGGAGCCCTTCAGAGCACTGGTAGGTGATAAATTGCCCTCAGAACAAAGGACAAAAGGATTTGCCGCCCAAACAGTTTTGATTGGAGTAGGTGCAGTGATTGGTTCCTGGTTGCCCTATATGCTGGCAGAATGGTTTGGTGTGTCAAAAATTGCTGCAAATGACGAAGTGCCTTTCAATTTAGTACTTTCCTTTATCATAGGCGCCGTGGTTTTATTGGGTTCAATTTTTTGGACCTTATTCACAACAAAAGAATACGATCCAGATACAATGAAAGCCTTTGATGCCGAGGCTTCAACTGTTTCATCCCAAACAAATTTTATTTCCACTTTATATCATGACATATCTAATATGCCTCGCACGATGAGGCAATTGGGTTGGGTCCAATTTTTTTCCTGGTTTGGACTTTTTGGTATGTGGGTTTATTCCACTCCTGCCATTGCCCAGCACATCTACGGGTTGGCTCCCAGTGATACCCACTCTGTAGAATACAATGATGCGGGCAACTGGGTGGGCATTATTTTCGGTGTTTACAACCTGGTGTCAGCAATTTATGCATTTTTGCTATTACCCATAATGGCAAAAAAATGGGGAAGAAAAACAACTCATATTGTGTCACTCATAGCGGGAGGTATTGGCTTGATAAGTGTATTTTTTGCACCCAACAAAGAATTTTTAATCATATCTATGGTTGGGGTGGGTATGGCGTGGGCCAGCATATTAGCGATGCCTTATGCCATACTTGCAGGCTCCCTGCCAGCTTCCAAAATGGGTATTTATATGGGTATTTTTAATTTGTTCATTACAATTCCCCAGATCATAAATGCTTTAATTGGGGGGCCTATGATTAAGTTGTTGTACAATGACAAAGCAGTCATTACCCTTATCGTGTCTGGTCTTTGTTTTTTCCTGGCCGCCCTGGCAACACATTTTGTACAAGACTCGGATGAGGTAAAGGCTTAACTTATTTCATATTTTTAGCTATAAACCTTCTTATTTGGTTTTTAAAAGCCTCAATATTACTTTCAAACTGAAAGAAATCGTTGGGTTGCGCTCCCAAAGCATTCATAGGTTGGTCACCCATTTCTCTATTTAATTGCTTCTCAGCTAGTAATAGAGTAAACCTGAGTTCATCGATCTTATCCAATTTTTTTTTGATAATCGCCCGATACTCATTAAAATGCTCAATAATGGAAGGTAGATCAGGATGTGCATCCACTGTTTTATATAACTTTTTTTGCAAAATAAGTAGCTCATCTTGATAAAAATCGAGTTTATTCGACCATTCTGTTCTTATTTGATGGGCTTCAATCAATGACCGGTTATTATCCATGGTATAATTTAAAGCGCTAAGTTCCTACACTTTATCTCTTTGTAATCTGATTAAGGTCACAATGCTTACTGATTTTAGGGGCAACACTCCCATAAATTTGAAGGCAAATTCACTATCTTTGAATTAACCTTAATTTAAAGTTTGGTTTGAATCGAATTCTGCTAAGTATATTTTTTTTATTGGGTATTGAGGTGTGTACCATAACAGCTTCGTCCTTACATATTAACTCCATCGACAGTAATGGAATTGTATCGTATGTTGTAGAGAAAGACGTTCCTGTAAAATTATTTTTTAAAACCCTGGAATCCCTGGCAAAAAGATACACAGATAGCCTGCACTATCATTTAAATCTTTATCAGCTCGTCAATCACAATTCATGGATTATTGATTCTTTGAGTCATACTTCCTACTACTGGCTTAAAGAAAAAGGGATCAAAGAAATCAACCAGAAAGATAGAATTGTTATAAAAAAAGGCACAGTCCTTATAATACCTTCTCAAAAAGAAGCTGAAATACTTTCTTCCAGATTAAGTGCCAATAAAATATTGGTCAATATTCCAGAATGTAAATTGCGAATCTTTCACGAAGATCTTTTAATCTTTGACTGTCCTATAAGAGTGGGAAAAAATGAATCTAAATACCTCAAGTCAATTGATCAATATATGGATCTTCGGACAAGAAAAGGCAAGGGTTTTGTTTACAATACCCAACATAATCCTGTCTGGATCAACCCGGTCGACGGGAAAAGGTATTTTGAAACTAAACGGGATGATGGTGTGGTCACCAAAATGCCCATAACCCCTTCGATTACCAATTGGATTGATGGTTATGTTTCTGGGCAACTGATTCATGCAACTACCAATAATGAAACTTTAGGTAAGGCTTATTCCAATGGCTGCATTGGTACTTCAGAAGATGATATCTGGAGGATCTTTTTTTATTGTCCACCGGGAACCGAGGTGGAAATTTTGTATGATTTAACTTTAGGGAGCAATACCGGAGATTTGCTTCCCAATATCTATGATAAACAGCAACATAAATACAAGTAATTCCAAAAACCTTATAGCAACTTTTAATTTTGAATAGTCAAAAAAATATCTACCAGGAACCCGAAAGCCCTATCTTAGAAATGGCCAACGCAGAATTGGCCCCTTTAATAAGAATCAATACGAACGCAACTATTGCTTTTCTGCTGCACAGAAAACCTCACAAAGAATTAGAGGAACTGGCGGCTCCTGAACTTAAACTGGCCGGATTAAGGATCAATCCATTTACCAATATCCAATCCAGAGAAGGTCATTTTTACAAAATTACTCTCCTCAACATTGTGGATAACACAGAGCACGAAATTTTGGGACTACCCGAAAATGGCAAATTTTGCAGGCTTTCCTGGAACTATGAACAGGATAAAGCTATTGTTTTGAATATTGAGAAAAACGGTGTTCAGGCATGGCTCATTGATGCCATTCAAAAAACCGCTAAGGCTATTGGAACCAATAACATCAACGGTAATATTAGCCAGGCTTTTGTATGGTTGAAAACGGGTGAAATATTATTTTCAACCATTCCTTCAACAGGCGTCAATTATCAACTCAATAAAGATATCATCCCTAATGGCCCCATCACAGCAGATAATGAAGGCCAGTCAATCGAGAGTAGAACTTTTCAGGATTTGCTTAAGGATGAGATTGATGTCCATAATTTTGAGAATGCAGTAACCAGTGAAATTTGGAAATTCAATCAGAATGGTGATAAAAATTTATGGAAAAACGCTGCTATGCATGATGGTATTGCTTTGTCACCTGATGGTACTTTGGTCATGATTTCTGAAATTGAAAAACCATTTTCCTATTTTGTTCCTTTTGACAGGTTTCCATATACTACTACAATTTATGATGTCAATGCTAATCCTGTTTATGAAATAGAAAAAAGTCCTTTGCTTGAATATCTGCCTCAAGGATTTATGGCAGTACAAAAGGGTAGGAGACAAATAAAATGGAGACCTGATGTGGCATCTAGCTTACTTTGGGTAGAAGCTCTTGATAATGGAGACCCGGAACAAGATTCAATTTTTCGAGATGAAATATTCCAATTGCCGTTTCCATTTCAAACAGCTCCAGAAGCCATTTTTAAAACAAAGGACAGATTTGCTGGTATATTTTTTACTGAAACAGGCAAGGCCGTTGTATTCGAAAGGTGGTGGAAAAACAGAATGCAAAGAACTTACATTATTGACCCACAAAAATCGAAACAAGCTATATTATTTGAAGAAAGAAACTTCCAGGATAAATTTAACGATCCCGGGAATTTTGTAACTCGAAAAAATCACTTTGGCTGGAATGTGATCCAGGAAGACGAAAATGGCAACATGTACCTAAATGGTGACGGTTACTATTCAGGAGGTCGTAAAGGATTTTTAGATAAATACAACCTTCACACCGGATTGAAGACCCGAATCTTTGAATCAGACGACACCCTTGCTCAGGAAGATATTTCTATGGTTATAAACGCCGAAAAAAGGATACTACTTACACTCATTCAGGATAGCCATACATACCCTTCGTTTTATCTAAGAAGTTTACATGACAACACCCTTCAACAAATTACATTTTATAAAAATCCCTTTTTAGCCTTGCAGGGCGTAAAACAGGAAATTATCAGATATAGGAGAAATGATGGCACAGAGTTGAGTGCCAGACTTTACATTCCTCTTAATCATGATGGGGTTACCAAACTTCCTTTGATAATGTGGGCATACCCTATGGAATTTAAAGATCAGCAAACGGCAGGACAATCCACAAATGGAAAACATGATTTCATTTATCCCTTTTGGGGGTCTCCCCTTTATTGGGTAGCAAAAGGCTATGCCATAATGGACGATGTTTCCTTCCCCATAATTGGGGAAAATGATACCACACCCAATGACCATTTCCATGAACAAATGATCGCCAATGCAGAGGCAGCAATTGAAGCGGCACGCTCACTCAAATGGATAGACTTAGACCGAATAGCTATTGGAGGTCATTCTTATGGAGCTTTTATGGTATCCTATCTCCTTACCCATACCGCGCTATTTGCAGCAGGTATAGCCAGGAGTGGAGCCTACAACCGGACACTTACACCGTTCGGTTTTCAAAGCGAAGAGCGAAACCTTTGGCAAGCCAAGGAGGTTTATCAGACTATGAATCCTTTTCTGGATGCCGATAAAATGAAAACGCCTCTTTTGTTAATTCACGGGAAAGAAGATAATAATAGCGGCACGTATACCATGCAGACAGAAAGGTATTATGCAGCATTAAAAGCACTGGGAGCCACTGTTAGGATGGTTTTGCTTCCCTTTGAAAGCCATAGTTATCAGGCACGACAATCCATCCTCCATGTGCTATGGGAACAAGATCGATGGTTGGAGAAATACGTAAAAAGCAAGCCAACCTTCGTTTAAAGCATACCAGCTAAACATGCTGTCAGGAAACTGGCTATGGTCCCACCAATCAGGGCTTTTATACCTAATTGGGTCAGTAAGACACGTTTTTCAGGAGCCAAAGCACCAATTCCGCCAATTTGGATTCCAATAGATGCAAAATTGGCAAAGCCGCAAAGAGCGTAAGTTGCAATCAAGATGGACTTTGGTTGGAGATGGATACCTTCAATCTTAAAGTCATTTAATTCTTTATATGCATAAAACTCATTTAGCACCGTTTTTTGGCCCAACAACTGCCCAATATTAAGGATATCTTCAGAAGGTGTGCCCAATATCCAGGCAACCGGCGCAAATATTAAACCTAAAATATAAGTAAAATTAAAACCTTCATAAGCCCCGTTAGTAGTATTTACTACATACTCATTAAGGCCGGTCCAACTCCCAACCGCCTTCATCAGAAAGGCGTTAGCAAAGGCAATCAAAGCTGTAAAAGCTAACAACATCACTCCTACATTAATAGCTAATTTAAGACCATCGGTTGTACCTTTCGAAATCGCGTCCAATATATTTTCAGATTCATCTTTGGCAAGGTACATTGAGGCATTTATTTCTTTTTCTTCTTCCGGTAACAACATTTTAGCACATACAATGGCGGCTGGTGCTGAGAGCAGTGAAGCTGTCAAAAGGTGTTTGGCAAAATATTGCCTCATTACGGGATCATCTCCTCCCAAAAAACCCACATATGCAGCAAACACGCCACCTGCAATGGTAGCCATACCACCTACCATTAAACACAAAATTTCTGACTTGGTCATGTTTTTGATGTAGGGTTTGATAACCAAAGGAGCTTCAGTTTGCCCGATAAAAATATTAGCTGCAGCAGCAAGACTCTCCGGTCCCGATAATTTCATTGTTTTGGACATTATCCAGGCAATCCCATATACGACTTTCTGCAAGATCCCGAAATAGTAAAGAATTGAGGATAAAGCGCTAAAGAATACAATGGTCGGTAAAACCTGAAAAGCAAAAATATAACCAAAGCCATCTAGATTTGTGACCAGACTACCAAACATAAATTCGGCACCGGCTTTTGAAAATTCCATGGTTTTTTGAAACATATCAGCCAGAAAATCGAAAAAAGTGCTTACAAAGGGGACTTTAAGGATCAAAAGGGCAAGTACGAATTGCATCGATATTCCAATTGCGACCATTTTCCATGGTATAGCCTTCCTATTGGAGCTAAAAGCATAACAGATGAGTAACATGACAATAATGCCCAAAATGCCTCTGAAAATATCGTTGAGTTGATCCATAAATTTGCGCTATCTTTACGATTTGAGAAGTAAAAATTCACATTTTTTGCGAAGATTTATAATTATTCCATGAAAAAAACCACCCTCATTGGGATTTCTGGGGGCAGTGGATCGGGTAAAACGTCGTTTATCAGATCATTGCGCAACAAATTCCACGAATCCAGTCTTTGTATCATTTCACAAGATGATTATTATTTACCCCGTGAATTGCAAGTTAATGATGAAAATGGAGTCAAAAATTTTGACCTCCCCGAATCCATTGACATAGATGCATTTACAGGAGATATTCGCAAACTGCAACAGGGTGAGGCCATTGAACGGATGGAATACAGTTTTAATAATGAACATGCCAAGCCAAAAATTTTACATTTCAATCCGGCCCCTGTAATAGTTGTTGAAGGTTTGTTTGTATTTCATATTAAAGATATTTTTAAGACCCTCGATCTAAGTATCATTATCAATGCTAAACCCAGTGATAAAATCATACGCAGAATACTCAGAGATCAGAAAGAAAGAAATTATCCACTTGAAGATGTTCTGTATAGATACAAACACCATGTAATGCCTTCATTTGAAAGGTATATTGAACCCTATATTGATGACGTTGACCTGATTATTAACAATAACTCTTCTTATGAAAAAGGTAGTTTGGTAGTTTCGGCTTTTATCGAATCTGTTTTAAAACATGGTTAATGTCACGAAAAAGTAGGGAAAAGGCAAAGAAACAGAAAGTTTCAAAAGTTGGACTTCCCCAAGGATCTTCCGTTTATATCGGAGTAGAAAGATCTGAAGAGGTTGTCTTGAGCATTTTTTCTTATGATGCAAACACATTTTCACATCATTCAGGTATAGATATTAACAACATACGTCAATTAGATGCTGATAAAGTACACTGGGTCAATATTGACGGCATTCACGATGTAAAGACAGTGCATGACATTTGTATTTTTTTTGGCATCCATGCTCTTACTGAAGAAGACATATTAAATTCATTGTCAAGGCCAAAGTGCGAAATTTTTGAAGATTATATCTATTCGGGCATCAAAATGCTGAAAAACGAAAAGGAAGACGTAATCATTGAAGACGAACAGCTTAGTTTAATATTAAAAAAAAATATCCTGATCACATTTCAGGAAACACAAGGCGATGTCTTTGGACCAATAAGACACAGATTGAGCATGCCTGAATCAAGAATCAGGCGAAAAGGTGCTGATTATTTGTTTCTTGCCCTGCATGATGTCACAGTTGATAATTATATCAGCATAGTTGATGTGGTCGATGAAATGAACCAAAATATTGAAGCTCAAATCATTGAACACCCATCAGAAGTAGTGCTAAAAGAGATACAATCGCTTAAAACCGACCTGATTTATCTAAAGAAGTACATATTTCCAGTTAGAGAATCCATTAATAAAATAATGAGATCAGATTCAATTCATATTTCTAAAGATAATTTTAAATACTTCAACGATTTATATGACCATCTGATCTATGTAACAGAAAGCATTGATATGCAACGAGAGGTGGTAGTGAGTCATAGGGAGCTATATATGTCACATATGAGCAATAAAATGAATGCAGTAATGCAGGTGCTCACCATTGTGACTACAGTGTTTATCCCTTTAAGTTTTATTGCGGGTGTTTATGGAATGAATTTTAAATATATGCCAGAATTAGAATGGCAAAACGGCTACTTTTATGTTTTAGGATTTATGTTTTTAGTTGCACTTGGCATGCTAATTTATTTCAGAAAAAAGAAATGGCTATAGACAAAATTAAAATTCGTAGTTTTTCAGAACTTTTGCAAATAAAATTTGTTTAAGGCTCTTGATAACAGTTACTAATAAAATAAAATTCTGTTATATTTATATATGGCAACCGTAATTTTTAAATTCGAAGACGAACAAATACCGGAAAAAGTGGTAGAAAACGTTTCTGCCGGTTACTCGATACTTGAATTGACAGAGGATCATGATGTTCATTTAAACCACAATTGTGGTGGAGTTTGTGCTTGTTCGACCTGCCATATTTATGTATTAGAAGGTGAAAATGATCTTGAGGAAATATCAGATAAAGAAGAAGATTTTATTGATAGGGCCACAAACCCTCGCTTGAATTCAAGGTTGGGTTGTCAGTGCATTATCCTGAGTGATGAAGCAAGAATAACGGTGCAAATACCCGACCAGTCAAGAATCATTGGCCATGAACACGATTAATAATAATAGCAGAAGAAAATATGGGATTTGAGCATTTTGATAATTTACCCATAGGGTGGGGAGATCACGAAGACATTGCAATGAAACTTTATGAAAAGTTTGGCGATTCGTTTGATGAATCTAAAATTTACCGCATCCGTTTTACTGAATTGATTGAGTGGGTACTATCCATTTCCAATTTTGAAGGCAAGAGAGAGGATTGCAATGAAGCACATTTGGAACAAATTCAGGCCAAATGGGTATATGAATGGAGGGATAATCAATAAATTTGTTTTCAATGAACGGATTTGAACTCATTACTACCTTTGTGTTTGATGTTGATGGTGTATTTACCAATGGAGAAGTATTGGTAATGGAAAACGGTGATATGTTGAGAACCATGAGTACCCGCGATGGTCAGGCTGTTCGGTATGCCATTGAAGCAGGATATAGAGTGGTTGTAATCACAAAGGGCGCATCAGAAGGTGTTAGGAAAAGATTTGACTACCTCGGACTTACTGACATCTATGATAAGCTAAAAGACAAGGCAGCTTCTTATGATGATTTATTGGCAAAATACAACCTAAAAAACGAGGAGATCTTGTATATGGGAGACGATTTGCCTGACATCGTTTTGCTAAAAAAGGCGGGAATTTCTGCTTGCCCTGCCGACGCTGTAACGGAAGTATTGCAGCTGTCTCGCTACATTTCACCCTTCAATGGTGGTAAAGGTTGTGTCAGAGATGTGATTGAAAAAACAATGCGA
This sequence comes from Saprospiraceae bacterium, assembly GCA_017987975.1. Taxonomy (GTDB): domain Bacteria; phylum Bacteroidota; class Bacteroidia; order Chitinophagales; family Saprospiraceae; genus JADKBO01. The sequence goes on from JAGNSQ010000003.1 coordinate 71,411, forward strand.
CTGCAGAGTACCTGGCCGGTACTATAACTTAAAGCCATTCATTTTATGCTTTTCAAATGCAACCCGTATTGGTAAAGATTCGTCTTTGATAAATAATTTTATCTGATGAGATGTTTGTTTGTTCTTTTTACACTTTTTTTTTGCATTACTTTACAAGCGCAGCAGCCTACTAGCCAATCTCGAAAAAAGTTGGTTGCTCAAAGAATTCAGACTCCAAAAACAATTGATGGCATTTTAGGGGCAACAGAATGGACCGATGTCAGTCAATTGGATAGTTTCGTAGAATTCAGACCTCAACCAGGTGATCTGGAAGAATCAAATAAACAAACTACTATCAATTTGGGCTATAATGATGAAGGTATCTTTGTAGCAGGAATATGCAGAGAGGCCACACAAGATGATATTTCATCTGAATTGGCTGGCAGAGATGGTTTTGGCAATAATGACTTTGTGGGCATCATTTTTGACACTTATCTCGACAATCAAAACGGGTTTGAATATTTTGTTACCCCCCTTAATGAACAAATGGATGCTAAAGTCTCACCATCCGTGGATGAAAGTGAAGATTTTAGTTGGAATGCCGTTTGGCAAAGCGCAACCAGTAGGAAGGATAATGAGTGGAATTTTGAAATCTTTATTCCTTTTTCAGCTATTCGATTTAGTAATAAAAACATTCAGGACTGGGGCTTGAATGTAACCAGACGCAGAGTCAAAACAGGAGAGCAATACATGTGGAACCCGGTTTGGCCCACAGTAAATGGCTTTCTAACCCAAGAAGGCCATTGGACAGGTCTGCAAAATATTAACCCCCCACTCAGGTTGCAATTTTCACCTTATCTATCTTTTTATACCAATCATTACCCAACCGAAACAGATGTTTCAGGCTGGAGTCACCAAATCAATGGAGGTATGGATGTAAAATGGGGCATCAATCAGGCATTTACTTTAGACGCAACACTGATCCCCGATTTTGGTCAAGTCCAAAGTGATAATCAGGTATTAAATCTATCCCCCTTTGAAGTGCGCTTTAATGAAAATCGACCGTTTTTTACCGAAGGTATCGAGTTGTTTAATAAAGGTAATTTTTTCTACTCCCGCAGGATAGGAGGAACACCTTATTACTTCAACCATGTCACTCAGAAATTGAGAGACAAAGAACGTCTGGTAAGTAATCCCATTGAAACCCGTCTGATTAATGCTTCCAAGATATCTGGTCGAACCGAAAATGGAATGGGCATTGCCTTTCTCAATGCCTTAACAGCAGCGCAATACGCTACCATTGAAAATATAGAGACCCGAGAACAGAGACAGGAACTTACCAATCCACTAACCAATTTTAATGTTTTGGTTGTAGACCAGACACTAAAAAATAATTCAAGTATTAGCTTTGTTAATACAAGTGTTTTGCGGAGAGGCGATGCTCATGAAGCAATAGTAACTTCAATTTTATTTGACCTGAATGACAATAGCAATACTTGGAATATTGGTGGAAAAGTGGCAGCAAGTCAGATCATTGAAAATAAGGTTCAAACCGGGTACAGCCATCTTTTATATGTGGGTAAAAAAAGTGGTCGCTTTAATTTTAACCTCTTTCAGGAATTGACAGATACCAAATTCACCAGTAATGACCTTGGATATTTTACCAACAACAATTATATCAACCATGGACTTTGGATGAGCTATCGATGGGTAAATCCGGGTACTTGGTATAATAGAATCAATATCAATGGAAATTTAAACATCAGTCATTTATATAAAAAATTTGAACCCGCTCAAAGGACCTATCAAGCGGGTGAAGCCAATATGAACATCAATGGGCAACTTAAAAATCTTTGGTGGGCTGGATTGTATAGCTCATTCAGACCCCGTTCCAATGATTTTTATGAACCCAGACAACAAGGTAAATATTTTAGAGACGGCAATAGTTATGTTTTGGGCGGGTGGTTCGAAACCAACAATAATAAAATGTATTATGTTTCTGCTGAATCTTACCTCAGAAACTATGTTGATTTTTATAACAGAAGTGGTTTTGATCTCAGCATCTTTCAATCCTTCCGATTCAACTCAAAGACCTCAATTTCATTAGGATATAATTATCAGCCAAGAACCAATAACATCGGATTTTCAGGGTTTGAAAATGGGCAGTCTTATTTTGCAAGAAGAAACATCCATACGATCGTAAACACCCTAAGTTTTAAATATAATTTTACCAATAGAATGGGTTTAACTGCCAGAGTCAGGCATTATACAAGCACCGTAATAAACAAACAGTTTTACCAATTAAAAAAGGATGGAAGTCTGAGTCCTTTTACACTTAGTACTTAAAACCCTGGAAGGGCGGCAGATTATTTTAACGTGGACCTGGTTTATACCTGGCAATTTGCTCAAGGTAGTTTTATCAACTTAGTTTGGAAAAATGCCATTTCGCAGTTTAACAACAGTACAGAACTTGATTATTTTCATCATTTGGACTCAGTGTTAAACGAAAATCAGAACAACAATCTTTCATTGAAGATCATTTACTT
>JAGNSQ010000179.1 GCA_017987975.1 Saprospiraceae bacterium
GATGCCTGGCTCAACAATCCCCGGGTGCCGCGCGAAGCCAGTGGTACCAGTGGTATGACCGCCGCCATGAATGGTTCTGTCAACTTCAGCACCGACGATGGATGGATCTGCGAATTTGCGCGCCATGGTGAAAACTCCTTTATCATACCCCAGGCAGATTATAAAAACACCAACATCCACCAGCAAGACGAACACGATCTCTACCACATGTACCGCATCCTCAAGGATGAGATCTTACCTACCTATTACAAAGACCAGCCCCGCTGGCGCAAGATTGTACAGGAGGGCATGAAGGATGTAGTGAATGGCTTTGAAAGTTGCAGAATGGCCAGAGAATATTACGAGCTCATGTACCACTCAACTCACTACAGAGGGTAGATTTTATTTGTAATCGTGGATGTAATCTACAATCCACGGCGCATGGGCTTCAAACTCTTCCTCTTCGTGGGTGGTAAGAATAACAACGGTATGCATGCCTGCATTGACGGCGCACTCCACTCCTTTGGGTGTATCTTCAAATACCAGGCATTGGTTTATGTCGGTTTCCAGTCTATCGGCGCAGAGCAGAAAGGTTTCAGGATGGGGCTTGCTTTTGGTGACATCATCAGCAGAAACAATGGTATCAAAATAGGATCGGATGTCGCAGCCATCCAAAACAAAGTCAACATTTTCTCTGATGGCGGCGCTGCCAATGGCCATTTGTTTGTCTTGTGCCCTGTAGTATTGTAAAAAAGAATGGAGACCGGGAATCAGGCCCAGCTCGGCTTCAAATTCTTTGCGGTAGAGGGCTTCTTTTTTCCAACCCATCTCAGTTCTGACGGCCAGTGGGTAAACACCGGGCATGACCCTTTCGATGACTTCCTCGTTTTTGCCATAACACTCTTTTTTGGTGTCTTCGTAACTGATGTCTAAGCCCAGGGAAACAAAGATCTGATGCCAAGCCCGGGTGTGGTAGGGCATGTCATGTACCATGGTACCATTGAGGTCAAATAAGAGTGCGCGGATGTTTTTTTGTACAATAAAATCGTGGACTTTTGTCATAAACTAATTTACTATCTAACTTTTAATCTTCTTCCTCCAATAATTCAAATTCCAGTTTTCTGGTGGAAAGATCGGCGTCGAGGAGCTTTACTTTTACCAGGTCTCCCATGCGGTACTCGTGTCCTGTATATTTTGACATGGCTTTCAGCTTACTGACATCCATCTTATACTGGCCGCCAAAATTGGCAAAGGGTATGAGTCCTTCCGCCTTGGAAGCAGGTAGTTCTACAAAGATGCCTTTTTCGATCATGCCAGAAATCTGGGCCTCAAAGATATCACCAATGTGGCTCATCATGTATTCTACCTGTTTGTATTTGACCGATTCGCGTTCAGCCTCAGCCGCCTTTACTTCCTGCCTTGAGATGTGTTTACATTTTTGTTCGAGTGATTCCTGGTCAACCCTATAGATGGCGTCGCCCAGATTTTCAAAAAGGATGCGATGCGCCAACACGTCACTGTACCTTCTAATGGGTGAGGTAAAATGGCTGTAGTATTCAAAGGCGAGACCGTAGTGTCCAATGTTTTTGGTGCTGTATTCTGCTTTTGCCATGGTTCTGATGGCCAGGGGACTCAGTATGCGAAGGGTGGCATCCTGTTCTATTTTTTTAGCCAGGGAGTTGAAAGATTCAGCAATGTTTTTGGGACTGTCCAGCTTCATGGTATAGCCCATTTCTTTTGCAAACAGAGCAAAATCTGTGAGTTTGGCAGGATCGGGGAGATCGTGAATCCGGTACACATACGGTACTTGCGGACTGGTTTTTTTGGACACAAACTTGGCTACCGATTTATTGGCCAGCAGCATAAAATCCTCAATGAGCAGGTGGGCATCTTTTCTTTCTTTTACCATCATGCTCACAGGCTTTTTATTTTCATCGAGCACAAAGCGCACTTCTTCGCTTTCAAAGTTGATGGCACCGTTGCGATAGCGTTCTTTTCTCAATTTGTGGGCAATGGCATTGATTTTTCTAAGCACAACTGCATGTTCTCCCTCACCGGTTTCCAAACTCTGTTGGGCTTCTTCGTAGCTGAATCTACGATCGGAGTGGATGAGGGTCTTGCCAAACCACTCGCTTGTAATTTTGTATTTGTCGTTAAAAGTAAATACGGCCGAAAAGGTAAACTTATCTTCATTGGGATTGAGAGAACATAAATCGTTGCTCAATTTTTCGGGCAGCATGGGCAACACCCGGTCTACCAAATAAACGGAGGTAGATCGATCATATGCTTCTTTGTCGAGGGCAGAGTTTTCTTTCAAAAAGTGCGTCACATCGGCTATGTGGACACCAATTTCGGTTTCTCCGTTTTCCAAGACCTGATAGGAAAGGGCATCATCAAAATCCCTGGCTGTTTCAGGGTCGATGGTAAAGGTGAGGATCTTTCTGAAATCCCTTCTTTCCTGGATGTCTTTTTTGGTAATTTTTCCGTCGATGGCTTCACTTTCTTTGATGACATTATCCGGAAACTCGAGGTTAAAGCCGGCGCTCAACAGGATGGTCTGCATGGCTACTTCGTTGTCATCTACTTCGTGCAAAACTGAAGTAACCTCACCCCAAATGGCCTTGTTTTGACTATTGCCCCAGCTGGTGATGAGGGCTACTACTTTGTCGCCATCTTTGGCTTCGTGCAGGTCTTCTACCTTGATGAGCACTTCCGGAAAGCGGGAGGCTGCATCGGGGAAGACTATGGAATAGTGGTGAAAAACGCGGAGTGTGCCCAATACATGGGTAAGGGAACGGGTGATGACTTCTACAATTTTTCCCTCCGGTCTTCTTCTATTGCTTCTTTTGGGTACCTCAACCTTGACAATGTCGCGGTGCATGGCATTGCCCGTGTTGCGCTCTGGCACAAAGATGTCGTTTTCCTGGCCATCTATGATGACATAAGCAGCCCCGGTGCGGGTGAGGTCAACCCGACCGGTGAAGTAGTCGTGGCTCTTGGATTTGACGGCCAAATTAAGGTTTTCTTTGTTCCACTGAAAGAAATCATCCTTGTGGTGGACCAAAAACGATTTTCGGCCAAGGGTCTTGAGCACGTGTAAGACGGCATCCTTGGAATTGCTGATTTTGAGTTTTTCAATGATCTGGCGGGCGTTGTATTTTTTACCCGGATGGGCGGCAAAAAGGTTGAGGGCCTGGTTGCTGAGGGTGCCGGGTGACAATTTTTTTCCTCTGTTGTTTTTCATGGAAATAACTTAATAAATTAGTTCAGAGATAGTTTCGATCTTCATCTCTATGTATAACGGGATTTGAGCCCCGCTTGTTTTTATAAATCCAGGCTACTGCCAGACCAAATACAAATCCTCCGATATGAGCCCACCACGCTACGCCTGATTCCGCTTGTTGGGCCAGGGCACTGGTACTGCCAATGCCTGCAAATAGTTGTTGTACAAACCACAGCCCCAAAAACACCCAGGCAGATACATAGATGCTGGTAAAAAAGATCAGAACCAGCACTTTGATTTTGGATGATGGAAAGAGCAGAATATAAGCCCCCATTACCGCTGAGATAGCACCGCTAGCACCAAGAGAGGGAATAAAACCGGCACACATCAATGGTCCGTCGCAGCCATCACAGGGCATGCAGCAGGGTAGGGTGTCGGCAGTGGGTGTGCCCAGGTAGATGTGGGCCAGGCTGGCAACTACACCTCCGCCAAGATAAAATAGTAGAAAGCGAAAATTGCCGATCACGGCTTCTATATTGTCAGCAAATACCCATAAAAAAAGGAGGTTGCCGATGATGTGCATGTAGCTGCCGTGCATAAACAGGCTGGTCAATAAAGTGTACAGGTGGCTGCCGTTTTTAATGTTTTCGGGCATTACGGCAAATTCACAGATAAGATTTCCCGGCTGGCTTACCTGGAGGGCAAAAATGAGAATATTGAGCACCAGGAAGGTGTACGTAAACAAAGGCTTGTGGCCTCCCTTTACCTGTGTATCACCAATGGGAAAAATCATAAATTGTGATTGATTCTCTCAAAGATAATCAAATAGGGTCAACTCAGCTGTTTAAGGAGTCTCTCTCTTCCTCTACGATGAGGAAAAAGCCATCTTCACCCATTTTTTGATAAAAAGGCATGAGGATCATGGCATCTTGCGGGCAATACACAGCTTCGTCGCCATCTTGGGCAAGCAGCTGGCCCTGCTGCACGCGGTCAAAACTCTGGAAGCCAGGTAACATCTCAAAGTGGCCCGAATGGCGGATGCTGTACTTGCCAATCAGTCGATTGACCTTGGGCAGGTTTTTGGAAAAATTGATCAGCATTTCATCGTGCTTATTTTCTACATCATGTGCATTAACACAGCCAATGGTACGCATGCAGTTAATAATGGCGGCGATGGCGCGGTTTACGCTCTGGGGGTCTTCATGTTGCCCGCTTTCAAAGGCAATGGCGGTAGTGCTGATGCCCATGTTTTTACCATCAAAAAAGTGGATGGAAGATCCGCTGATGTTGTCAAGCATACCCATGATGACGGGAGCATGGAGTTCGATGGCCATGCGAATACTCATATCGTCTTCAGAAGTAATGGAAAAAATACCGCCATGGGCAGAGGTGGTGTGCAGGTCGAGAACTATGATTTCTTTAGGGGGATGGGCTTCTATCTCTTCTCTGAGAGCGCCGATGATGTCAATGATTTCCTGTTGCTCGGCATTGAGCTGGTCTGTCGGTAAATCTTTGATGGTTTGGTACACAGTGTAGTCCCACGATCGGTTGAGGTCTTTGTCGATAAACCTACGTTTTTGTTCGTAAGCTTTGAGGTTTCCGATGAGGCCTAAAAAGGTGCCCTTAAATTCAAATTCAGGCTTTATTTTTTTTTCATTTTCCAGCATATCAAAAACGGTGCGGATGGCATTTACCCCGGCGGGTTCATTGCCATGCATGGCACCGATGGCCACCAACAGGGGACCATCGATGCCTTGACTGTATCTGCCTATTACCCGTTGCAAGGGGTGTTATTTGGTGAAGATCAGCACTACTCCTTTAAGAGCGCCTGCTTGTGGCACATCAAAGGCAAAGCTCTGCTTGTTTTTTTCATCTTCAACGCGGGTCCAAACTTCTTCATCGCTGGCACCTGGGTTGAGGGTTAAAGTGTTGTCGTTGGCCGTAAAGTTGAAATTGCCAGAGAGACTAAACTGGGTTGCTCCTACTACATAATCGATGTCGATGGTGCCGGATTTATCATTGTTAAAAACCAAAGTGCCGCCTACGGGGCCAGCATCTACGCCATCAACCGTTGAATCGGTCAGGGTAAAGGTACCTTTGAGGTTGGCATAAGGATCATCGTCCTGACAAGAAGACAGGGCCAGGGTCATCAACATAAAGATGGCAGCAAACTGTAAAAAACGAGAAAACTTCATATATAGAATTTAATGATTTACA
>JAGNSQ010000180.1 GCA_017987975.1 Saprospiraceae bacterium
GAAGCGATAAAATCAAATAAAAAATGAGACTTACGATTTGGGCCCTGTTCATATTTTGTTCCACCTGGACGTGGAGCCAAAATGACGGAATGAAGACAGAATATTTCGGTAGGAAGGAGTATAAAAAGCAGAAAAGAGAAAGTATCATTAAGTTTAATACTGAAAATGGAGTCACTTCAAAAAACCTGAATAAGCTCACTTATGATGCTTTCAATAAACAAAATAAAATAGAAAAAGAGACCAGCAGTGCTTATGGAGTGCTCAATGGCAACTGGATCAACTACCCCTTGTTGCAAAGTAACTCTGGTATGGGGAGGGCGGAGTGTATTGCATTTCACCCTACAGATCCCAATATTTATTATGTGGGTGCTGCAGGAGGTGGACTTTGGAAAACGACCAACGGGGGTACATCTTATTTACCGCTCACAGATGACATTCCTTGCGGAGGTATAGCTTCTGTGGTGGTCCATCCTACAAATCCGAATACATTGTTTATTTTAACGGGTGCCGGAAAATCCGGACAATCTAATACGAGTATAGGGGTGTTTAAATCCATAGATGGAGGAACACATTGGTTACCCACAGGACTGCAAGACAGTGTCACAACCAATCATGTGGAATTGATTGCTTATAAAATGTCCATGAAACCTGATGACGTAAATACCTTATATGCCTGCACCAATCTGGGCTTGTATAAAACAACGGATGGAGCGAATACTTGGACGAAAATAAAATCAGGTGAGGTATGGGACATCGAGTTTAAGCCCAATGATCCAAATACATTATATATAACAAGTAAGTGGATTGACTACTTTTATTTTTGCACCGATGGCGGACTTTCTGAGGCTTCGTGGACGGCATCAGCACCCTTCGATAATTCTGGATCTTATCCTTTTGCTTCTAACGTTTTTCTTGCGATGATGCTTGCAGTATCACCGGAAACACCTAATCAAGTGGCAGCTGTTTTGGTATCAGATTTGCCCAATAAGGATCCCAATGTGGTATACTATAATACCTATGTGTATAATACAACTCTAAATACTTACACAACAGGTGCATTGCCGGCTATTATATCATCCAACTGTGACGGCAAAGTAGATACCTGTTGGGCAAGTGGAGGGGGACGTGATTATGCGGAGATCTATGTAAGTTCAACCAATTTTGGTAGTATCATTGTAGGTGGGGTGGACTTTTTTGCGAAAGAAAACTATGGTTCGTGGCAGCTTAAAAGCCTAAGTTGTAGTCCCCGGACACAGTTATTTCACGTCGACGCGTCTATGATAGCTAAAAATAATGGCGACATCTACGTATGCACCGATGGGGGAGTCTGGAAACAACCGGAATCTTATACTGCTGGGGGCACCTGGACGGATATGACGGCCAGTATGGAAATTGCCCAAGCCTATGCCATTGATGGTAGTCCTCAGGATGAAAATGTTATTATGCTGGGCTTGCAAGACAATGGGGTGCACAGGAGGACAGCATCAAGTTATAGTGAATTTATTGGTGGTGATGGAACCGCTGCCGCTATAGATCAAACCAATCCTAATATTTTTTATGGAACCATCCAGAATGGTGAATTTTTCAGAAAATCTGTTAATGGTACTAATACAGGAATGAGGGTGCCGGGACCTACCTGCCCATGCCCAGACTCAGCTTTGTATAGCGGGACATTTAATTTCAGTAAATGTTTCCAAATAGATAAAAATGATCCCATGAAACTTTATTACATGAAAAGAGACATGTATTATAGCGTAGATAGAGGAAATAATTGGACGAGATTTATAACAGGTTTATCAAATCCTGTGAGAATGATGAGAGTGGCTAAAACCAACAACAATCATTGGTATTTAATCAGCGGCAACAATCTTATGTACCGTACTACCAATTTTGGATCTACATTGAATTTGCTGAACCCACCTGTTTCGCCATCGGTGATTTCAGATATTTATATTAGTGATGACAATTCCTCAGTAGTTTACATAAGTGTATTGGGTAATGTAGCAGATATGAAACTTTACAAAAGTAGCGATGGGGGCAATACATGGACCAACTGGTCAATTGGCTTGCCCAACGTTAGTATTCATTGCATTGCGGTGGATGAAACCACCGATGATCTTTATGTAGGCACTGATATTGGTGTATATGTGAGGCCTAATAATGTAAATCAGTGGATATCATTTAACAATTCATTGCCCATTACACAGGTATACGATTTATATGTCAATCCGGGTTTTGAATCCATTTATGCCAATCTTTTCGGTAGAGGAGTTGCTACATCTCCGCTCTTTAGTTACATCAACTGCACCAGTTATAAAGAAGAAATTGGCGGCTCTATCAATTATCGCCACAACTTATCGGCCCTCGATTCCATAAAGTCGACTACCACCATCATGGGCACAGCAGAATCAAATGTCCGCTACAGCATTCAGGATGGATACATCAGAATGGCCCCCGGATTTCAAGCCCAGGCCATCTCCAATTTCTCAGCTGTAGTTGAGCCCTGTGGCGGAACCATTGGAACGTCATTCAAAACAGAAAATAAGAACCCCATTAAGGAAGACAAATCGGCAAATGATGAAGCCATCAAATTAAAACTAAACGCGCTACCGCCTCCTAAGAAAGATTAAAAATTCTACTCATTTAATTGTTTTTCAAAACTATGGTTACCCTACATCCCTACACAACTCCGTTCATCAAAGGCTTAAAAATCCATTTTAACAACATGGATTCTCAAGAGTCATCGCTTTTGATTTTTTACAATGCTATAGGTGATGAATTGATGCGTAAAAAGGTAATTGGCATTGATCATGACATAGATCTTTCTGCCTACGACTTACCGATGGTGTATGTTAAAATAGAGACGAGCCACCATACGGTGATGAGGCGGGTTTTGTTGGAATAAAAAGGAGTGTGATTGCCATTTCACTTGTAGTCTTCGATTCGCAGGGACCCTTTGTCTCTCTTTACCACAAATGAACTATTTCCTAATTGATGTAGATTAATCTATCTTTGTTTAAAGCTTTCAACTTTAAGTTACAGATGGTAAAACAGATCAGAGTTTGTTTGGTGGAAGATGATGAAGAAATCAGGCATCTGACCAAGGATGTTTTAGAACTGAAGGATAATATTCAATGCGTTGATACTTTTGGTTCTGCTGAAGAATTTATTAAAAAATTGCCCGAATTACATGTTGATATCGTGTTGATGGACATTGGTCTGCCGGGCATGAGCGGAATTGATTGTGTCAGGAGTTGTACTGAAAATAGCGCTCTGCCTGATTTTGTTATGTACACCACCCATTTTGATTCCATTGAAGTATTTGAAGCTTTGAGGGTAGGTGCCAAGGGATATATTCTTAAAGGGGGCCCCCCTGATCGACTCATTCAGGATATTTATGACATTGCTGATGGCGGTTCACCTATGTCGCCTCAGATTTCCAGATTAGTGGCTGAATCGTTTAATGTAGCAAAATCTAAAAACGGAGAACTGGAAAAGTTATCAAAACAAGAATGGGAGGTGCTGAAAGCTTTAAACAAGGGTCTTAATTATAAGGAGATTGCCGCTGAACGTTTTGTTTCAACCCATACTGTAAGAGCTCAGATAAGAAGCATTTATGAAAAATTGCACGTGCATAGTAAGGTTGAAGCTATTAAAAAAATATCCAATCTAATTTAGAATAATGACATAGATTGGATATAGGAAGCCCATATTTTTTAATGCGCAGAATCACTTTGATTTTTGTCGTGTTAGGTGGATTTGATTGTTTCGCACTGCCACCCGACACCGTATTTATTTCTAGTAATTTTAAAGATGAGTACATAGCCACAAAATGTGTTCATTTTTTTAGTAAGGACCCTATCCTTCAGCCTTTGCTGCTAGATAAGGGGGTGAAAATAAATGAAAAAAACCATCGGTTAAAGACCAATCAATTTAATGTCTTAAAAACGGTAATTTCAAATAATACAGATAGGGATCAAACGCTGCTCTTATTTCTTCACAATGTGCAAATAGATGAGGCTGACCTGTTGTTGTACCAAAACAATAGGCTGGTATATCAATCGCCTCTTACTGGCTGTACCATGCCGGGTAATGAGCGCCCCAATTACCATCGCACCTTGGCTCTTCCCTTAATTCTTAGACACCATGCTGTTTATGACATGTACATAAGAGTGTATCGTCAGGAATTTGGAATTACGGTAAGTCCCCATTTGGTTGATCCGGTTTTCGGCTTTGATTTTAGGTGGACAGATGTCAGTTTTCTGATTGTGATTAGTAGTTGTTTCTTTCTATCCTTTCTGGGCATGGTGATGTATTATTACGGCAATTTGCGTAAAATCAGTCAGAAAGATACTTTGGTGTTTGTTATTTATTCGATCATAACGGCTATGTATGTACTTGCGGCCAGTGGATATGGCTCTCTATATATTTGGGGCAATTATCCTTTTTTTGAAATAAATGCTGCCATTTTTTTTGGTGCACTGAGTGGTAGCGTATTTATGTATTTATGCAGATTAATTTTGAAAGTACGTAAATGGAACAAGTGGTTGGCCTGGTGGTTTGATACTATTTCCATACTTTACATTGTGGTGTCATTGTTGGGATTTTTTATGTATGACAAAATGTTGCCAGCTGGCTTGTTGGGCACTTTGTTGACCATACTCTACCTGATTGTCATTATTAACATGGTTCTTATCATTGGAATTACAGTCAAAAAGCTAATATTTGATAAAGAGAAAAATTATTTTTGGTTTTTGTTCATTTTCTTTTTTTATATTGTTTATACCATAATAGTAATAGCTCTGGAAATTGGGGCTATTCGGTATAATTTTGAATTTCATGCCATTCGAATCGTTTCGGCACATTTCCCGCAATTGATACTACTCCTCATCTTTTTAATAAAGAGGATGCTTTGGAGTATTGATTCTAATATTTCACTTATAACTCAGATGCGTAAAGAGATAACGCAGGACATCCATGATGAAATTGGTAGCACACTTACTAAAATTTCACTGCAAGCCCACGTTTCAAAAATGCACTTTGTTTCTGTTCCCTCCCAATCGCAGGTGTTTTCAAGGGTTGAAGACTTTGCTGTTGATGCCAATAAGAAACTGCGCAATTTTTTGGTTTCAATCAGTCCAAAATATGACAATCTTGAATATGTGGTTTTTTCCTTAAAGGAAATATTTTTGAAAAAAGTCAATAATATCAAACACCATTTTAATGAACGAATCAATGCACCTAAAATTATATTAAGCAATGTATTTAAAAACCAAATAATTCAAATGTTTGAAGAGCTGGTATCAAACTTGACAGCTACCAAAAACTTATCAAACATTGAGCTTTTTTTATATGATTTTGATAGCAAAGAGCT
>JAGNSQ010000181.1 GCA_017987975.1 Saprospiraceae bacterium
CCGGTTTGTTCTGGTTCTTTAATATGTACAACAGGCGGTGCTGGTTGTGCGGGAATTGGCTCAAGATATTTTTCAGCCAATCTTTTTACTTCATCAAATTTTAAACTGCCCGATACCACTACCACACAGTTATTCGGCGCATAATAGGTTTTAAAATATCTTTCAAGATCAGCCTGTGTCCAGTTTTTCATATCATCCTCATAACCAATTACAGGCCAATGATAGGGATGTTCCAGAAAGGCAGCGCCACTTAAAGTTTGCGATAGTTGTTCCCAAGGAGAATTTTCAAGCCCGGTTCTTCTTTCACTCAGTACAACACCTCTTTCACTTTCTACCATTTCGGGAGCTATACTCAAACTTGAAATTCGATCGCCTTCCAAATCGAACATCACTTCGGCAGCGGAAGAAGGAAACCAGTTTGTATATACTGTTACATCTTCTCTTGTATAAGCATTATTAGCGCCGCCATTAAATTCCATGGTCTGGTCAAACATTTTGGGGCCGTATTTTTTGGCGCCATTGAACATCATGTGTTCAAAAAAATGGGAAAGGCCTGTTATTCCCTGGTATTCATTTCGGCTACCTACTTTATAAAACAGATACATGTTGGCATTTGGGATAGAAAAATCTTCAACCACCAAAAACTTCATTCCATTTTTAAGTGTAAAGGATTTTACATCATCCACTTTCATTTGAGAAAAAGCGATGCCTGACATCAAGAGAAAAAGCGACAAGAGTATTTTTTTCATTGCACAATGTTTTTTGAGGCGATAAAGCTAAGGAAACCATAGCAGCAGAGAAAACCATTTATATAAAAAAAGTCCCGATCTATTCGGGACTTTTACAACAGGATTACTATTATCTTCTTTTTTGGGAGGCTGCTTTTTTATAGCGTTTCCAATCATTGTATTCCCATTTTGAATAACTAACTCTGTTCAAATACGATCTATCAAGATAAAAGCGATTATCATGTCCTTTCCAATAAAGAAAACCCTGCGGGCTGCGATGATAAAAACTACCATCTGAATATTGATTCATTGTAAAGCCTGGCCTTGGACTTATAATCAAAGTTGCAGAACTGTAACGGTTTGAAACCTGATTATTGTATTGACGGTTAGGCGGCGGCGGTGGAGGAGTCCTTACTATTCGGTCTTCCCGATCTTTTGTTTCCCAAACTCTGCTGGATTTACAGCTAGACAAAACCAAAAACAGAGAAAAAATGGCGGTGGCAGAAAAGATAAATGTTCGTTTCATGAGTATGTGTTTTGTTATTAAATGGTTTATTAGACTGTTGATGTATTAATTTTCCCTTGTTCTTTTTTCTCTTACACTGTTTCCATTGGCAGCCTTTGCGACTGGTTCTTCTACCACAGGTTCAGTCCTTTTTGGTGCAGCAGTAACTTTAACAGTTTCGGTGTTCGAAGTTTTTAGAGTGGAATCAGATTTTGCAGTAGTGGAAGGATACACCTTTGCAAGATTGTCTAAAGCCAGCGTTTTACTTACTGTATCTCTTCCCATAATAATATCAGTTGTCACCCAGCTTTCTTTATCTTCTTCTACTTTGTCTAATTCAAGAAAACGCAAAGCCACAGCCTGACTATCTTTAACAGCGGCTTGACTACCAGGAAAAAGTTTACTGGTATATTCTTTCGTTGCTGTACAACTGGCTGCTATAGCCACAATTATCAGCAAAACGACCGTCTGTACTATTTTGGCTGTTTGCATGGATTACTGTTTTATTTTTAAAGGAATAATTTTATAACGTAACTATTGTTCAATTCACTTGCCATAAAATCATAAAATATCATAACATGAAATATTTTTTCATACTCTTAACATTAACAGTTTGCGGGAACTTTGTAAAAGCACAAAGTGCAGAAGACTCAATAAAAGCGGTTATCAACAAGATGTTCACCGCTATGAAGAATGCTGATGGAGAAATGTTGAAAAGCACTTTTTCGGATAGCATTGTATTCCAAAGTATCAGCAGAGATAAAGCAGGTGCAACAGTTGTTCGAAACGAAAACCCCTCTGGATTTATCAACCAGATAGGTAAAGCAACTGCTGGATCATTGGATGAAAGAATAACATTTGAAACAATAAAAATTGATGGGCCATTGGCTTTTGCCTGGACGCCGTATAGTTTTTATTTCAACAACAATTTCAGCCATTGTGGAGTAAACTCATTTCAATTAGTTCGGTTCGATGGAATATGGAAGATTCAATATATAATTGATACAAGGAGAAAAGATAATTGTGTAGTAAAACAATAGTTGGGGCAAAAGAAAACCCTCCGTGGAAACGGAGGGTTTGTAAACCAAAACCAACTGCTTATGAGACTCTTCTAATATCTTTAATTTATAATAATTTCTTTTACTGATGCTTTGACTTCTTCCTTCTTCGGAAGGTTTAAAATCAACACTCCATTGATGTATGAAGCTTCGATTTTTGTTGCATCAATTTTTGTATCAACTGTGAAAGATCTCTTAAATGAAAGATAGCTATATTCTCTCCGAATCTGCTTATCACTTTCATACTTTTCATCGTTTTTCCTTTCCGCAGAAATTGTCAGTAAACTGTCATCTAAGTTTATTTTAAAATCTGCTTTTTCAAAACCTGGTGCTACAACTTCTAGTTGATAACCGTTTGCTGTTTCTTTGACGTTAACCGGAACAGAACCTTTTCTTTCTGTATTGTTAAAATCATTTTTAAAGAACATTGGTAACTCTTTAAACAACTCATCAACCAAATTGTTCATTGATCCTTCAAAAGGCTTCTGCTTAAAATTTACGTTTAACATGATAGTATAGTTTTATTTTTTTTGAATTTCAATTATGATTAACATTTCATCAAACTACATACCATCACCTAAATGCCAGTTTTTTTCTGACAATACTGTCTGGTTTCTCATTTTTCAATAGACAGAATTTCCGAAAAGAGGAAAATCTGCTGACAAAATTTCTGTAGCTCAGTTATAGTTTCCACACACTACACATTTTGTTTACTTTTGCGTTTAATAAAAAATAGAAAAATATGTATCCAGAAGAAATAGTAGTACCGATGAAAGAAGAATTGACTGAAAATGGTTTTTCAGAATTGCTTTCATCTACAGATGTAGATACTCAATTAGCCAAAGAAGGAACAACATTAGTTATGATAAATTCCGTTTGTGGTTGTTCGGCTGGTACCGCCAGACCTGGTGTTTTATTAGCGGTTGCAAATGCAGTTCAAAAACCAACTTACCTGGCAACAAGTTTTGCAGGGTTTGATGTTGAAGCTGTAAAAAGCATTCGCCAGCATTTAATGCCTTATCCTCCATCTTCACCAGCTATTGCATTATTTAAAAATGGCCAGGTGGTGCATTTTATCGAACGTCATCAGATTGAAGGCAGATCAGCTCAAATGATTGCTGAGAACCTTATCGGCGCTTTTGGTCAACATTGTAATTAAAATAGTTACTAGTTATGAGTTTGCGAGTTTCGAATCATTGATTCGGAACTCTTTTATTTTTTTGCTATTAAATAAATTTTTAGCTTATTTACCAAAACTCACTACTCATAACTTACAACTCGAAACTTTCTTATATTCGCTGCTAACCAACTATTTATTCATGTATCCCAACCTATACTTCGCTTTTAAAGATTTATTTGGCGTTGAATGGAATTTTCTCCGGTTTGTGAATTCTTTTGGCTTTTTTGTGGCCATCGCTTTCATTGTTTCGGCAATTGTTTTGGCAAATGAACTAAAGCGTAAAAGCAAACAGGGTTTATTTCAACCCACTGAGATGCAGGTTACTGTTGGTAAGCCAGCATCATATCTGGATTTAGGATTGAATTTTCTTCTTGGATTTCTTTTAGGGTTTAAAATTGTTGCCTTATTCATAATGGATAGCTCGGCAACTGAAGATCCGCAGGCTTTTATATTTTCTACATTAGGAAGCTGGCCAGCAGGTATCTTGTTAGGTCTATTGTTTGCAGGAATGAAATGGTGGGAAAAGAACAAGCAAAAATTGGCTAAACCAGAAACCAGAAATGTCCGTATTTGGCCACATGATAGGGTAGGAGAAATAACTATTCTGGCTCTTGTTTTCGGTTTGCTTGGGGCAAAGCTGTTCGATATTTTTGAAAATTGGGGCGACTTTTTAAAACATCCCAACGATTATATTTTTTCTGCGAAAGGATTAACTTTTTACGGAGGTCTTATCTGTGCAGCCTTGGCTATCTGGTGGTATGCTAAAAAGCATAAAATTGGTTTCTGGCATTTAAATGATGCGTTGGCACCAACAATGATGTTGGCCTATTCGATGGGTAGAATTGGTTGTCAGGTTTCTGGTGATGGTGATTGGGGAATTGTCAATAACAATCCAAAGCCCTTTAGCTGGCTGCCTGATTGGATGTGGGCTTATAAATATCCACATAATGTAAATGAAATCGGAGTTCCAATTCCCGGTTGTGAAGGCAAATTTTGTAATGAACTGGCGGCAGCTGTTTATCCAACTGCTTTATATGAAATAATTATCTGTTTTATTCTATTTTTACTGCTAATGTCATTACGAAAAAAGCTGAAAGTGCCTGGAACCATGATGGCACTTTATCTAATGCTAAATGGCATGGAGCGGTTTTTTATCGAGAAAATAAGGGTCAACACTCGGCTTGATTTATTTGGATTACATCCAACACAGGCAGAGGTAATTTCAACGTTGTTGTTCCTAACAGGGTTGTGTATTTGGATTTACTTAGCAAGAAAGGCAAAGCATAAAAAGGCAGCTTCAAATACGGCAAAATCGGTATAGAATAAAATCAATGTTAATTTTCCTCAATTTGTGAAATCCTTACTGGTATTGACTTTCCTATGTTTATTAACATTGTAAATGTGTTTGGTTGATAATGTCATCAATTTTAAGCCTTAAAACGCTATGAGATACGGCGAATAATGAGTATTTTTGCAGACGGTCAGGGACGGACGTTACTTTTTATACATTTTAAGGCAATTAACTATCCATTTGCAACATACTGCAAACAAAGACTGTCATTATTACGTTGATATTTAAATTTAATTAGTTATGCGGCAGCTCAAAATTGCTACTCAGATTACCAACAGAGACTCCCAGGCTGTTGAGAAGTACCTTCAGGA
Organism: Saprospiraceae bacterium; assembly: GCA_017987975.1. Taxonomy (GTDB): domain Bacteria; phylum Bacteroidota; class Bacteroidia; order Chitinophagales; family Saprospiraceae; genus JADKBO01. The sequence continues at coordinate 5,134 of JAGNSQ010000181.1, forward strand.
AATTTCAAAAATCTCGATGATTACGCCGGAAGAAGAGACCACTCTTGCCCAGCGGATTAAGATGTTTGGCAGAAATCCGGTTGATTCTCAAAGAGCTTTGGACAAATTGGTGCAAGCCAACTTACGTTTCGTGGTATCTGTTGCTAAGCAATATCAACATCAGGGATTGTCACTTAGTGACTTGATTAACGAGGGTAACCTCGGCTTAATTAAAGCGGCTCAACGCTTTG